>URQP01000057.1 GCA_900550025.1 uncultured Porphyromonadaceae bacterium | reverse complement strand
ATGTACACTATGCTTGGCGTGCAGCGGTCGTCGTTCATGAACATGCTCGGAGAATTGAAAGACCTTGAAATTCTCGACTTCTCATCAAACGAGATTAAAATAATCAACCGCAAAAAACTCACCGACATACTGAATCTTGAAAAAATCTGATGCAATAGAATTGCGATACAAATAGAACAGCAAGAGGATATGCTCTAAAACGGGACATATCCTCTTGCTTGTTTTTCTGGCACAGAACAAGGTCTAAAAAGACATAGTATTCAAGTATAAAACTCACATAAATTCCATCTCAGTCGCATTCCGATGCAAAATTAATATACACAGAGTCCCTCCTTATAACAAAACGGAAACAATAATGTAACAAAATAAAAACATCTGACAAAAAACATCAAATCACATATTTATTACAATTAAAATCATTATCTTTGGATATAAGTATCTAACCAACATAAAGATTCATGACTATGAAAAAGTACATTTCAGAAATGATCGGCACAATGGTGCTTGTGCTTATGGGATGCGGCTCGGCCGTATTCGCAGGCAACGCAGCCGACACAGTCGGCGCAGGAGTAGGAACATTAGGAGTAGCTTTAGCTTTCGGCTTGTCAGTAGTCGCGATGGCCTACACCATCGGCAACATCTCAGGATGCCATATCAATCCGGCAATCACTTTCGGAATGCTATTGAGCGGCAGAATAAGCGGGAAAGACGCTGCAATGTACATCGTTTTCCAAATAATAGGGGCAATCATAGGCTCTGCCATTTTGTTTGCCCTCGTCAGCAGCGGGACAAACGGAGGACCGACAGAAACCGGCTCAAATACGTTCAAAGACGGAATGATGCTTCAGGCATTCATTGCTGAAGCCGTATTCACATTCATTTTCGTTCTTGTCGTACTCGGTGCTACCGACAGCAAGAAAGGTGCCGGCAATCTCGGAGGACTGGCAATCGGACTCACACTTGCCCTTATACACATAGTCTGCATTCCAATCACAGGCACATCGGTCAACCCTGCCCGCAGCATCGGCCCGGCACTGTTCGAAGGCGGGGCGGCACTGTCACAGTTGTGGCTGTTCATCGTGGCGCCGCTCGTAGGCGCAACCCTGTCGGCCGCCGTCTGGAAAACTATTTGTCCATGTAACAACAAATAAATCTCAAAAAGATGAGAAAAGATTTCGGAGCAAAACCATTCTGCTATCCACAACCGGTATTCATCATCGCAACATACGATGAAGACGGCACGCCCAACGCCATGAACGCGGCATGGGGAGGAATCAGCGAAATGGCAGAAATAAGCCTCTGCCTCAGCGCAGGACATAAGACGGTAAAGAACATACAAAAGCGCGGAGCGTTCACCGTCAGCATGGCTGAAGCAGGATATGTCGCGGCATGCGACTATGTAGGAATCGTTTCAGGAAACGCAGTGAAAGACAAATTCACGAAAGCCGGATTCCACGCAATCAAATCAGCGAATGTCGATGCCCCGCTTATTGAAGAACTGTCGGTTGCATTGGAATGCAAGCTGATAGACTATAACCCTGACACTTGCATATTGAGAGGCGAAATAGTTAACGTCAGCGTAGACGAACGCGTGCTCGACAAAGACGGCAAAGTCGATGCCGGGAAAGTCGAACCGATTACGTTCGACCCTTTCAACAACGAATATCTGAAAATAGGCGGCAAAGCAGGCAATGCCTTTTCTGAAGGCAAAAAGCTCAAATAAAAATAGCTCAAGCCAATCAAACATGAAAGCCGGAAGCACATTAAAAAGTCCTCCGGCTTTCATATTTAAATAAATTAATGCTACCTTTGTAATATATAAATAATACCGATATGCAACCCACCTTAGGAATAGTAGTACCGTGCTACAACGAGCAAGAAGTATTGCAGACCACAATCGGACAGCTTACAGATGTAATAAACACAATGATAGAAAAAAAGCTGATTTCGAGTGGCAGCAAAGTGTTTTATGTAGACGACGGCAGCAAAGACTCCACGTGGGAAATAATAAAGGCAGCCACACACGACAACCCGAAAGTCAACGGAATTAAACTTGCCGGTAATTGCGGGCATCAAAACGCCTTGATAGCCGGGCTGAGCGTAGCCGTCACATCATGCGATGCAATAATCTCAATCGACGCCGATCTGCAAGACGACACCTCCGTGATAGAAACAATGGTAAGAAAGCATATCGACGGAGCCGACATAGTGTATGGTGTAAGGCAATCAAGAGCTACCGACACTTATTTCAAAAAGAACTCCGCTCTTCTTTTCTATCGGATAATGAATTCATTAGGAGCGAAGACCATATACAACCACGCAGATTACAGGCTTATGAGCAAACGCGCCGTGGACAAGCTGCTGTCGTTCCGCGAACGCAACCTGTTTATCCGTGGCATTGTCCCCACAATCGGATATAAAACCGATGTCGTATATTATGACCGTCACGCCCGGATGGCTGGAGAATCGAAATATCCGTTGAAAAAAATGATAAGCTTCGCAGTCGACGGAATCACCTCCTTCTCAATCCGTCCGATAAGAATGATTTTTTCAATAGGAATACTGATGCTCATAGTGACTCTGACAATCGCCTTATATGTACTGATTTCATATTTCGGAGGGAAGGCATGGCCGGGATGGACATCGCTTATGCTGTCGCTGTGGTTCATAAGCTCTTTAATTTTGATTTCGTTAGGAATTATAGGAGAATATATCGGCAAAATATATATAGAAGTAAAAGACCGTCCACGGTTTTTTATCGAGAAAAGCATCATAGATGGAAAAGAAAGCATCAACGACTGAAAATATGGACTACGGATTTGTCAAAGTAGCGTCTGCAATACCCTCTGTAAGAGTAGCCGACTGCTCGTACAATACAGCGCAAATAATCGAATTGATAACTGAAGCTGAGTCACAGAATGCAAGCATTATATGCTTTCCGGAGCTATGCATGACAGGATATACATGCGGCGATTTGTTTTCCCATTCGATATTGATAGAGAACGCCGAAAAGCAACTGGGCGTATTACTGGACGCGACAGCTAAAAAAGAGATAATCTCAATCATAGGAATGCCCATAATGTGCAACGGGTCGCTGCTCAATGCGGCAGTCGTGATTCAACATGGGAAAATATTAGGCATAGTCCCGAAAACATATCTGCCCAACTACAAGGAATTTTATGAAAAACGGTGGTTTGCGTCATCGTTACAAATAAAAGAGACAAGCGTCAAACTTGCAGGACAAATATGTCCATTGGGGACAGACCTGATATTCCGTACTCCTCAAACATCGTTCGCCATAGAAATTTGCGAAGACCTATGGGCACCGATACCGCCAAGCTCGCTTCACGCGCTCAACGGGGCGGAAATCATCTTCAACCTGTCGGCCGACAATGAATGCGTCGGAAAGCACGACTACCTATGCGGACTAATCGAAAACCAATCGGCAAGATGTATCTGCGGATATGTCTTTTCTTCGTGCGGGTTCGGAGAATCGACCACCGACCTTGTTTTTGCCGGCAACGCAATAATAGCGGAATCAGGGAAAACCATAGGAAAAAGCAAACGGTTCAGCTTTGACAGCCAATTGACGGTAAACTATATCGACGTAGAAAGCATCAGGAACGACAGAAGAGTGAACACCACATTCTCCGAAAGCAAAGCATCATTTGCAAGCGACAGCATACGCCGCATCGAAACAATTTCTAAAAACTGCGCTTTCGACTCCAATGACCTAAGCCGATACCGGAAATTCAACCAATTGCCTTTCGTGCCACAAGGGAAAGAACTTGAAAGACGTTGTGAAGAAATCATTTCAATACAGACAGCAGGATTAGCCAAACGGCTGAAACACACCAACGCAAAATCAGCCGTCATCGGTATCTCCGGAGGATTAGACTCCACCCTTGCCCTGCTTGCATCGGCAATGACATTCGACAAACTCAAGCTCGACAGGAAAGGTATAGTCGGCGTGACAATGCCGGGGTTCGGTACTACGGACAGGACCCACAACAACGCAACAAAACTCATGGAGGCGTTAGGCATCACTATGCGTGAAATAAGCATCAAAGACGCATGCCTACAACATTTCAAAGACATCAGCCACAATCCTGACTGCCACGACGTGGTTTACGAAAATTCACAAGCGCGCGAACGTACACAAATTTTGATGGATATTGCCAACCAAACCGGCGGGCTTGTCATCGGCACGGGCGATTTGTCGGAACTGGCATTGGGATGGGCCACATATAACGGCGACCATATGTCGATGTATGGAATCAACGCAAGCATCCCCAAAACTCTAATAAAGCACTTAGTGAGATGGATTGCCCTGAACAGCAGCGACGACAGTGTGAAAACGACACTGCTTGACATCATAGATACTCCAATAAGTCCGGAATTGATACCTGCAGACGAGAACGGTAATATCAAGCAAAAGACGGAAGACCTTGTAGGGCCATACGAGTTGCACGACTTTTTCCTGTACCACTTTCTAAGAAACGGCTTCTCTCCCGCCAAAATCAATATGCTTGCCATTTGCGCATTCGGAGAGACCTACGATAAGGCCACCATAAAACATTGGCTTACTACGTTCTGCCGCAGATTTTTCAACCAGCAGTTCAAACGTTCGTGTCTTCCCGACGGTCCAAAAGTAGGATTGTCGTTGTCGCCACGTGGCGACTGGCGTATGCCTAGCGATGCAGCCTCCGCACTATGGATGGAAGAATGCAATAATCTCTGAGATTCTTTATCAAAAAACATAGAGAATAACTCTTTTATTCCTGAAAAGTGGTCAAATGTTCCAACATTACACTTTTCAGGAAATATATTTTGCATTATCAAATAATTTATCATAGTTTTGTATTAACAAATTTGTTAAACCAAATTATTAAACATTCAAGTTAATGGAACGGCAAGAAAATACGGAACAGGAAATACTTCATGCCGCTGAACAGGAATTCATAGAAAAAGGCTTTGCCGGAGCAAAGACCACGGCAATAGCCCAACGTGCAGGCGTGAACCACGCTATGATTCATTATTATTTCCGGACCAAGGAGAACCTGTTCAACCGTCTGTTTGAAGAAAAAATTAAAATATTGACAGCAAATCTCTATCCTGCTTTTTTCGACAAAAGCATACCACTGATTGAAAGGTTGAAGAGAGGCATAGCCTCGCATTTCGACTTCATCGCAGAAAATCCGGGATTGCCACGTCTTGTAGTAAACGAAATAATAAGCAATCCCGCACGCAGGAAATTTTTCCGCAACAAGATAAAGACAGCCATAACGGTGCTCTGCGGAGAAATGCAAGCTGAACTCGACCACCTCGCTGCACATAAACAGATATGTCCAATCAAGGCAAAAGACCTTCTGCTCGACGTAGTATCGCTCAACCTCACAATATTCATCATTCATCCGCTAATTGAAGGGATACTGTACAGCGACCATAAAAAATTCATCGAACAGCGTAAACAAGAAAACATCAGCATAATATTAAGCAGACTAAACTACCGGCTATGAAACTGACAGCAACAATAATCGCCACATTGCTCGCGACGGCTACTGCCACGGCACGGCAACTCGACATAGATTTATGCCAACAAATGGCACACGACAATTATCCGATGATTGAACAATACGGGCTGATTGAGCAATCGACCGATTATACCATGTCGAACATCAAAAAGAACTGGCTGCCTACAGCGCAACTCAGCGCGCAAGCCACTTACCAGTCGGACGCACCCGACTTTCCGGAGCAATTCAAAAAGGCATTCTCGCAAGTGCTCGACATACACGGAATGAACAAAGACCAGTACAAGATTGCTCTCGACATCAACCAAACAATATGGGACGGAGGAAAAACCCGCAACGAGAAAGCGATAGCGGAAGCCCGCCAGAAAGAATCGGAAGCCAATATCGACGTACAGCTTTACAAATTGCGGGCAACAGTCAATGACCTGTATTTCGGCATATTACTAATCGAAGCGAGCATACGTCAAAACAATGAACAGGCTACACTGATAGGTAACAACCTCCAACAGATAAACACGCATCTGAAAAACGGCACCGCAATGCAATGCGATGCCGACGCGGTGGAGGCCAGCTTTCTTACAGTACGCCAGCAAACCAGCCAATTAGAAGCCAGACGGAAACAATACGCAAGCGCCCTATGCCTATTATTAGGCATAGGCAATGAAGAGATAAGCCTCGAATTGCCTTCCGGAGAAATCAGTCAAGAAAGCCAAAACAAACGCCCGGAACTGCAACTGTTCGACAGACAAATAGAACTGCTCGGAAAACAACGGAAATCACTCGACACGGCAATAATGCCAATGTTCAATTTCTTTGCCAACGGATTCTACGGTAATCCCGGGCTTGACTACATAGAAAATATGATGAATCCTCAATGGAGCTGGAATTATATGATAGGCGTAACTATGAGATGGAATATCGGAGGTTTATATACAAGAAAAAACGACCTGCGGAAATTAGAGCTACAGGAAAAATCCATATCCAACGAGCGCGATGTGTTCCTTTTCAATTCCAATATTTCCGCCAATCGTAAAAAGGAAGAGATTGCGGAATACGAGAACCTCGTCAAAGACGATGACGGCATAATAGAGCTGCGTGAATCAATCAGGAAAGCGGCAGAGACAAAACTCGCCAACGGCATAATAGACGTGACAGACCTGCTGCAAAAAATCACCGAAGAGAATTCGGCAAAACTCAACAAAGCTTATCACGAGATACAAAGACTGAAAGCCATCCACGAACTTAAAGAAATCACCAACAACTAAAAGCCATAGACAATGAAGAAATACATCATCACAACAACCGCAACCACGCTCCTGCTTGCAGGATGCGGCGACGGACAACAATTCGACGCTACAGGCACATTCGAATCAGCCAACGAAATAACGGTATCGGCAGAAGCTGCTGGAAAAATCGAATGGCTTGACCTGCAAGAAGGCGACAGCCTTTCCGCAGGGAAAGAGATAGGAGTAATCGACACTATGCAACTTTACTTAAGCAAACTGCAACTGAAGAAAAATATGGAATCCGTGAACTACAACCTCCCGGACATAGGCAAACAGATAGCGGCCACCAAAGAACAAATCAGGAAGCAGGAATATGAAAAACAGCGCATAGAAAATCTTTTGAAAGGCGGAGCTGCCACACAAAAGCAACTCGATGATATAAATTCGGCAATAAGCGTGTTAAAAAAGCAGCTTGAAGCCCAATTGTCAACACTAAGCAACACCACAGGCAACATTAAAGGACAAAGCTCATCAATAGCCGTACAAATAGCGCAAATCGATGACCGCATAGCAAAAAGCGTCATTAAATCGCCTGCCGACGGCATTGTCGTGGCCAAATATATGGATGCCGGAGAATATGCCGCACCCGGAAAACCGCTGTTCAAAGTAGCGGATATGAGCAATATGTACTTGCGGGCTTATTTCACATCCGGACAGCTCGCTGGAATAAGAACCGGACAAAAGGTAAAAGTTTATGCCGATTTCGGAGACGACAAGCGCAAAGAATACGAAGGTACGGTCATCTGGATTTCCGCCGAAAACGAGTTCACCCCCAAAAACATACAAACAAAAGATTCACGCGCAGACCTTGTATATGCAGTGAAAATAGCCGTAGCCAACGACGGACTGATAAAAATAGGCACCTACGGGGAAGTGGAACTTTAAACCGGAAATAAAAAATGGATGCGGTCATAACAAACAGCCTAAGCAAACGGTTCGGCAAGACAACCGCTCTCGACGGCGTGAGCTTCTCAGTGGAAAAAGGCAGCATATTCGGGATAATCGGACCCGATGGAGCAGGAAAATCCACTTTGCTGCGCACACTCTCCACCCTTTCCGTTCCCGACAGCGGCACAGCAACAATCGACGGGATTGACGTGCAGACCGGGTATAAGCAATTACGCAAACACATCGGATATATGCCGGAAATATTCTCTCTATACCAAGACCTTACCGTAGAAGAGAATCTTGAGTTCTATGCATCGATTTTCAACGTCGACATAAACAGCAATTATGGCATAATCGCCCCCGTATTCCGCCAGTTGGAACCTTTCCGCCGCCGCAGAGCCGGAAAATTATCGGGAGGGATGAAACAAAAGCTCGCCCTCTCGTGCGCATTGATACATCAACCGGAAATCCTGCTATTAGACGAGCCAACACGTGGAGTCGACCCTGTCTCACGCAAAGAATTCTGGGACATACTTGCCGGAATAAAGGCAAAAGGCATAACCATAGTGCTGTCAACCTCATATATGGACGAAGCGTCGCTATGCGACCGCATCGGTTTTTTCGACCACGGCAAATTCTTGCTGACCGGCACTCCGCAAGAAATAATCGACGGTTACGGCAACAAAATCTATTCCATAGAATGCTCCGACAAATATGCCGTACTGCTCGCCGCACGCCAATGGAAAGCCGCAGAATCGTGCTATATCAACGGCGACACGCTCCACATCACATTCACACACAGCGATACTGAAGGATTTGAAAAGCATATCCTTGCATCCACAAAAGAAAGAATCATAATCACAGAAACCAGCCCCACCATAGAAGACTGCTTTATGGCAATAAGCAAATGACAAGCGATGGAAGAAAAAATTATCGACATACAAGGACTCACAAAACGGTTCGGCACGTTCACCGCGGTAAACAATATCAGTTTCTCTGTCGGCAAAGGGGAAATTTTCGGGTTTCTCGGAGCAAACGGAGCGGGGAAAAGCACCGCCATAAGAATGCTCTGCGGCTTGAGCCGCCCCACCGCCGGAAGCGGGACCGTGGCCGGTTTCGACATCATACGGCAATACGAGCAAATCAAACGGAGGATAGGATATATGAGCCAGAAATTTTCATTATATGACGACCTCACCCCGATAGAGAACATCTGCCTATTCGGTGGGATTTACGGAATGAAGCGCAAAGAAATAGCAGAAAAATCAGCCATGCTCATCGACAAATTAGGAATTTCCGGAAAAAAGAAACAGCTTGTCGGCTCCCTTCCCTTAGGCGAGAAGCAGAAGCTCGCCTTCTCCGTATCGATATTCCACAATCCTCAAATTGTGTTTCTCGACGAGCCAACAGGCGGCGTCGATCCCGCATCCCGGCGCAAATTCTGGGAAATGATATACGAGACGGCAGCGGAAGGAATTACCGTGTTTGTAACTACCCACTATATGGACGAAGCGGAATATTGCAACCGCATATCAATAATGGCCGACGGCGAAATCAAGGCTCTCGGCTCGCCAAACCAGCTCAAAAAAGAATATTCCGCCGCGACAATCGACGAAGTTTTCCGAAAGATAGCTGCCAAGGCAAAAAGAAGTTGAAAGATGAAAAGATTCCTCATATTCGTAAAGAAAGAAACACTACAGATACTACGCGACTACCGCACGATGCTCATAGTAATCCTGATGCCGGCGGTACAGATAATACTGTTCGGCTTCGCCCTATCAACCGAAGTCAACAATGTGGATGTGGCAATCTATGCGCCACAGCGCGGCAACACCGCACGCCGCATTGCCGACAGGATAGCAGCCAACCCATATATGAATTTCAAAGGCTACATAAAAAGCACTGATGAAATCGACAAAAAAATGAGAAACGGCAATATTGACATTGCAATTGCAATCGATAACGGAATTGACAAAGTTGAAGCCGAGACATCTCCTCAAAAAACCGTAATCCAAATATTCGCCGACGCGTCCAATCCAGTGGCTGTAAATACTGCATCCGGATACGTCATGTCGATAATCAACGACGAGACTGGCGGTCAGGAAATGCCCATAGAGATAGAGACACGGATGCTCTACAATCCGCAGCTTCAAAGCTCATACATCTTTGTTCCCGGCATTCTCGGCTTTATTATCCTGATAATCTGCGCAATGATAACGTCAATATCAATCGTGCGGGAAAAAGAGACCGGCACAATCGACATGCTGCTTGTATCTCCGGTACGCCCAATCGTAGTGATAGGAGCAAAATTAGTACCCTATTTCGTGCTGTCGTGCGTCAATCTTGCCACTATTCTGATTCTTGCCAAGTACCTGCTTGGCGTGCCTATGCAAGGAAGCGTCCTGCTGATATGCGCCATCTCCCTGCTATACATCGTTATGTCGCTCGCATTCGGCATACTTGTTTCTACAATTTCCAAAAACCAGATAATGGCGATACTGATATGCGCCGTGGTGATGATAATCCCGGTGATTATGCTTTCAGGACTCATATTCCCTATCGAGAACATCCCGGTGGCATTGCAATACCTGTCGTGCATCGTCCCTGCACGTTGGTATATCGAAGCAATGCGCAAACTGATGATTGAGGGACAGCCGTTCGCTGCAATAATATGGCAGACAGCCATACTTGTAGCGATGACTGCCACATTCCTGTTTTTAGCGATACGCAATCTTAACAAAACGATGAGATAACCGAATATGAAAACTCTCACTTTCTTATTGGAAAAAGAATTCAAACAATTTTTCAGGGACCCGTTCATGCCGAAAATGGTTGTGGTATTTCCTGTGATAATAATGCTGATAATACCTCTTGTCGCAAATCTCGATTTCAAAAACATCAACATCTGTATTGTCGACAACGACCACAGCGGATTCTCACGCCTTATGACCGACAAAATCAGCCATTCTTCATATTTCATACTTAAGGAAACCCCGCAAGACTACAAGAAAGCGATGGAAGCCATGGACAAACGCGGGATAGACATCATACTCGAAATTCCGCAAGATTTCGAGCGTGAAATTGTCAGAAACGAAAAACCGGGCATTTCAATTGTAGCCAATGCTGTCGATGCCTCAAAAGGGGCATCAGGCACAGCCTACCTCACGCAAATAGTAGCAGAAACATTGTCGGAAACAATGACAGCCAACGGCGTGCTGACAGAAAAGACTCCCGACCTGATTACCGTCCGCAACCTCTACAACCCAACCGGCAACTACCGCCACTTTATGATTCCCGCGCTGACAGTAATGCTGATAATCATCGTGTGCGGCGCATTACCAGCACTCAACATCGTGAAAGAAAAGGAATCCGGGACAATCGAGCAAATCAACGCCACACCTGTAAGCAAACTCACATTCACTTTCGGCAAACTGATACCGTTCTGGATAATGGGACTGTTCATATTGACAATAGCGCTCGTGATAGCAAAATTAGTGTACGGACTATCACCTGCCGGACAACTTTGGGTAGTTTATGCCAATGCAATGGTTTTTACGCTGTCAATATCGAGTTTCGGACTTATAATCTCCAATTTTTCCGAAACGATGCAACAGGCAATGTTCATAATGTTCTTTTTCATAATGATTTTCGTATTGATGAGCGGACTGCTCACCCCAGTGGAGTCGATGCCGCCATTTGCACAAGCCATAACGCGCTTCCTCCCGCCACGATATTTCATCGAAATCATGCGCGCGGTCTATTTGAAAGGAGCTACCATGGCAGACCTTTGGGTGCAATATGCCGCTTTATCAGGCTTTGCCCTACTGTTCTGCATTGTGGCGGCCATTACGTATAGAAAGCGAGCATAACTATATGCAAACGTATTCACTCATACAAATAAATAATCACCCATTAAAAACATCAGGAAATGGATTTGGAAGATACAATATATAATATCATCAAAGAGAAATATGAATTTCCTTTGATGGAGCTAAAAGAAAGAACAGGCTTGAATATCCAAGATTTGTTCTTTCTACTCGGCAAATTGGCGGCAGACGAAAAAGTGACATTGTCGGTAAAAACCAATGTCGAAACCAATTATACCTACTTATCACGGTACGAATATTTGTTTCATCGCTTCATTGATTTGACAGCCAAATATCTCCCAAAAGAAAGGAATATAAATTTTTATGCGTCAAAACTGTGTATAACTCCCAAATATCTTTCCTATGTGGTGAAACAGGCAAGCGGACATACACCTGCCGCATTCATCAAAGAAAAGGTTATCAAAGAAATCAAATACCAACTATGTCATTCTCAATCCACAATCAAAGAAATCACCTATGCGCTCAATTTCCCCAACCCATCGTTCCTCGGCAAATATTTCAAAGCTGAAACAGGTATTTCACCGGCCGCATACCGCAAGATTGCAAAACAGTCAACAATATGCACTTAATCATTGCTTCAAACAGAGTAAAGACCCGATGGCTTCCGAAAGATTCTCAAAAGAGGCTATCGGGCTGTCGCCGTATACATAACGTATCGTCGCTGACTTATCCGACACATATACGTGAGGAATTGTCTTAAGTCCTAATGCTTCCACCAAAGAATTGTCGGAAGGAATTATATAGGGGACACTCAAACGATTCTCTTCCCAATATTTCTCCACCTCATCATCCGCAGATGTCGCAATACAAAGAATATAAAAATCCTGATTAGCAGAATATTCATCATATATCTGCTGGATTATGGGCAATTCTTCACGGCAATCAGGACACCCGGTATTAAAAAACACCAACAATGACACTTTCCCAATCAAATCAGATTTTCTGGCAGCAAGACCATCTCCGGATGTTATCACGAATTCAGGCAATTCATCTCCCGGCTGCAATCCAGAATCTGGTTCTACCTCATCCTCTATGCAACCGGAAAAGATAAGCACAGCAAGGAGACAAAATAAGTATTTACAAAATCTGTCCATCTATATTGCATTTAAATATTCAGCAACGGCAACAGCACATTTCTCGCCGTCGATTGCAGCCGACACTATCCCGCCGGCATATCCTGCACCTTCCCCGCAAGGATACAATCCTCTGACGGAAACGTGCTGCATAGTGACGGCATCACGCGGTATGCGTACCGGCGACGATGTGCGCGACTCCACACCTATCAATATCGCCTCATTAGTAAGAAATCCTCTCGCAAAGCTGCCGAACTTGCAGAATCCTTTTTGCAAACGCTTTCCTACGAAAGGCGGCAACCACAAGTCGAGTCGCGAAAGATGTATTCCCGGAGTGTAGGAAGTGCGTGGCAAAGATTTAGAAGCACGCCCCTCGACAAAATCAAGCATACGCTGCGCACCGGCATTGAGAGTGCATCCCGACTGCTCATAGCACAACCGCTCCAAATCTTCCTGAAAAGCCATCATCCGCAAGTTGCCGAACTTGTCATATTCCTTTCCTATGTCCTCTACCCTGACCTCAACGACCATACCGGAATTAGCCCAGCGCGAGCCACGGTTGGAAGGCGACATTCCATTGACCACCAACTGCCCGGCACCACTCGCCGCCGGTACGACAATACCGCCCGGACACATACAGAACGAATACACGCCACGTCCGTCAACCTGAGTCACAAAACTGTACTCGGCTGCCGGAAGATATTCACCGCGGCCTTGCGGAGAGTGATATTGTATGCGGTCAATAAGCTGCTGCGGATGCTCAAGTCTCACCCCGACAGCTATGCCTTTAGGCTCTATCGCTACGCTTTGCGCGTCGAGCATGCGGTAGACATCACGTGCCGAGTGGCCTGTGGCAAGTATCACCGGCCCATCGAATTCCCTACCATCAGCACACACCGCCCCAACGACTTCACCTTCCTTCAATTTCAACGATGTGACAGTGGTAGAAAAATGCACCTCTCCACCGCTCTCCAATATCCGGTTGCGCATATTGCGGATAACTCCCGGAAGTTTATCAGAACCTATATGCGGATGCGCATCTATCAGAATATCGTCAGACGCACCGAATTGGTTGAATATCTGGAGTATGCGGTCAACAGAGCCACGCTTTTTGCTACGTGTGTAAAGCTTTCCGTCGGAATAAGCCCCCGCACCTCCTTCACCGAAGCAGTAATTGGAATCGGGATTCACCGTCCCTTCTCGCGAAATCTTTGCAATGTCGAGCCTACGCTCGTCAACGTTTTTCCCACGTTCAAGAAGAACAGGCTTAACTCCCGCTTCAATCAGACGCAAGGCGGCAAACAGTCCGCCCGGCCCTGCACCTACCACAACTGCCCTTTTTTCCGACGATGAAACGTCGCCATAACGTATCGGTTCATACAACGCAATAGTGGCCGGTTCTTCGTCAAGCCAGCACCTAACAGTAAGGTTTACCATCACATTGCGCTGCCGGGCATCTATTGAACGCTTAATTATGCGCAACGCCTTTATCCGGTTAGACTCTATATCGTGCTGCGCCGCAAGCGCATGCATCACACGATGCATATCGGCAGCGGTACGCGGGTCCGTACGTAGTTGAAAATCTTCAGTCATAACGCTAAATTACGTATATTCCATAAAAACACAAAATATATGACTAAATTTGCGGAAAATTTCACCGAAGATGACGACAGGAGCACTTTTCGACCTCGATGGAGTGGTAATAGACAGCGAATCGGCATACACAGAATGCTGGAAAGAGATAGAAGAACGGTTTCCCACAGGAATCGACAATTTCGCAATAAAGATCAAAGGTTCCACACTGCCCAAGATTCTCGACACATATTTTCCTAACAAGCAAGTGCAGGAAGAAATCGGGAAAATGATTGTTGATTACGAACGGAATATGCGGTATGTACCGTTTCCGGAAGCAATACGCTTCATCGAGGAGTTGAACGCCTGCGGAGTGAAATGTGCGATAGTGACAAGCAGTTCACAAAAGAAAATGGACAACCTGTACGAGCAGAATCCCGGATTCCGCGAACTGTTTGCCGTCGTAGTGACAGGAGATATGGTCACGCACTCGAAACCCGACCCGGAACCATACCTAAAAGGAGCAGAAGCCATCGGCATCGACATAAAGGACTGCTTCGTTTTCGAGGATTCGCTTTCGGGCATACAGTCAGGCATGGCATCAGGAGCAACGACAATAGCACTCGCCACGACATTGCCATTCGACGAAATAAACGGAAAAGCCCATAAAACCATCAACGGTTTTACAGGCTTCCACATATCCGATATGCTCGCCGCCAAGAATGCTTAGCAAGCCTTGAAACTCATATCCAAGCCCTTTACGGAATGGGTCAACGCGCCGACTGATATATAATCCACGCCGCATTCGCCGTATTTGCGCAAAGTGTCGAAAGTGATGCCGCCCGATGATTCGATTTCGAAGCGTCCGCCAACCATCTCGACAGCCTTTTTTGTATTCTCGATATTGAAATTATCGAGCATTATGCGGTCAACTCCTCCGATCTCAAGCACATCGCGAAGCTCGTCGAAATTGCGCACCTCGATTTCAATCTGCATCCCTTCCTTGTGGTTGTCCTTCAGATATTGATGCGCCTTATTGATAGCGTTCTTTATCCCGCCGGCAAAATCCACGTGGTTGTCTTTCAGCAGAATCATATCGAACAAACCGATGCGGTGGTTCATCCCCCCGCCGATTCTTACCGCCTCCTTTTCGAGCATACGCATTCCGGGAGTGGTCTTGCGGGTATCAAGCACCTTCGCCTTCAAGCCTTTCAGCTCAGCGGCATATTTGGCCGTCATGGTAGCGATGCCGCTCATCCGTTGCATTATGTTGAGCATCAGCCTTTCGGTTTGCAACAACGAGCGAACTTTTCCATCCACTTCAAACGCAATGTCGCCAGGCTTTACATGTGCGCCGTCATTGATGAACACCGTCACCTTCAACGTCGGGTCGAATTTCTTGAACACTTTCAAGGCAATATCAACCCCGGCAAGCACGCCTTCTTCCTTTATCAACAGATGCTGCTTGCCCATCTCGTCATCAGGTATGCAGCAAAGCGTCGTATGGTCGCCGTCGCCTATATCCTCGGCAAAAGCCAAATCCAGCAGACCGTCTATCAGTTCTTCCTTTGTTTTCATTACGATTAAGATTTTGGTGCAAAGATACTATGTTTCGTATCTTTGCAGAAAAAATAAATATGAAAATCAGCCTGCTTGTTGTCGGAAAGACAGTCCATAGCTACCTCAACCAAGGTATCGACGAATACACCAAGCGCATATCGCGCTACTGCCCTTTCTCCATACAGTATATCGCGGATGCCAAAACCACAAAAAGCCTGTCGCAGGAACAGCAGAAGCAGTCGGAGGGCGACAATATAGCGGCGGCTTTGGACAAGTCGGACTACGTAGTGCTTCTCGACGAACACGGCAAGGAGTTTACATCCGTCGATTTTTCCACATACATCGAACGCAAAATGCAAAGCGTGCCTAAAAGGTTGGTTTTCATCATCGGCGGACCTTACGGCTTCTCAAAAGAGATATACGGGCGGGCAAACGAAAAAATATCACTGTCGAAAATGACATTTCCCCACGACCTTATCCGCCTCGTTTTCACCGAACAGCTCTACCGCGCCTTCTCAATCATCCACCACGAGCCCTACCACCACGAATAAACCAAAATCGGTCATTAGACATTTTACATACTAACGTATGTCATAAAATGTCCTCCCCTGTTCACGGAGCGGAGCGCAGTTAATAGGGAAGGCGGGTCGAAGACCCGGAGGGGTTGCCCCATTCACCGCCCT
>URQP01000056.1 GCA_900550025.1 uncultured Porphyromonadaceae bacterium | reverse complement strand
GTGTGATCTTAGCTTCCAGTTCGATAGAACGTTCGGTATTTTCCTTATCGGCGATCCATTCGGTAAACAAAGTCTTCATTTCTTCGGGACAACCGCCTTCGATAGCCTGATTCATCAACTTAACGATACGTTCACGCATTTTGTCAACGGCAAGATACATACCGAAACCGAATTCACAGAAATCCTCGAACAAAGAGTTTGCCCATGCCGGACCGTGTCCCTGCTCATTTGTAGTATAAGGAGTTGACGGAACAGAACCGGAGTAGATTGAGCTACATCCTGTAGCATTCGCAACCATCTCACGGTCGCCGAACAACTGAGAAATCAACTTCACGTACGGAGTCTCACCACAACCTGAACATGCACCGGAGAACTCGAACAACGGAGTTGCGAACTGCGAATTCTTGACATTGGCCTTAATGTCGACCAAATGTTGTTTCGACTTAACGTTAGCGACACAGTAATCCCAACCTTTCTGTACATCAAGCTGCGATTCAAGCGGCTTCATAACCAAAGCCTTCTCGCCTTTCTTACCCGGACATACATCAGCACAGTTGCCACACCCAAGACAGTCGAGGACATCAACCTGCTGAACGAAACGCATACCTGTGAAAGTCTTGCCGATTGCAGGCAATGTGTTGTTCTCATCGAATGAAGAACCAGCCATTTCTTCCTGAGTAAGGACAAACGGACGTATAGCGGCGTGAGGGCAAACATATGCGCACTTGTTACACTGGATACAGTTCTCAGGATTCCATTCCGGAACGAATGTAGCCACACCACGTTTCTCATAGCGTGCCGTACCTTGCTCCCAAGTACCGTCAGCATTATCCTTAAATGCGGAAACAGGAAGCAAATCGCCATCCTGAGCGTTGATAGGACGCACTATATTGTTGATGAATGCAGGATCGCTGTTAGCCTTAACCTCATCATCAGGGAGATTAGCCCAAGCTGGATCAACCGCAAGTTTCTGATACTCGCCGCCACGGTCAACAGCCGCATAATTCTTGTTAACGACATCCTCGCCTTTCTTGCCGTAAGACTTGACAATGAACTTTTTCATCTGCTCGACAGCCAAGTCTACCGGAATAACACCAGTGATACGGAAGAATGCCGACTGGAGAATGGTATTAGTACGGTTGCCCAAACCGATTTCCTGTGCAATCTGAGTAGCATTGATATAATATACAGTGATATTATTCTTAGCAAAATACCTCTTCACTTTATTCGGAAGATGTTTTGCAAGCTCTTCTCCTGTCCAGATTGTATTGAGAAGGAACGTACCGTTAGGACGCAATCCGCGAGTAACATCATACATATGCAAATAAGCCTGAACGTGGCATGCCACAAAATTAGGCGTATTCACCAAATAAGTAGAACGGATAGGATGGTCACCGAAACGAAGGTGCGAGCATGTGAAACCGCCCGACTTCTTTGAATCGTAAGCAAAATAAGCCTGACAGTACTTGTCGGTATTTTCTCCAATGATTTTCACAGAGTTCTTGTTTGCGCCTACTGTACCGTCAGCACCCAATCCATAGAACTTAGCCTCAAACATTCCTTCTCCTCCAAGAGCGATTTCTTCTTTTTGCGGAAGCGAAGTGAACGTAACATCGTCTACGATTCCGATTGTAAAACGGTCTTTCGGTTGCGGCAAAGCAAGATTCTCATATACAGAAAGTATCTGTGCCGGAGTAGTGTCCTTAGAACCCAATCCATAACGTCCGCCAACGATGACAGGAGCGTCAGGCTTTCCATAGAAGCAGTCCCTAACGTCGAGGAACAGAGGCTCGCCAGTAGCACCCGGCTCCTTAGTGCGGTCGAGTACGGCAATGCGTTTTGCGGTCTTAGGAACAGCCGCAAGGAAATGCTTAGCCGAGAACGGACGGTACAAGTGAACAGCCACAATACCAACTTTCTCGCCTTTCTCCATCAAATAATCGATAGCTTCCTGAGCGGCCTGAGTTACAGAACCCATAGCGATAATCACGCGGTCAGCCTCAGGGTCGCCATAATAGTTGAACAAGCCATATTTACGTCCTGTGATCTCAGAAATCTTGTCCATATATTCTTCAACGATTTCAGGAACCGCATCATAATACGGATTACTTGCCTCACGGTGCTGGAAGAAATGGTCAGGATTTTCTGCCATACCGCGTGCCACCGGCTTCTCCGGATTCAACGCGCGCGCACGGAACTCAGCAAGCGCCTCACGGTCGATTAGCGGTGCAAGATCCTTCTCCTCAAGCATCTCTATTTTCTGAATCTCGTGAGAAGTACGGAATCCGTCAAAGAAATTCACGAACGGGACACGAGCTTTTAAAGTTGCAAGATGGGCAACTCCTGCAAGATCCATCACTTCCTGAACGGAACCTTCACAAAGCATTGCAAATCCAGTCTGGCGTGTCGACATCACATCCTGATGGTCGCCGAAGATACACAATGCGTGAGAAGCAAGCGTACGCGCGGAAACGTGGAAAACGCACGGTAAATTCTCACCGGCAATCTTGTACATATTAGGAATCATCAACAGCAAACCTTGCGATGCTGTATATGTAGTAGTCAGAGCGCCTCCCTGCAATGAGCCGTGAACGGCACCGGCAGCACCGGCCTCCGATTGCATTTCCTCAACAAAAACCGGTTCCCCAAAAATATTTTTACGGCCAGCTGCCGCCCATTCGTCAACATATTCAGCCATTGTCGACGACGGTGTGATAGGATAAATGGCAGCCACTTCCGAAAACATATAGCTTATATGCGCAGCCGCCTGATTACCATCACAAGTCAAGAATTTCTTTTCTTTACTCATATTTGTTAATCAATTAATTGATAATTTATTCTAAAGATTCAACCTGAAACAATGCTATTTTATCCAACAACATACAGGAAAAACACTTAATGCTTTTAACGCTGCGAAATTACACATTATTATCATAAAAGCAAAAAAATATCCCTCCTTTTAATAGCCTATCAAACATTGATAGTAGCCGATTATTCCACTGAAAGCAAACGATATGGTAACACTAACGGTTCTTGTACATATCATCGTAGTAACGCTGGTAATCGCCAGATGTCACATTATCCATCCATTCCTGATTGTCAAGATACCAACGCACCGTTTTCTCTATACCCTCCTCGAATTGCAGACTTGGCTCCCATCCGAGTTCCCGCTTCAATTTCGACGAATCTATGGCATAGCGCAAGTCATGTCCCTTACGGTCGGCCACATAGGTAATCAGAGATTCGCTCGTGCCTTCAGGATTGCCAAGCAGACGGTCGACAGTGCGTATTATCACTTTCACCAAATCAATGTTGCGCCACTCATTAAATCCGCCTATATTATAGGTATCAGCCACCTTCCCTTTATGGAATATCAAATCGATTGCCCTTGCATGGTCCTCGACATAAAGCCAATCACGCACATTCTCGCCCTTGCCATAAACCGGTAGCGGCTTCTTATGCCGTATGTTATTAATGAACAATGGTATCAATTTTTCAGGGAATTGATACGGCCCATAATTATTCGAGCAATTTGTAACTACGGTCGGCATGCCGTAGGTGTCGTGATAGGCTCTCACAAAATGGTCGCTGCTCGCCTTTGAGGCGCTATAAGGAGAATGCGGCTGATAACGGGTGCCCTCTGTAAACAATGTACCATCGAAATCCAATGCACCATAAACCTCATCCGTAGATATATGATAGAACCTTTTCCCTTCATAACCGCTAACAGATTCCTCCCAGCATACTTTTGCTGCCTGCAAAAGCGACAGGGTTCCCATGACATTTGTATGGGCAAACGTAAACGGGTCCTTTATGGAACGGTCCACATGGCTTTCTGCTGCAAGATGGATTATTCCGTCAATATCATATTTACGCATTATCTCCATCATTTTCTCAAAATCGCAGATATCAGCCTTTTCAAAAACATAATTAGGATTATTTTCCACATCCTTCAAATTGGCCAGATTCCCGGCATACGTCAATTTGTCAAGATTAACGATCCTGTACTCCGGATATTTATTGACAAAAAGACGTACTACATGGCTACCGATAAACCCGGCGCCACCTGTTATCATTATATTCCTTTTAAAATCACCCATTTCACTGATTGTTTAATATTCCTATACACACCTTCAGGCTGTCTTTCCAATAAGGGACAGAAAAGCCGAAAATATCCTTCAACTTTGTTTTATCCAATACGGAAAAATGCGGACGCTTCACCTTGCTCGGGAATTCATCGCTATGACACGGTTGTATATCACACTCGTTTCCCGACAATTCACAAATTTCCTTTGCGAAATCATACCACGAGCATACCCCTTCATTACTAAAATGATATATCCCTGTACGGTCAAGCATTCCGCCATCTATGATACGATAAATCACGGATGCAAGATCTGCCGCATACGTAGGAGTGCCGACTTGGTCGAATACCACCTTTAAAGCATCCTTCTCGGAAGTGAGCCGGCGCATTGTCTTGACAAAGTTATTTCCGTATGGAGAATACAACCATGCTGTGCGGAATATCAGATACTTACAACCTGTCCTTATCACGGCTTCCTCCCCGGCCAATTTCGTAACGCCATACACTCCAAGCGGGTCAGTCGGCCAATCTTCGCGGCACGGCACATTATTATCGCCCTTGAACACATAATCCGTAGATATATGTATCAAAGTAGCGCCTACAGCCTTACAGGCCATTGCAAGATTACTTACCGCCTTATTGTTAATCAAATCAGCGGCAGCATAATCATCCTCAGCCTTGTCGACATTTGTATAGGCCGCACAATTAACGACGACATCGACATCATTAGCGCGCACATACCGCATCACAGCATCAGCGTCGGTTATATCGAGCTCATCCACATCGGTAAACAGATAATCATCATGGCTCACACACGACACATTGCGCATCTCCGTCCCCAACTGGCCGTTAGCCCCTGTGACCAACACTTTCATAGTCAATAAAGATTTTCATAATAGTCAAACAACTCATCGCTATCCGCAAGCCTTGGATGGGAACTGTCTTTTGCAGAAAGAACTATTTTTCCCGCAGGTATACGCCAATCAATTCCCAAAGCAGGATCATCCCAAGCTATTGCGCCTTCCGCTTCAGGCGCATAATAATTATCGCATTTATACTGGAATACGGCAACATCGCTCAACACAGAGAATCCATGAGCGAATCCTCTCGGGACAAACAACTGCCTATGATTTTCTTCAGTAAGTTCAACAGCCACATAGTTACCGAAAGTAGGCGACCCACGCCGTATATCGACAGCTACGTCAAGCACCGCCCCACGGATAACTCTCACCAACTTGCTTTGCGAATACGGCATTTTCTGAAAATGCAGCCCTCGCACCACACCGTACGACGACCGGCTTTCATTATCCTGCACAAAGACTGTATCGCAAACCTTTTCTGCAAACTGCCGTTGCGAAAAAGATTCGAAAAAATATCCCCTTTGGTCGGTAAAAATCTTCGGTTCGATAACCACGACTCCGGGAATATCCGTATTAATTATTTTCATTTTTCACCTATTAATTTCAATAAATACTGGCCATATTGATTTTTCGCCATCGGCAATGCCAATTCTCTAATTTTCACCGCATCAATCCATCCTTTCTCGTAAGCGATACCTTCAAGACAAGCCACTTTCAACCCTTGACGTTTTTCTATCACTTCGATAAAAGTACTGGCCTCGCTCAAAGAATCATGCGTCCCGGTGTCAAGCCATGCAAACCCACGTCCAAAGAGCTGTACTTGCAATTCGCCTTTCTCAAGGAAATACTGATTTACAGAGGTTATTTCCAGCTCACCACGTGCCGACGGCTTTATGCCACGCGCGACATCTACCACCTTGTTAGGATAAAAATACAAACCGACAACGGCATAATTGGATTTCGGATTAACAGGCTTTTCCTCTATACCGGTAGCATTGCCCGTCTCATCAAAACTTACGACACCATACCGTTCCGGATCACTGACCCAATATCCAAACACAGAAGCCTTGTTTTCTTTTTCAACGGCATAGACCGCTTTTTCCAGCAAATCTGTCAATCCTGTCCCATGGAAAATGTTGTCGCCAAGCACAAGGCAAACAGAATCTCCGCCAATAAAATCAGCGCCTATGATAAATGCTTGCGCAAGTCCGTCAGGCGACGGCTGTACAGCATATTCAAAACGCACACCGAAATCGCTGCCGTCGCCAAGCAGGCGTTTAAAGCCAGAAATATCCTGAGGAGTAGAGATTATTAAAATCTCACGTATACCGGCAAGCATAAGGATGGATATCGGATAGTATACCATCGGCTTATCGAAAATAGGCAGCAACTGCTTGCTAACACCCTTCGTAATAGGATACAACCGAGTCCCCGACCCACCCGCAAGTACGATACCTTTCATTGAATATCCGTTTTTTTCTTTTTAATCATAGCGGACAGAACCATATTCAATCCCGACCATATAACAATATCAATCAATAATATGATATTGATATTCATATAAGGCAATAATATCAAGTTAAGCACAACGAAAAGCATGGCAATCACAAGTATAATAGTCATTGCCGCTTTATGCGGTATGCCCAAAGCCAACAATTTATGATGCACATGGCTTTTGTCCGGACGGAACATGCTTCTTCCCGCCCTCGCCCTGTGAATCATCACACGTATGACGTCAAAAGCCGGCACCAGCAACGTAGAGAAAGCCACTATAATAGACCCCTCGATATTATGCTCCATCAAAGGCTCTTTCATTGAAAGCCGTATCGCGCAATACCCCAAAAGCAGACCTATGCACTGCGACCCGGTATCGCCCATAAATATTTTCCTGCAACGGTCGGCATTACCAAAAACATTATAATAGAAAAACGGACAGAGCGTACCAAAAATGGCAAAAGCAAGGGCCGCACATCCCCATAAACCCACATACAGGAACATCACCCCGAAAAAGAATGAGGCGACAATGCTCAAGCCCGACGCCAATCCGTCTATCCCGTCAATAAGGTTAATTGCATTAATCAGATAAACCATGACCAGCAGGGTTAACGGCATCCCTACATAGGGCGACAACTCATAAACGCCAAACAGACCGTGCAAATCGTTCAGCCACACGCCAGAGACCACGACAAGAGCCGCAGCCACATTCTGAAACACAAACTTTATCTTGTAGCCAAGACCGACAAGATCGTCCATAATTCCCTCAAAATAAAGCAGCAACAAAGCACACATCCCGAACGTGACCTGCAATACGTTGAAATAGCGCAAATGAGTGCCGCCACCATTGACCAATGCACACAACCCTATGGCAAACGACAACGATATTATAATGGAAGGCACAAACGCCACGCCTCCCAACCTCGGCACTATTCCCGTATGCACTTTCCGCTCATCTGCGAAATCGAAAAGCCTTTTTTTAAAAGAAACTATGAGTATTTTTGGTATAAACCATGCCGTAAACACTATACTAATAACAGCAACGGCTATAGCAACAGTCAAGCCTTCCTGCATCATAACATTCTTTTCATTATGCCACAAAGATAACATTTATTTTCACAAAAAGCCACTCTTACCAGTATAAAAAGCATTATTCAACAATTTTCTCATTCTAAAGGTTTGCGTATCTTTGCATAAGATAAGCTGCATCTCGGCATAACACACAAGCGAGCTTGGTGATTATGCTCTCGATTTGCATTATCTTTGTGGCAAATTACACCTATATGATGAAAGAATCGGATATATTAGAGAGGATACAGGAGAAATTCGGAATAGAATCGCTGAACCAGATGCAACGGACAATGGCCGACGAATTCCGTAAACAAGACATAATGCTACTGTCACCGACAGGCTCAGGCAAGACAATAGCTTTCGCCATATACCTTATTAAAAATATGAAAGAGGCATGCAGCCGCGTGCAGTCTGTAGTGATTGCGCCTTCAAGAGAACTGACCATACAGATTTATAAAGTAATACAGGCAATCGCATATGAATATAAAACGACATGCTGCTACGGTGGCCACAATTTTGAAGACGAAAAAAATTCACTGAGCGCCACCCCTGACATCATAGTCAGCACACCGGGACGGCTACTCGACCATCTGACACGCGGCGACATCGATTTACGCCCAGTGAGGATTCTCGTACTCGACGAATTCGACAAGTCGCTCGAATTAGGCTTCCAAGAAGAAATGAGCAAAATCATACGCCGTATGCCGAACATTTCAAGAAGAGTGCTTACTTCTGCCACGAAATTGACCACTCCGCCTGATTTCATCGACATATCAACAGCTTCGACATTCGATTTTCTAAAAAACAATGCGACAGAAAAGCGGTTGAAAATCATAGAAGTCAAATCAGAGCTAAAAGACAAACTTGAAGCATTAGGCCATCTGCTCGCAACCCTGAAAGGAGAAAAAAGCATCGTGTTTGCCAACCATAGGGAATCCGTAGAACGCATATATGCGTATTTGGACAGCAAAGGCTTCCATGCCAGCATATATCACGGCGGATTAGAACAAATAGAGCGGGAAAAAGCCGTCGCAATGTTCAACAATGGAACAATAACCACACTTGTAACCACAGATCTCGGCTCCCGCGGACTGGACATTACAGAAGTGAAACATATAATACATTACCATATCCCTGCAACTGCCGAGACATACACCCACCGCAACGGACGCACGGCACGTGTATCGGCATCCGGAAACATATACGTGATAACCGGCCCGGAAGAAAAAATGCCCGATTACATAAAATTCGACGAAACTGTCAACCTTGAAAAGTCAAATAATACCCAAATGCAGAAAACACACGAGACATTGTTTTTCTCTGCCGGGAAAAAAGAGAAACTGTCGAAAGGCGATATTTTAGGATTTCTCATCGCCAAAGGCGGACTGACAGCCACAGAGATAGGGAAAATCGACGTAGCCGACCATTATGCATTGGCTGCCATACCTGCCGGCAAGGCAAATGAGGTGATGGAAGCCATACGCCGAGAAAAAATCAAAAACAAACGTGTGAAAATCACATTTGCATAACGACAGAAAAAATCACAATTGCAACACGCCCTTACCTTCACGCAGCACTTCTATCTCCCCGCCTGTGCAGTCAATAACGGTTGAAGGCTCAAGTCCGCCTTCACCTCCATCAATCATATATGGGACGATTCCATCGTATGCCTCCGCTATAAGTTCCGGATTGACGGCATAATCCTCATCCTCATATTTGATTGTCGTAGAGAGCACCGGATTGCCGAGGCGGCTGACCAATTCGACAGCAATCTTGTTGTCAGGAATACGTACACCTACCGTCTTACGCCCTTTAAACACTTTTGGGAGAGACGATGAAGCAGGGAAAATAAAGGTGAACGGCCCCGGTAGATTTTTCTTAAGCACTTTGAACATATGGTTGTCGAACTTTGCGTATTCGGCCGCCATGGATATGCCGTCACAAATAATCGACAAATTAGTTTTGTCAGGGTTTATGTCCTTGATTTTACAAATCTTACCGATTGCGCTATTATTCAAAGCGTTGCATCCTATTGCATACAGCGTGTCCGTAGGATATATTATGATTTCTCCATCGGCAAGAGCTTTCACCGCAATGTCGATAAACCTGTCATTGATATTGTTCTCAAGTATTTTCAACACTCTCATAGCCGGATTTTTTAAAATATGTCTATTTGAACATTTTTGGCCGAAGTGTATTTTTCAAGTAATGAAACCGACCATTCAATAGTATCGTCCAATGGCATTTCCTCTCCGAATGCATTAATCTGCATTTGCAACCGCGTTGTTTCCAATGTAATTTTCGTACGCTCCTCATCGCTTGTAGGGCTGCCAATGCCTCCGGCAGCGTCACGATAGAGCGGCAAACCTTCGACGTTCAGCAAGCCCCTGCCAATTCCCTCGAACTTTTCCCCGCTACGTCCGACACCAAGCGTAACCGTATCACCCACAATCTTGTCAGCATCGAAACCGCCTATCGAATAGCCGCTGCACATAGATACAAGATTAATCAAATCCACCAACGCATTTATCCGGTAAAGCTCCAATCCTTTCACGACACGACGGCACAATGCCTCGCTCGATACCCGGTAACGGTTCGGGTCCTTGCCCATCCGCTTATAAAGATTGCGGTTGGCAACAATAGCAGGACGCTTATTAATCCACGAAAGTTCATAACTCTCCCTGATACGCTTAGACGCTTCTTCTATTTCCGTCCACAACTCATCCGGAGTTTCCGAATTAAACACATCCGCCCTTATCAGCCCGATTTTCACATCAGGGCACGCTTCTCTTATCTCTTGTTCTATTATAACCTGCATTATTCAAATTTTCAAGACGATTACAAAATTAATCATTTGAAATAAAAATAAACGCTAACTTTGCAATAAATTAGATAAATATGAGAATAGGAATAATCGTAGCAATGGAAAAAGAAGCCAATTTGCTGCTACATTTAATCGAAAACAAAAAAGAGACAGGAATCAACGGTTACACGATACATTCAGGAGATTTAGGGAACCACAAAGTGTTCGCAATGCAATGCGGCATCGGGAAAGTGAACGCCGCAATAGGCACAATGACACTGATTGAACATTTCTCACCCGAATTAATCATCAATACAGGAGTGGCAGGAGGCGCAAGTCTTTCCGTGAAGCAAAAGACTATGGTCATAGGCACAAAAATAGCCTACCACGACGTATGGTGTCTCGAAGAATACGGAAAAGTGTCCGGATTCCCACTGTATTTCCACTCGGAAGAAAAGACCGTGAAAATAATTAAATCCATAGAAAACGGAAAAGACATCAAATACGGTCTGATATGCTCCGGAGATAAATTCATCTCGAAAGAAGCTGAAGTAGACGAGATACGCTCGCACTTTCCAGACGTGCTTGCCGTAGATATGGAATCCGGAGCCATAGCGCAAGTCTGTTATATGAAAAAAACGCCATTGCTGGTGGCAAGAATCATAAGCGACACACCCGGAGCGGAAAAAGACAATACAAACCAATACGAGGATTTTTGGGAATCAGCCCCGAAACATACATTCCAATTACTGTCAGAAATCATCACAAACTTAAAATAGCCATATAATGGAAAAGATACCCAGTTTTACAGTAAACCATATCCTCCTGAAAAGAGGAATCTACGTATCGCGCCAAGATGTCACGGAATCGGGAGATGTCATAACCACTTTCGACATCCGCATGAAAGAGCCTAACAGAGAGCCGGCTGTAAACCCTGCGGCCATCCACACGATAGAACATCTTGCGGCTACATTCCTGCGCAACCATCCTGTTTGGAAAGACAAAATCATATATTGGGGACCTATGGGATGCCTTACCGGTAATTACCTCATAGTAAAAGGCAACCTTTCATCAAAAGAGATTCTTCCGCTAATGATAGAGACTTTCGGGTTCATAAGCGGATTCGAGGGCGACATTCCGGGAGCCACAGCACACGATTGCGGCAACTACCTGATGAACAATCTGCCGATGGCACGATGGGAAGCGACGAAATTCCTAAACGAAATACTGCTCAAAGCTACAGATGAAAATCTCATCTATCCGGAATAATACCGGTAGTGACAATCAGCCATTTAGAGCCGTCATAATAAAAATCGAGCACATCAAGAGCGCACAACGCAACGACCGCATTCTCCGTATAAGAAACCGAGAAATGCAACGACCTTGCTATATCCATGACAGAAGTACCATTGCGCTTCGATACAAAATCAAGCAATCTCGCTTCCGATTCGGAAAAATTTATCGAAGCGCTTTTCCTTTTACGCGATTTCCATACGCGCAGCAATAAATCAGGCACCTGTATGTTCTCGTCATTGACCCTGTAATAAGGCTGCCATTTATGATTATCGTCCTGTGCCAAAACAGGAACCGTGGATTTCTGAATCTTCACCAGCAGCACATACTTCCCTTCTATGCAATACACTGTCTGGACGACATCCTGTGCAGGCTTGCAATACATTTCAGCCGCCTGTTCCACCATATAGAATTCCTCATCGGAGCGTATCCCGGCAATGTTGCCATTATCTTTCACACCGACAAGCAAACGGCCGCCACGGTTATTTGCAAAGGCCGCTATACTACGCGCTATTTTACGTGAATCGGATATGGAAAATTTGAAATCCTGCTCCTCATGTTCACCCTCTTCTATCAACTCGTAGATAAGTTCCCTATCGTGTATAGCCCTGAAATTCTTAATTTCCATACGACAACAAATTACAGGATTCACTTATTCTCACGATGTTTATACAACTGGTATGAATTCGCAAGATTATGCCACACACTATAAAAACCGCCGGCAATTGCTGTTATAGGCGTAAAAAACGTATAACCAAGCCATATTGCAAGAATAGTATTCTTTTGTCCCAAGGCTTGCCCCGCTGTGACGCCATCATCATAATACTTACCGATTTTCCTGCCAAAATAAAATTGCAGGAAGCAACAAGCCAACGAAATAACAGCAAGCCCTAATTGATATGCCAATGACAAATGCGTATGGACAATCGTCTTAACAGTCATGGCAATAGCCAACGCAAGGGCTATCGACCAAAGATAGAAGGGCAAATCAGGATACTTAAGCAAACACCTATGAACTTCAGGCAATAGATACCTTACTAACAAAGCTGCGACCAAAGGGCACAGAAGCAATGGGAAAACCTTGCCTATTATAAGCAAGAAAGCCGTTATGAACGACACACCCGCCTGCGGATGGACCAAAGGCACTATGACAGGAATTATGACCGCGACCAAAAGATTCACCAAAATAGTGTAGGTAATCACATTAGCAGGACTGCCATTCAGCTTACTCACCACGACAGCCGCAGAAGTCGCCGTAGGACAAATAAGGCACAGCATAGCCCCTTCAATCAAGACACGATAATCAGCATTTTTCGGAATAAGCAATGTCACCGCCGCCAGAAGCACAAATAGAGATGCCTGAATAAGCAACAGCCATGCCTGCCACCGGCATGGACGCAAATCGGAAATCTTGACACGGCAAAACGACAGGAACAGCATCATAAAAATGAGCAACGGCTGTATATACGAGACAGCCACATTGACATACGGACGCACCGGGTCAAGACAAGGCATACTGGCATATACCAAATAGGCTACCGCTCCGGCAACCATCGCTATTGGCAGCATCCAATTCCTTAAGAAATTAATTACAGACATCGCTATAAATAAAAAATACGGCTGCAAAATTAATCCATGCAGCCGTAAATCACAAAACAATTTCGTTACCTTTCAATCAACGGGCGCAAAACCGGGATAAGTTTATCCGCATAACGGCGGAACCCGACATCCGTGAAATGTATACCGTCGACCGTACCCTCGTTGTCGTAACCGGCAATGCCGTCACAAGTCACATAATACAAATCCTTATAACCGTCAGCGACAAGCTTCTCATAGTTCTTACGGAAAGCCGCATTTTTCTTCGGCAGATACGAGCCGAAGAAACTGTCGTATTTGGCATAACTATACATCGGTCCCTCTACCATTACAATAGGAGCGTCAGGGCGCAAATCGCGCAATGTCTTGATAAATCCGTAGGTAAGGGTGTCGCACATCATCTCCGTACAGTTGGGCACAGGGTCAATCACAAACACGTCCGCATCCTTGATTCCAGCCATTGCACGCGCCATACACATATCCATCTTACCTTCACCACTGAATCCAAGATTCACCACTTCGCAATTCAAGTCGCGCTGAATCATATTGGTAGCCACCATACCAGTCCGCGTAGAACATCCTCCTTGAAGAATGCTCGTTCCGTACATAACAATCTTTTTAGATTTCCGGGGAGTATCGATTTGCGGATTCCGAATCACAGACATACTGTCGACTGCAATTTCCATTTTAGTCATCCCGTCATACAATGGCAGGTAAATAAGGTACTCGTGCATATTTCCATCAAGATTTTCCACAAACACTTTCTCGCATTCCTTTTTATCATCGGCGATAGGACGGTTAGTATTGACATATTCCCACCGTCCGTCTTCTGTCAGAATATACAAATCAGTACCTTTCAATCCTGTGTCTGCCATATGGAACATATGAGTATCCCACAGCAACGTGTACCTTATGCCTACCCTTTTAGAATCAGTAGCGAACCGTATTCCCAAGCCGCTGCTACATTGTCCCCTGTTCCACAAATCAGGACGCACACTGTCTTTCAGCCATTTAGGAAGCCTTGTAAACGGAGTTTCCGTATCGTTGAAACCCTTGTTAATCATCCTGAATTGCAATGCGTCGACATACTTCAGAGATTGCTGGGCAACGACATTGCAAACACCCAATAATGAAACGAAAAGACCAGTAATAACAATTTTCTTTAACATCTTCATAGTTTTTTTATTTTTAAATCATTCAACTTCCATACGTTCTATATACGGCAAGTGCAATCGGCACTATGTCATAATCGATATCAGGGCATTGCCTTAAATCTCCGCCGGACCTCCACACGCCGATTATCCTTTCATATTCATTCTCAGAAATCCACTTGTTGTAATCCGTTATTTTTCTTGTCTGAATAAGTTTTGCTATATGTCCGCAAATCGTGGATTTCTTCAATCCGCGCACCATAGCAATGTCATCTATTCCATACCCTTTGCCAAGCAGCAGCGATGTGACATTCTCCGAGAAGCCCGGTACAACGGCCGGCATTCCCTTATGCTTTCTGATAACACTGAGAAACTGCTTGCTGAAACGTATCACTTTTTTCTCACCCACTCCGGGAACCGCAGCAAAATCATCGACTGTAAGCGGCATCAAATCTGCGAAATCGGAAAGGACTTTATCGCTGAATATTATATAAGGCGGTACATTTTCCTGTTTGGCAATAAGCATACGCACTGATTTCAATTGCTCCAACAGCTTATCGCGTGGTGAAAGCGCCGGCTTGCCATCGTGTTTCTGCAATTTACCCTTATGACAGGCCCGCCTTTCAAACGACACTCTCGACATCATGACCGGCAAAGCCAATCCCTTGACAATATCCCACCCGTATGCGGTGACCTTCAGATGATTGCCCTCATTATAAGCGATTTCAAACACACCCAACTGTATCATCTGCAGCATATAGCCACTCCATGCGGCGTGCGGCAAATTTGCGCCTACACCGAAGGTCTTGATTTTGTCGAATCCCTTCTCAGCCAAGGCAGCAAGACGCGAGCCGCGAAGCACATTTATAAGCATCGTCATCGACAACGACTGGCCAGTCCTCACAGCAGCACTCACAGCCATCTGGCACAATTGTGTGCCGTCGAACCGCTCGGGCGGATTCTTACACACATCACAATTTCCGCAATCATGGTCATAACGCTCATTGAAATAGCTGAGAAGCATACGCCTGCGGCAAACACTCGCCTCTGCATATTCCTGCATACGCCTTAATTTCTCACGGTTGATTTCCAATTGACCCGATTCTTCCACAAAATGCGTAAGCATCGCTACATCCGAATAAGAATAGAACATCAGCGTATCGGACGGCAATCCATCACGCCCCGCACGGCCTATCTCCTGATAATAGCATTCCACATTCTTCGGCATATTGAAATGCACCACCCAACGGACATTGCTCTTATCAATTCCCATACCGAAGGCGATTGTCGCGCATATTATGTCAATCTCGTCGTTAAGGAAACTTTGTTGCACCCGCTGCCTTTCCGCATTTCCCATCCCGGCATGATAACTCACGGCATTATACCCTTCATTAACAAGAAACGCCGCTACCTTTTCCGTATTGGCCCGGCTGAGACAATAAATTATACCACTCTGCCCCGGATGTTCACCAACAAACTCCAATATTCTCCCAAGCTTTTCCTTTTCTGTATAGTTAGTCTCCACATTCAGGGAAAGATTAGGACGGTCGAACGATGATATGAACATCCGCGCATCCGTCATACCAAGCTGCTTTACAATATCTTCACGAGTCAATTTATCCGCCGTAGCGGTAAGGGCAACAAAAGGGATATTCGGGAAATATTCCTTCAAAACAGAAAGTTTGGTATACTCAGGACGGAAATCATGCCCCCATTGGGATATACAGTGCGCCTCGTCAACCGCAATAAGGCTGACCGCCAAAGAAGACGACCACTGCCCTATCTCCGCAAGCAACCGTTCAGGAGATATATACAGTAATTTAATTTTACCGGCAAACACTTTCTCTATGACATCCCTGTTAGTCGCGTCACTCTGCATACTATTGACAGCCGCGGCAGGGATACCATTAGCACGAAGCGCGTCGACTTGATCTTTCATCAAAGAAAGTAAAGGCGATACGACAATCGCACAACCTTCTCCAATCAATGCCGGAATCTGGAAACATACTGATTTTCCGCCACCGGTAGGCATCAGCACAAGCGCATCACCACCACTGACGATATGTTCTATCACTTCGTATTGCAACGGCCGGAAACTGTCATATCCATAAAATTTCTTCAACAACGAAAGTGCCGTCCTCCGTATTTCCTCATCAAAGAATGTGTTATCCATATCCGGTAAAAAAATCGTATTACAATAAATAAAAAGGATGTGCCAATCACATAACACATTGACACATCCCTATCACTCAAGCTTTTAAACTAAAGCTTCTCATCAATCATCTCAATTTTCTTTTCAAGAGTCGACAATTCTTCCTTAGCCTTGGCAACACGACGC
>URQP01000055.1 GCA_900550025.1 uncultured Porphyromonadaceae bacterium | reverse complement strand
TCTTGTCCATAGACTCTTTCAAAGGCTTCATAAGCAAATCGCCTGATTTGGCAAGACCGCCGAACAAGATTATAGCTTCCGGACTTGAGAATGCTATGAAATCGGCAAATGCCTCGCCCAAGATGTTACCAGTAAAATCAAACACATCTTTTGCAAGCTTATCGCCTGCCATAGCCGCGTCATAAACATCTTTAGATGTAATTGAAGCAATATCCATATTGCGCAACAAAGACGGCTCCGTAGCTCTTGCTTCCAAGAACTCACGCGCAGTACGAGCCACGCCGGTAGCAGACGCGTATGTCTCAAGACATCCTGTACGGCCACATCCGCACGTACGGCCGTTGTTGCGTTTCATTATCACATGCCCGAGTTCGCCGGCAAAACCATCGTGGCCATATACCATTTGTCCGTTAATGACAATGCCGCTACCTACGCCAGTGCCGAGAGTTATCATAATGAAATCTTTCATACCACGCGCAGCACCGTAGGTCATTTCGCCGATTGCGGCCGCATTGGCATCATTCGTGATAGCGACCGGTATGCCGAATTTTTCTGATACCAAATCAGCAAGTGGTATCGGGGTCGGCCACGGCAAATTAACACCGTCGGCTATTTCCCCCGTGAAATAGTTTGCGTTAGGCGCGCCTATTCCGATTCCTGCAATCTTATCAACCGCATCATTAGTTACAATTAATTTCGACAGTTCTTCATACAATTCATCAATATAATCGGTGATGTTTGCATGCTTCTGAGTCTTGATAGATGCGCTTGCGAGAACTGTTCCGCGCGCATCTACAATGCCAAAGACGGTATTCGTGCCGCCTATGTCTATTCCGACAACATAAGGTTTACCCATAATATATTATTTTAAGATAGAAATATTTCCACAAAGGTAGAATTAAACTTCAAAACACAAAAGCATTTCACTTTTTTTATTTCCATATGTTTATTAATTTTACACCATAAATCCTGTATTATATGAGAAATTTACATGAATTGATATTGAATAGAAGAAGTATCAGGAAATATTCCGAAGAACAGATTTCTCCGGAGAGTGTGAAACTTATACTTGAAACCGCATTAGTAGCCCCTTCATCGAAAGGGAAAATGCCTTGCCAATTTGTTGTGGTCGAAGACAAAGACACTTTGGCAAAATTGGCAAAATGCAAGGATTTCGGGACAAAACCAATAGAAACCTGTCCATTGGCTGTTGTGGTAACAAGCGATCCCGCAATAAGCGATTGCTGGGTTGAAGACGCTTCTATTGCCGCAATATTGATGCAATTGCAAGCAGAAGACTGCGGTTTGGGTAGTTGTTGGGTACAAATTGCCAACCGATTGCGTGAGGACGGTTCTTCGTCCGAAGAATACATCAGGAATCTGCTTTCTATTCCAGAAGGTATGAGGGTGCTTTGCATCATGACTTTCGGCAAAAAGGCAGAAGAGCGTAAACCGTACGATCCTGAAAAATGCAAATGGGAAAAAATACATATAGGCAAATGGCGGACAGAGGAATGAGAATAGTAATAATAGGCAGCGGGAATGTCGCCACGCATTTGGCATTGGCACTGTCTGATAAATGCGATGTGGTACAGATATTCAGCCGCGACATAAGAAACGCCCTATTTCTGGCAAAACAAATATCAGATAGCTGCTTGGCAACAGATTCCGCAGAAAAATTAATTGACGCGGATGCCTATATCGTGTCCATCAAAGACGATGCCATAATGTCTTTTTTGCAAGATGTGCCGGATTCTAAGAAAAACGCTTTATGGATACACACATCAGGCAGCATACCGCGGGATGTTTTCGACAAATCATTTCCGCAAAATGGAGTACTGTATCCATTGCAAACATTCTCAAAAAATGTTGACATTAAAATGGATGAAGTTTCTTTTTTTGTTGAAGGATCAGACAAAGAGGTATCCGATAAGATTTACAGTCTGGCAAAAATGATGTCGCAGCATATATATTATGCTGATAGTGAATTGCGCAAGAAGCTGCATATTGCCGCAGTTTTTGCGTGCAATTTTACTAATTATATGTATTCAATAGCCAATGACTTACTAAAAAAAGACAACATCCCATTTTCCGTATTAATTCCATTAATTAAGGAAACCACAAGAAAAGCCACAGTAACAACGCCCGACAATGCACAGACAGGACCGGCTTACCGTGGAGATACAGACATTGTTGCAAATCACCTGTCAATACTTGACGGAGAAGAAAAAGACATTTACGAATTATTATCAAATGCTATATTAAAACGATATAACAAATGAGCGGGATATCATACGACTTATCAAAAATAAAAGCCTTTGCTTTCGACGTTGACGGAGTGCTTTCCACTTCCACAATTCCTTTACATCCAAGCGGAGAGCCTATGAGAATGATTAACATAAAAGACGGCTATGCCATCCAATATGCAGTAAAATCCGGTTATCCGTTAGCAATAATAACGGGGGGAAAGACTGATGCAGTCAGAAAGCGTTTCACAAGCCTTGGCGTTTCTGACATATTTTTAGGAGCAGACATAAAACTGCCTATCTATGAAAAATGGCTGGAAAAACATAACCTTACGGACGAGGAAGTGATGTTTATGGGAGATGACATACCGGATATGGAAATAATGCTTCGTGCCGGGCTGCCAGTCGCTCCAGCGGATGCAGCCAACGATGTACTTACAATCGCAAAATATATTTCTCCATATAAAGGCGGCGAAGGATGCGGACGTGAAATAATCGAAACGGTAATGAAAGCGCAAGGCAAGTGGATTGCTGATAAAAAGGCATTTGGATGGTAAAATTAACATACGAAAAAGATGCTTGACAATTTAAATAATTACGAAATAATATTGGCCAGCGGCTCTCCACGCCGTCGCGAACTGCTTGGCGGCTTAGGCTTGCCTTTTACCGTAAAATGTATTGACGGCATAGACGAGTCGTATCCGGAAAATCTTCCTGCGGAAGAAACCGCATTGTTCATCGCAAAAAAGAAATCGGAAGCATATAAAGTGTTGGCGGACAGCAATCATCTTATAATCACAGCCGACACCATAGTGGTATGCAATGGCTTGGTTATGGGTAAACCGTGTAATGAATGCGAAGCCCATGAAATGCTGTCACTCCTCTCCGGGAAAACGCATCAAGTAATAACCGGAGTGGCATTGACTACAAAAAAGAAAACCACGGCATTTTCTGTTTCCACAAAAGTAAGATTCGCCACGCTCGACAATGACGAGATTAAGTATTATGTCGACAAATACAAACCGTTTGATAAGGCAGGCGCATACGGCATACAAGAATGGATTGGCTATATAGGTGTTGAATATATTTCAGGAAGCTACTATAATGTGATGGGACTACCTATCCAACGTCTATACCAAGAATTGAAAAATTTTTAATCTACGACAGTCAGAGTTGCCGTATAATTTGAGTCAGGGTATATTGGAGCAAGAAGCAGAGAGCCGGATTTAAGCCTGCCATTTTCTATGACGGGCTTTTTCATCGAATCGATATGCCTCTGAAGGCTATCCATATCATTATGCCATAACACCGACATTTCCCCAACCTTCCCATGCTCAAGGATATGCTCTCCCAAACGATTAGCAATCAGTCCCATAGTCATCCTCAGATTCAATTCGACGCAAGGCATAATATGAAATTCGCCAAATTCTTCATACACAAGCATATCCACGCCGAAGTAGCCCGTGTACGTATTCGGAACAAGCTGTTCCAAGACTGATAGCAATACGTTTTTTAGACGCTCAAAATAATGACCGGACATAAATTTTAGTAACTGGAATTCCAAAATATCCGACGAAGCGACTATCGCTTTTTCATAAGAGAACCGTGAATTATTGAAAAAAATCGAAGGCCCTACATATTTGACAGATTTTCCATCAGAATAAAATTCCAACGCAAAATCCTGAACTTTGTCTAAAAATCTCTCGCACACCACAGAACCCTGTTTCTGTATCACGCTACGTATCCAATTAGAGTATACCCTATAGTTTTTATTATCCACCCGGAAAACACCTTTACCGCTCCCCGACCATGGAGCCTTCACCATACATGCACCAAAAGTATTTATCGCTTCAATCACAGCTTTTTCATCATTACAAACTATGGGGATTGGTATTGATTTTGCTTCCGATAAATTGTTTTTCAAATATTCGCATATAAAGACAGCCGTCTTTCTATGCGACAACATCCGAATTCCCTCGACATCGACATTCGGCAAATGTGAGAAATTCTTTCTTATCTCCGAAATAACAGAGCGGCTCCAACCCCATGGCGAAAACTTATTTATATCAGCTTTTCCGTCATACAGACGGATATTTCCCATATCAGAGAAACAAGATTTAGCACGCTCTACGAAACAAGCATTTATTTCATCACAAGTAGAATATACATAGCCATCCTCACACAGCCAGATCTGAATCAATTGTAAATCTCTTTTGATTTTTCTTGCCATTGCCGGAGGCGTAAAATTTGGCTCTCCACAAGCCAATGACAAATCATTCTCAGGATTAAACACAAACAATTGCGCCATTGTCAATCCATCCTGCTCTTATAATCCGCGTATGTAAACTCCCTTAAAACTTCTATGAAACCGTCTGAATGCCGTAACAACATGGAAGGATGTTGTATTCCATTAAACATATTGGTTTTAACAGTCGTATAATGATTCATGTCTTCGAATACAAGCTTATCCCCCGGCTTTAGTTCCTCGTTAAAACTCCAATCTCCAATAAAATCACCGCTAAGGCAAGAATTTCCACCAATGCGATAGGTCGGCTTAGACAAATCCACTTCAGGCAAGGCTGATGTGATTTTGGGCTGATATGGCATTTCCAGACAATCCGGCATATGGCATGCAAAAGAAGCGTCGATTATCGCAGTCTTTATATTATGATTCTCCACAACATCAAGCACAGTCGCCACAAGGTCTCCGGTTCTCCATGTAAATGCGCTCCCCGGTTCAAGAATCAATTGAAGGTTAGGGTATTTAGCGTTAAAATCCTTGAGTAAAGATATAAGGTGCTCAACATCGTACCCCTCACGTGTCATCAGATGCCCGCCACCCATATTCAGCCACTTGACATTCAGAAGAAACCGGCCGAATTTATCATCTACAGCCGTCAATATTTTTTCCAAATCATAAGAGTCGGACTCGCACAAAGCATGAAAATGCAAACCTTCTACGCCTTCCGGCAAGCCTTGCGACAGTTCATCAACAGTTACACCGAAACGCGAACCGGGCATGCATGGATTATATATATCAGTCTCAATGACAGAGCATTCAGGATTAATTCTTATACCACAGCTGACAAATTTACCGCCTGATTTGCAATTGAATTCGTCAACCAAAGGTTTATATTTCAGGAATTGAGAAACCGAATTGAATGTGATATGCGAGCAGCCCTCTATAAATTTACGAATAGTATCGTCTGTATAGACCGGACAATAAGCGTGTACGTCACCGCCCAATTCTTCAAGTGAAAGCTGCATTTCATTCAGGGAACTTGCCGTTGACGACTTGCAATATTCGGAAATTATACGAAACGTTTTCCATAAAGCGTTAGCCTTGAACGCCATTATGATTTTCACATTCGCCTGCTCTTCCACACGTTTGATTAACGACAAATTCTTACGCAATTTGTCTTCATACACAATATAATACGGTGTTTTTATATCCATTATGCTATGATAAAATTGAAAGTTGTGCAAATTTAGTAAGTAATACTTTTGTTCCAACATTGTCGAAACGTATTGTCACCTTTGTATCGATACCCGCTCCATCAATTTTCAATATTTCTCCATTACCAAATCTGGAATGCCCGACACGCATTCCTACATATAAAGCTCCCGCTTGCAATGAGTTCGAATTATTTGCGGCAATATCCGCCCCATCTTTAACCGTCGCCAACGGTTTCATTGTTGATTGCCTGAATATGCTCTCCATCCGGTTGGCAGGTTTTTCCAACCGTCTGTATCCGCCATATTTCCTGTCAATATCCCTTTTATAAGAACCTGATATTTTAATAAATGCAGGGTCTATGTCGTTTATAAATCTGCTTATTGAACAAGGATGAGTCTGACCGTTACGATAACGCGATGTAGCGTAAGTCATTACGCAATGCTCCTTAGCTCTCGTTATCGCTACATAAAGCAACCGTCGTTCCTCTTCCAGTTCCTGTATGCTGTCTGTACTTCTGAGCGAAGGGAATAGCTCGTCCTCCACACCGACAATAAACACGTTCTTGAATTCCAGCCCTTTTGCGGCATGCACAGTCATCAGGGTAACTTTCGGAATATCATCGTCATCATTGTCCTGATCAGTAGCCAACGATGCGACAGAAAGGAAATCGGACATTGATGTGCGAGTGTCGCCTGCCTCCTCATTATCTTTGACAAACTGCTGCACAGCGTTAAGCAATTCATTCAAATTCTCTATACGGCTGATATTTTCAGGCGTAGAATCCGAATATAAAGATGTTACTAATTCCGATTTAGAAAAAATATGTTCTGCGAGAGCCGTAGCGTCTGACTCTGTTCCAAAGTCAATGCACTCCTTTACCAGCATCCTGAATGAATCAAGTTTTTTAACCGTACCGGAATTGAATTTAGCATCATATGACTCTAAATCATTCAATACAGTCCAGATGCTTACATTCCCTTTTGCCGCAGCCATCCGTAATTTGGCAATAGTCCTGTCGCCTATTCCTCTTGCAGGATAATTGATAATACGGCACAAGGCTTCGTCATCATCTGGATTGACAGTCATACGGAAATAGCAGATTGCATCCTTTACTTCCTTCCGTTGGTAAAAAGAAAGACCGCCATAAATACGATACGGAATATTACGCTTCCTTAGGTTCTCCTCGAATACGCGCGATTGGGCATTTGTCCGGTAGAGTATGGCAAAATCAGCATAGCTGCAACTTTGCAACATCTTCATTTCAACGATTTTATTCGCCACAATATAGCTTTCCTCAAAATCGGAATATGCTTCTATCACCGGTATCTTCTCCCCTTTTGGGTTCTCGGAAAATATATGTTTAGGTATCTGCTGGGTGTTTTTTTCAATCAGGCTATTGGCTGCATTCAATATTGTCTGCGTCGACCTGTAGTTTTGTTCCAATTTGAATATTTTCAATGCCGGATATTGCCGGTTGAGCCGCAAGATATTTTGAATGTTAGCGCCTCTGAACGAATAAATACTTTGTGCATCGTCACCAACAACACATAACCGCATACGGGCGGCCGATAATTGCCGTATTATAGCATGCTGGGCAAAATTAGTATCCTGATATTCGTCGACAAGTATATACTCGAAAAAATCCTGATATTTCCGCAGGATATCCTCATTGTCTCTAAATAAATAATTGGTATAATACAGGATGTCATCAAAGTCCATTGCATTCGACCTCTTGCAACGCTTGCTGTATTCAGAATAAATTTCAGCCACCCGTGGACGTTCCTTGTAAATGTCACGCTTCACCAGACTTTCGTCATTAGCATAATCAATTGGCGACAACAACGAGTTTTTAGCAGAAGAAATGGCAGAGGCAATAGCATTTACCGGATATTTTTTATCATCAAGCTCCCACTCTTTTATAATTGTCTTAAGCAATGATTTAGTATCGGAGGTATCATATATAGTCAAATCCGGACGGAATCCTATACTTTCCGTATTAAACCGCAATATTTTCAAGAACATGGAATGAAACGTACCCATCCATAATTTAGAAGCTTCCTCCACTCCGAATAACGAAGCGATACGCTCGCGCATTTCTTTTGCTGCTTTGTTTGTAAATGTAAGGGCAAGAATACGGCGCGGATCATAACCGTGATTGACAAGATACATAATCTTGTTTGTAAGGACACGCGTTTTACCGGAGCCGGCACCGGCGATAACAAGAGACGGTCCACCATCATACACCACAGCATCGTATTGCTGTTTGTTTAGTTGTTGCAAATAATCTTCCACAACTTCTTTCATTTAATTCAGACAAGTGCCGGGACAAGATACTTCACAAGCAAATATCCGCCAATCACAAGCCATAAATACAATAACAGAGCCAATACGAACGGCTTGGCTCCAGCCTTCTTAAACTTATCGATACTTGTATCGGTACCTAAAGCTGTCATCGCCATCGTAAGCATAAACGTATCGACATATTCTATCGTCCCATTTAAAGGTATGTCTTTTACGCTGTCGACTCCGAATACATATTGTAAAAGAGAATTAATACAAATGACACCAATAAATGCAAAGGCAAACCAAGGAACCGTTATTTTTCCTTTCCCGCCTTTCCCGTTTTTACGCCCCGACAAAGCCAACCCCATAACAACCAGAACAGGAGCCAACATCATCACACGTATCATCTTCGTTATCGTGGCAGTACCTGCAATTCCGAGCGAATCGGTAGGGTCCATAGCGTTACCGGCTCCTGCCACATGCGCCACTTCATGCAATGTGCCTCCCGTATATACAGCAACCTCCATATTGCTCAAACCATCAAGCAATCCGGAACGATACATAACAGGATAAAGAAACATTGAAATTGTACCGAATATAACAACGGTAGAGACTGCTATTGCGGTCTTATGGCTTTCACATCTTACCACAGGCTCTGCGCCCAATACGGCAGCCGCTCCACAAATAGAACTGCCGGTAGCAGTCATCAACGCTGTGTCTTTATCCATTTTAAGCAACTTGCCAAACCATATTCCGAGAAATATCGTACCGGTTACAACTATCGAATCTATTACAACAGCCGGCAACCCCACTTCCACAACTTGAGTCAATGTCAGACGGAAACCATATAATACAATTCCGGCACGAAGAATCTGTTTGGTACAAAATTTAATTCCCGGAACCCATGTTTCAGGAAGCTTATTCCTCAAGCTATTGGCATAAAGCATCCCAAGTATTATACCGACAATCAGCGGACTAAACGACAATTTCTTCACAAACGGAATTTCAGCAATATAAAAAGCAGCAAACGAAAACAGGGCTATCAACAAAATTCCATGCAGCGTATTGCCACGAGTTCCTTTTTCAAACATATATATCAATTAATTTCTTAGTGCAAAGTTACAATAATATAGACACCCAACCAACTATAATACATCATTCATAACACCGGCAGATAAATGTAAAAAAACATAAAATTCCGAAATCACATTAATACCGAACAAGATAAAAAACTATCTTTGCAAAAAAATTAACAGGCACTATGTGTCTTCACTTATTTATTGTTGTTTTAAAATTAAAATTTAATAAGCATGAAAGCTAAACCTGATTTAAGTTTTTGGAAACTATGGAATCTTAGCTTCGGATTTTTTGGTGTGCAAATAGCATACGCTTTACAAAGTGCAAACATCAGCCGTATATTTTCGACACTCGGAGCTGATCCGCACGACCTTAGTTACTTTTGGATACTTCCACCTCTGATGGGAATAATTGTACAACCAATAGTAGGAGTCGCAAGTGACAAGACATGGTGCCGCTTCGGCCGACGTATTCCATATCTGTTCATTGGAGCATTGGTAGCAATAATAGTAATGTGCATGTTGCCTAATGCCGGAAGTTTCGGAATGAGCATCGGTGCTGCCATGATTTTCGGATTGATTGCTTTGATGTTCCTCGACACATCAATTAATATGGCAATGCAGCCTTTCAAGATGCTTGTAGGCGATATGGTCAATGAAAAGCAAAAAGGATTGGCTTATTCCATCCAGAGTTTTCTATGCAACGCCGGAAGCCTTGTAGGATACGTGTTCCCGTTTGTGCTTGCTTGGATTGGGATAAAAAACACAGCCCCGGAAGGAGTAATACCCGACTCTGTGATATTTTCATTCTACATAGGCGCGGCTATCTTGATTCTATGTGTGATTTACACAAGCGTAAAAGTCAAGGAATGGCCACCGAAAGAATATGCGGAATACCACGGCATAACTGTCGAGGAAAACAAAGAGAAAACCAATGTGTTCAAGCTGCTTGTCAAAGCTCCGTCAGCGTTTTGGACTGTAGGGCTGGTGCAATTCTTCTGCTGGTCGGCATTTATGTTTATGTGGACATATACCAACGGCTCGATAGCTCTTAATGTATTTGATACGCCTGTAGTTGAGAATATGGGCAGGATTGTACTCGACACAAAATCAATAGAGTATCAAAATGCTGCCAACTGGGTCGGTGTAGTTTTTGCTGTTCAGGCAATAGGCTCCGTGCTGTGGGCAATGGCTATCCCTTTTTTCAAGAACCGCAAACTTGCATACATAGTAAGTCTGCTATTAGGCGGAATAGGCTTCATTTCCATCTATTTTGTCCACGACCCTTACATGCTGTTCGTATCTTTCTTGTTGATTGGTTGCGCATGGGCGGCAATGCTCGCGCTTCCATTCACCATACTGACAAACGCATTGTCAGGCGGACATATGGGGACATATCTCGGGCTGTTCAATGGGACAATATGTGTCCCGCAAATAGTTGCGGCAGCATTGGGTGGCACTATTTTATCGTTATTCACACCGGAAGGATGTGTTGCACCTGAAGTCAATATGCTTGTCATTGCCGGAATTCTTTTGATTATAGGTGCGGGATGCGTATTAATAATAAAAGAAAAAAATAAATAATCAGATTTTTGCGCCGGTTGTCTTTTTATTGATGCAACCGGCGTTTTTCACATCATTAGGATTTTCAAAAAAATAATTATACCTTTGCAGTCTGATTTTAGTGTTATTATTTGAGATAATTATATGTCTGATAATATAATAAAGCCCGACATACTATTTGAAACGAGTTGGGAGGTTTGTAATAAAGTAGGCGGAATCTATACTGTCCTTTCATCAAAAGCCAAAGTCCTTGGCAAACAATTAGGGGACAAACTCATTTTCATAGGTCCGGATGTCTGGGATAAGGAAAATCCGTCTCCATTCTTCAAAGAATCCAATTCCATATTGAAAGAATGGATGGACACAAAAAAATTTCCTAACAATATCAAAGTACGTGTAGGTCGGTGGAATATACCCGGAAATCCTATTGCAATTCTTGTAAAATTCGAGTCAATCTATTCTATTAAAAATGCCGTATACACAGAAATGTGGGAAAATTTCAAAGTAGATTCCCTACATGCTTACGGCGACTATGACGAAGGCTGTGCTTTTGGAATTGCAGCGGCTATGGTAATCGACAGTTGCGCTGCATATCTGGCAAAACGGAATGATAAGATTGTGGCTCATTTCGACGAATGGACCACCGGTATGGGACTATTATACTTGAAACTACATTCTCCCAAGATAGCGACAGTGTTCACGACCCATGCAACCAGCATAGGCCGAAGTATTTGTGGAAACAACAAACCACTTTACGATTATTTCAAAGGGTATAATGGCGACCAAATGGCGGCAGAACTCAATATGCAATCAAAGCATTCATTGGAAAAAGCCGCCGCGCATAATGCGGATTGTTTCACCACTGTAAGTGAAATAACAGCAAGGGAATGCGAACAACTGTTGGAAAAACGTCCGGATATAGTAACTCCGAACGGATTTGAGCTGGCATTTGTCCCTAAAGCGAAAAATTTTGACATCGCAAGAAAAAATGCGCGGAGTACGCTCCTGAACGTAGCTTCATCGTTAATCGGGAAAAGATTTTCTGACGACACATTCATGTTTCTCACTTCCGGACGCAATGAGTTCCGCAACAAGGGGCTGGATATGTATTTGGATGCTGTGAACCACCTTCGCAACGGTAATCCCGGAAAAATAGAAAAAGAGACAATCGCATTCGTAATGGTTCCTGCATGGTCGGCAGGTCCACGAAAAGATTTACAAAACATAATAGAAAACAAAAATCAAAAAACAGTCATTCCGCCGCTTGAAGATCCTGTCATAACCCATACATTGCATAACTATTCCCAAGATACAATCTACAACAGAATACAATATCTTGGCATGCATAATGCAAGCTATGACAAAGTAAACATCATCTATGTACCATGCTATCTAAACGGTAATGACGGTATCTTCAACAAGACCTACTATGAATTGCTTATCGGAATGGATGCCACTGTATTTGCGTCCTATTACGAACCTTGGGGGTATACACCACACGAAGGAATCGCATTCGGAGTGCCTACAATAACAACCAATCTTTCCGGATTCGGACAATGGGTACTCGAGTCGTTCGGCAACGATATTGAAACAACAGGAGTGAAAGTGATAAAACGCACTGACTCCAATTATTATAGTGCTGTGATGGATATTTCCACCATAATTTATGAACTAATGCAGCTAAAACCGGCAAAGCTGAAACAAATCAGCAAAGCGGCAATCAGCACATCAAAAAAAGCCGATTGGAATGTATTCATAAATTATTATGAGAAAGCATATACAATTGCAATTAATAACAAAATTAAAAATTAGAATAACAACAGGCTCACGCCATTTTTTAATAACAAAATTATGAAAATACAAGTAAGTAGCACTAATGCCCCAGTATGGAGAGATCTTACAATCCATACTGAATTGCCTGCTAAATTAAAGTGTCTCGACGAATTGTCGCACAACGTTTGGTGGTCATGGAACAGCGAAGCTAAAACTTTATTCCACGACCTTGATCCCGAATTGTGGCGGTCGACTGGAGAAAACCCTGTATTATTGCTGCAAAAATTAAGTTTTGAACGTTGCAAAGAAATAATGAACGACGATTCTATGGTAAATAGAATCAAGTACGTTTACAAGACGTTCAAAGATTATATGAAAAAGCCTCTGCGCAAAGACCTCCCGTCCATTTCTTATTTCAGTATGGAATACGGACTGTGCAACGCTTTGAAGATTTATTCCGGAGGTCTTGGTATTCTCGCCGGAGACTATATAAAGGAAGCATCTGACTCTTGCGTAAATATGACTGCTGTCGGATTCCTTTATCGCTATGGATATTTCAACCAATCCCTATCGATGGATGGACAGCAGATTGCTGAATATGTGCCGCAAAATTTCAACCAAATACCTGTAGAGCCTGTACTTGACTCAAACGGGCAACCTATGGTGCTTGCCGTTCCATATCCGGGAAGGAACATTTATTGCAATGTCTGGCAAGTGAATGTAGGACGCATAAAGCTTTATTTGCTTGATACAGACAACAGCCTTAACTCCGAATTCGACAAACCTATCACCCACCAGCTCTATGGAGGCGATTGGGAAAACCGTATTAAGCAGGAATACCTTCTTGGTATCGGTGGTATCATTATGCTCCGCGCATTAGGCATCAACACAGAACTGTACCACTGCAACGAAGGACATGCCGCCCTGCTCAACCTCCAACGACTTGTGGAATATGTACAAAACGAGCATCTTAGCTTTGAGGTAGCTTTGGAAATGGTAAAAGCATCAAGCCTTTATACGGTACATACTCCCGTTCCGGCAGGTCACGACTATTTCGAAGAAAGTCTGTTTGGTAAATATATGGGTGAATTCCCGGCCAAATTAGGAATTTCTTGGTCCGACTTGATGAACATGGGACGTGAAAACCCAGACACAAACGAAAGATTCTCCATGAGTGTATTTGCACTTAATACTTGTCAAGAATCTAACGGCGTAAGCTGGCTGCATGGAGAAGTTTCCAAGAAAATGTTCCAAGGCGTATGGAAAGGCTACGCTCCTGAAGAATCACACGTGTCATACGTTACAAACGGTGTACATATGCCTACATGGGCCGCTTCTGAATGGAAGGAATTCTATGAAAAGACATTCGGATTGGAATATATGGACCATCAGTCCGATTTGAAAACTTGGGCTCCAATCCTTAAGGCCAAGGAAGAAGATATTTGGAATATCCGGATGGCTCTTAAAATGAAATTCATCAACTATGTGAAACGCACGTTTAAAGAAACATGGTTGAAAAATCAAGGAGACCCGTCGAAAATTATGTCGATAATCGACAGCATCAATCCTAACGCTTTGATTATCGGATTCGCCCGTCGTTTCGCGACATATAAGCGCGCCCATCTGTTGTTTACAGATCTTGACCGTCTTGCAAAAATAGTGAACAATGAAAATTTCCCTGTTCAATTTGTTTTTGCGGGCAAGGCACACCCTGCCGACGGAGCCGGTCAAGGATTGATAAAGCGCATAATTGAAATTTCACGTATGCCGCAATTCCTTGGTAAAATAATCTTCTTGGAAAACTATGACATGACTCTGGCGAAACGTCTTGTGTCAGGAGTCGATGTCTGGTTGAACACTCCAACACGCCCGCTTGAAGCATCAGGTACATCGGGTGAGAAGGCCGAAATGAATGGAGTGCTTAACTTCTCTGTCCTTGACGGATGGTGGTATGAAGGCTATCGTGAAGGTGCCGGTTGGGCTTTGACTGATAAACAGACATTTGCCGATAACGGACAACAGGATAAACTTGATGCGGCAACAATCTATTCTATGCTTGAAAACGAGATAATTCCTTTGTACTTTGCTAAAAATTCAAAAGGATATTCTCCGGAATGGATTCAATACATAAAAAATTCAATAGCATATATAGCCCCTAAATTCACTATGCAGAGAATGATAAACGATTATCTCGACAGATTCTATGTAAAGGAGAGCAAATATGCTAAAGAATTAAAGAAGAACGATTACGCAAAAGCCAAAGAGCTTGTGGCTTGGAAAGAAAATGTAATCGCCCATTGGGATGGCATTAAAGTGCTTGAAACTGATATTCCAAGTGAATTAATCAATAGTTCTACTTTTGGGAAAGAATATACGATAACCACCAAAATCGACACTAACGGTTTAGCAGACAGTATCGGTGTGGAACTGGTTATTTATTCAATCGAAAAAGGAGAGCAAAAATATCATTCCCGCATAGAATTCAAAGAATCTGCACGTGAAGGCAACATTGTGACATACCAATTAAAGGATTTCATCACTTCTTCTGGTTTGTTCCACTATGGATTCCGTATCTTCCCGAAGAACGAAAATCTTGCACATCGTCAGAGCTTTGCATATATGAAATGGTTTTAAATAATAAATTTCATAATACAAAAAACGGATGTCCCTATTAAGGCATCCGTTTTTTTGTATATTTATGCCAGATAAAAATTAATTCCGTTTACAATACCTGTCATTCACTATACCCCAATCAACGACATCCCATAAACGGTGAAGATATTCCGCACGACGGTTCTGATAATCCAAATAATAAGCATGTTCCCATACATCAAAACAAAGTAAAGGCGTAAGCCCTTCAACCGTGAGCGGTGTTTCGGCATTCTTTCCTTGCGTTATCAATAGTTTACCACTGTAATCAACAGAAAGCCAGACCCATCCGGAGCCGAACAAAGAGACGCCTGCCGCTTCAAATTTTTCTTTGAACGCTTCGAAAGAACCAAATTGACTGTTTATAGCTTCTGCCAATACCCCAAATGGTTCTGATGAAGCATTTGGAGACAAAGCAAAGAAATAAAACAAATGATTCCATGCTTGCGCGGCATTGTTAAACAATGCGCCATCCGATTTCCGTATGATTTCTTCCAACGGCATATCGGCATATTCCGTCCCTTCTATGAGTTTATTCAAATTCTCAATATAAGTGCGTTCGTGCTTCCCATAATGAAAATCTAACGTCTTCTCACTTAAAACTCTTGCTAACGCATCCTGTGCATACGGCAATATTGGCAATTCATATTTCATAACTATAAATTTTTATATAGAAGAAACACGCTACATTCCCCTATTGTTCACAGTCCGCGTCAAATAGCTGCTTTTCTATATAATATGATACCTATTATCAAGTAGATAAAATTAGGAATCCACATAGCCACTCTCGGCGAGGTATAGCCGGATATTGCAAACGTGGAAGTAACCGTCATAAACAATATGTACGAAAAGCTAAGTACCAATCCTACACCGATATTGATTCCCATTCCACCTTTCACTTTTCGTGAAGACAACGACATACCAATAATGGTAAGAATAAAAGCTGCAGCTGTCATGGCAAATCGCCGTTCATATTCTATTTCAAAACTCTTGATATTGGCTACCCCCCTCGCCTTTTGCCGTTCGATGTATTCTTTCAAATCTTTTGTGGTCATTTTCTCATGGTCATTTTCAGCAATCAGGAAATCCCGTGGTTCAATAGGAATAATCGTATCTAAGCGTGTCCCCTTTGATATTTCTTCCCGCATACCGTTAAAGTCACGTATCATATAATTTTTCACCGTCCAGCGATAGAGTGTATCATAAACTGCTGTCGATGCAGTCATTCTTGATTTTAAGACTTTCCCATCATATTTTTCCAACAAGAAATTATATGCCGACTTCATACGGTTGTCAAAGCGCGACATATAAGCTATTTCTCCCGGAGCGACTTGTAACTGTATATTCACTCCATAATCCACTCCTTTATCTTTGATATATTTATTCTGATATTCAATACGCTTCACATTGGCAGGAGGGATAACCACCGAATCAAGCGTAAACGTAAATGCGGCAATGATAGCAGCGGATACCATATACGGCACCAATAGACGCTTGAAACTCACACCGCTTGACAAAATGGCTATTATCTCCGAGTTGTCCGCCATTTTTGATGTGAAGAAAATCACGGCAATGAAAGTAAATAATGGACTGAACTGATTTGCCATATAAGGCAAGAAATTCACATAATAATCAAATATTGTAGCTTTCAACGGAGCTTTCAATAGCTGATCCATCTTTTCATTGACATCGAACATCACTATTATGGCCAATATCAATAAGATAGCAAAAATATAAGTTCCAAGAAACTTTTTGATAATATATAAATCAAGTGTCTTAAGTTTCAGTCTCATTTTCTGACAAGTATC
>URQP01000054.1 GCA_900550025.1 uncultured Porphyromonadaceae bacterium | reverse complement strand
GCCGGCTGTCCTTGTCTGAAGGCCTGCCGGCAGCTGGGCGTTGAAAGTGACGGTCGTCTCGCCGCCTGTCAAGTCACCCGCGAACTGCTCGTCGGAGCATGAGGCTGTCGACAGCAGCAACGCGAAAATTGCCAGTTTGCATAATTGCTTTTTCATAATGATTTAATTTAAAAGAGTTAGTATTATTAGTATTATTATATGTGTTTACTTGATTTCATAATTCCAGTCACCGTCGAATCCCGGATTTATCCCTACATTTCCGGACGCTTGGGTGGTGAGGAACGGCCCGCGCACGATTGTGTACTTGCTACGCACTAAAGGTACGTCGATGGGGCCGGTGGAGGAAAGAAGCTGGTTGTCTGTGCCGTAGACCTCGACTGCGACCGGCACTGTCGATTCGGTGCCGTTGACGAACACATAATCGAACCCCAATTCCGCCTCCGTGTCGCTCAGGCGGGTGATCCGTCCGGTGAAGCTGACTCCGGTCACCGCGTCTATCGGCTTGTTGGTGAAAACATTGAATGCCGACGGCATGAAGCCTGTATAGCGGAACACGATGCGGTAGTCGTCCAAGTTGACGGCCTTTGTCGGGGAGTCCTCCTTTTCCGCGCCGTCGCGCGCCTTCTGCTCTTTCAGGGCGTTGGTGATGAATGTCTCCAAGTCGGTCGTGACGAACTGGTAGCGTGCCAACGGACGTTCCATTTCAACCGTGATTTCTTGTGGCGTGCCATCGCCGGAGGTTACCGTTGCCGCCGCCTCCCCGCGGAAGGCGTCGCGGAAAACGTTGTTGCCGCAGTGGCTTTCTCCTGCCAGCGTTATCTCCTTGAAGTCGCCGGTGGCATAAAACTTGTCCTCTTCCTTGCCGCCGTCCACATAGTCGGCCCATACGAGGAAGAGGTAATTGCCTTTTTCAATTTCTATGTCGACGGAATGATTGAGGTCGGTCACATCGTCCTTTGTCTCTGTTATTGATGTGTATACGTCGGACAACGGTTCCCCTTCATTGTCCGTCCTGTAGACGCGGATTTGGTACCTTATGTCGTAGTCGCCGGCGTTCGTAGAGGCATTGCCAGAGCGGGTATATTCTACGGTTTGGTGCAGGGGCATCTCTGTCTGGAATTCGAGGTTGAGGGTGATGCTTTGTTTCCCGGGCTCTTCCGCCGGGAACTCGTGGACATCGCAGGAGGACAACGCGGAAATGGCCAATGCGCACGCGGCCGCTGTTTTATATGTCATTCTTGTATTTTTCACTTTCTTCTCTTATTTAAGTTAAACATATAGGTGAATGACACGGCTGCATTGTCGATGCCTATGTATGTTTCCCGCACGGTGGAGTGGTAGGCCCCGCTGCCGGAATTGTTGAACTTGTCGTAATATGCGCGGTAGGCTCCGGCTCCTATTGCGAATTCCAACAGGAAATGCTTGTTACGGCAGAAGGGCATGCGGTAGCCTACACTGATGCCGCCGCCCAATGCCGGCGTGTTTCCGTTGTGGTCCTGTATCCTGTAGCCACCGCTTTTGATGGCGAAATTGTAGGAGGCCACGCCGAAGTGCACCCCGGCGAAGAAACGCCTGTTTTCCGTCGGCCATATTCTAAGCTCCGGCTGCGTTCCGAGGATGCGGAACTTGGTGCGCCGTGAAAAATAGTTGGCCCCGGAGTAGTATACCGGCAGATGGAACGAGAATAAATCGGAGAAGTCGTATTCAACGGCGGCGTTGAGGACAAGCATCCCCAAGCCTATTGCATTGGTTTTTATATAGAGCTTATGGCTCCATTCATTGTCTTTAACTGCAAGGGGGGTAAAAGTGCTTGTTATAGAGTGTTTTAAGGATATGCCCGGCTTCGCGTCTCTGAAGCTTTGGCTTAAATCGGCTCTTGCGGTAAGCAGACTGTCTATGGATTCGAGAGACTGTACAGGGCGGGGTTTAAGTAGTAATACGGAGCTATAGCGCAAGTCGGGGAACATATTGTCAAGCATATATTTGTATGGCATGCCCATATGTAGCTCCATAAGCTTTGTTTTACGGTTGTCGGTGTTGCTGTCGGCCGGTTCGTCTAATATTTGCATTACGTCTTTACGGTATTGCATGTCGGATGTGTCGACCATTTCTTTCAGTTTCTCCCATGATATGCCGGTTGAGAGTTTCTTGATTTGATTTTCTGTGATGCCGGCGTTGCGTGACAGATAGGAGCGTAATTCATTGGCGCGATTTGTTGCTAACCGTTCGTTGGCCCTTTTGTTTCCGTCGGGTGATGCTCCGGATCTTATGAGAATATGGGTCTCTTTGCCTTCGGATTTGGCTTGACGCAACGAGTTCAGCAAATGGCTCAATTCTGAATCGTTATTGCGGATGTCCGTATCTACGTAGCGATAACCTTTTTTATAGAATATGCAGATTGAATCGGCCACATAGCATTCGTTATCGTAGTTTGCTGTGACTTGCGCATAATGCGGCAAGCAAAACAGAAAAAAACATAATATAAATAATGAAAGCCGTTTCATTTGTGTTGAGAATTTAATTGTTCAATAGGCGATTTTCTGCATTTGTATATCTATCTAATTGTCTATGGATTGCAACATTGTCTGATTTTTACAAAGGTATGGAAATAATTTGTGCTTCCAAAAAATATAAGAGAAAAAATCAAATGTTCTCTGGATTAGTCATCGAAAAGTGGTGTGGATGATACCTCCGGAGCTTTTACACGCTCTTCGCGTTCCGGGATGGAGTCGGATGGATGCTTGATGGAGTCGGTAGGTGCGGTTTCTATAGGTTCGAAACCGTCTTCCATCACGTTCTTGATTTCTTCCGTCTTGCTAAGAGGCAGGTTGTATATAAGTGACACGCTTACGTTGATTTTACCGTCACGTTTTCCGAATCCGGGAATGTACCACACGCGTGAGGACGGATTGTCTTTGACGTTGAACAGAAAATTGTAGCGGAATGACCAGCCCATAGCAAAATTGCGGAACAACCCTACTTGCAGTCCTGCCACAACCTCGCCCCATGTGGCATGCGACGATTGCCCGGTGATGTCGAATGAGGATTCGTGACCCCAGATGCCGTCGTTGACGGTCACGCCTGTTATGTCGTACTTGAATGCGCTCCACCCGGCTCTTACTCCGAGATAGAATTGGTATTTGGGGTCTTTCGATGCCATGAAATTGTAATTCATACCGATTTTGCCATAAAAAGCCGGTTTGCTTTTGTAGGTGTAGTTGCCTTCGTCGGGAGTGCTGTTCGCCATCCCGAATCCGAGTTCAACGACAGGGATATACCGGTTTTTGAGGTTGAGTGCAGCCCATAGCTCGCCGCCTCCGTAGTCACGGCCGAACGCGCGCATAAGCGGGTCGAATACGTTTGCGCCGAACGACGCCGACATAAACAGCGGGCGCACGACTTTTTTTGCGTTTTCGATGGAGTCGAGCTTCAAAGAGTCGCGCTCAAGCGAATCGGCGATTTCCTGTTCGGCTTTTGCTCTTGCCTTTATTTTCTTCAGCTCTTCCTGCGTCACTATTTTCAGTTCGTCGGAAGTGTCGACCGGAGTGACTTTGCGTTGTGCAAAAATCACGACAGCGGAAAGGCTGCATAGCAGGATTATGACAAAAGCCCGGGCCGTTTTCATTCTTCAGTCCCGTCCTCCTCGCCGGTTTCGGATGTGCGGAAATATATCTGGATGTTTTCCCGGTCGGTGTTGTCGATATGGCGTGTCGGGATGATTACAGAGTCGATGAGGTTGTGGGTTGTCGTGTAGTCGTCGATGTCATAGACAAGCATAGCTCCGCAGTCTTCCGAATGGAAGTAGGGCGACGACTTGTAGCTGACGGTGATTGTGTCCGACAGCCGGAAAGCCGCAAGAGCCGATTGGTCGTAACGGAACACGAATTGTGACACGTTGTCGGCAATGTTGAGCGGCAGATAGGTCTGCGACACGGTTGCCGTGTCGACGATTGTGGTGTCGCCGGGCATTCCTATTCCATAGATTGTGAGCGAGTCGATTGTTATTTGCGATTTTGACTGCGACGAATAGAAGCCGGCGAGCGGAAGGCTGCTTTGGTTGCCTTCGCAGCCGTCGTCGCTGCCGCACGCGAAATTTGCGGCGAGCATCAGGCTTGCCGCTGTCAGGAATATGATATGCTTTGTCAGTCGTGCCATTCAATGATGTCGTCGAGCGGCTTGCGCTTTTTTTCCGGCAGGTTTGAATTTTGCGGGTAGCCTATCGGGATGATGGCTATCGGTTCTTCTCCTTCTTTCAAGTTGAGCGCGCGGGCGCAGCGCGACGCGTCGAAGTTGCATACCCAGCAGGTGCCTAATCCCAAAGTGGCAGCGGCAAGGCATATATGTTCCACGGCAATGGCAATGTCGATATCGGTGTGGTCTTTTCCGTCTTCACGGTGCCATGCCGCGTTGTGGTCGCCTACGGCGATTATGTATGCCGGGGCTTCTTTAATCCATTCGCGTCCGTAGCATGCTGCAATTTCTTGCTTCAGGTCGCCGCCGTCGACTATGTGGAATGTCCACGGTTGGCGGTTGGTGGCCGACGGGGCGAGGCGTGCCGCGTCGATTACAAGGGAAATGACATCACGCTCCACTTTGCGGTCGGAGTAGCTGCGGCACGAATAGCGCTGTGTGGCTATTGTCATAAAATCATTATAAGCTGACATATATCGTTCTTGTTTTTAAATTTCTTCACGTATCTGGTAGTCGTTTCTACCGGCGGCGTTGCGTGCCACCAATTCACCGATGAACCCTGCAAGGAAGAACTGTGAGCCTAAAAGCATCATTGTCAGGGCTATGTAGAAATAGGGCGATTCGGTCACAAGGCGGTATGGCATACCGTGGTTGAGTGCATAGATTTTCATTGCTCCTACAACTATCGCGGCAATGAATCCGATCAGGAACATGATTGAGCCTAAGAATCCGAATATGTGCATCGGCTTTCCGCCGAATGTGGATATGAACCAAAGGCTCAGCAAATCCAAGTAGCCGTTGACGAAGCGGTTGAGACCGAATTTTGTCTTGCCGTATTTGCGCGCCTGATGGTGCACGACTTTTTCACCTATGCGCGCGAATCCGGCGTTCTTTGCCAAGTAGGGGATATAGCGGTGCATCTCGCCATAAACTTCGATGTTCTTCACCACATTCTTACGGTAGGCTTTCAGCCCGCAGTTGAAGTCGTGCAGGTTGTGGATGCCGCTCACTTTCCGTGCCGTGGCGTTGAACAGTTTGGTCGGGATTGTCTTCGACAGCGGGTCGTAGCGTTTCTGCTTCCACCCGGATACGAGGTCGTAGCCCTCTTCGGTAATCATACGGTAGAGTTCCGGGATTTCGTCCGGACTGTCCTGCAGGTCGGCATCCATGGTTATCACCACATCGCCCTCGGCGCGGTTGAAGCCTACGTTAAGGGCTGGCGACTTGCCGTAGTTGCGGCGGAAGCATACGCCTTTCACGCAGGGGTTCTGTTTCCGCAGTTCCGTGATTACCTGCCACGAGCGGTCGGTGGAGCCGTCGTTCACGAAAATTATCTCATAGCTGAAGCCGTTGGCTTCCATCACGCGTCTTATCCACGCTTCCAGTTCCGGGAGCGACTCGTCCTCATTGTATAGCGGTACTATTACTGAAATATCCATACCTGTAATATCTGTTGACCGCAAAATTACATCATTTCCGCCAAACTCGGAAATTTCGCCGCCACTATCCTTTGCGCTTTAGCTCCGTTTCTCAGAAAGGGGCGTCGGTGTTGTCGGAGAGGCGGCTGAGGTCGAATGTGCCGTCGCTGCCGAGCGGGTCGTTGAGCGGGTCGGGCGCAGGGATGCCTGAAGGGCTGTCCTGTAGGATTTTCGATTCCACGGTCTCCTGCTGGTAGCCGTAGTCGTCGTCCCAGTTCTGGAATCGGGCGTATTTTGCCACGAAGCGCAGGTCAACGTCGTCGACTGCGCCGCTACGGTGCTTGGCCACGATAAATTCGGCCTTTCCTTTGATGGAGCGTCCGGATGCGTCCTCCGACGAGTGGGTGTAGTATTCCGGGCGGTGGATGAAGCATACAATGTCGGCATCCTGCTCGATGGCTCCCGACTCGCGGAGGTCGGACAGCTGCGGGCGGTTGTTCTTGTCGGTGCGGTCCTCCACCTTACGGCTGAGCTGCGACAGGGCGACAATCGGAATGTTGAGCTCTTTTGCGAGCTGTTTCAGTGAGCGCGAAATCATACTTACTTCCTGCTCGCGGCTGCCGAATTTCATTCCGCTGGCGTTCATCAGTTGCAGGTAGTCGATTATTATAATTTTTATGTCGTGCTCGCGTACCAGACGGCGTGCTTTTGTGCGCAGCTCGAAGATGGAAAGACTCGGAGTGTCGTCGATATACATCGGCGCGCTGTAGAGTTTCCTGACCCTCGAATTTAGCTGGTCCCATTCCAATTGCGTGAGCCTTCCGCTTTTTATCTTGCTCCCCTCTATTTCGCAGACGTTGGAAATCAAGCGGTTGACTAATTGTAGGTTTGACATTTCAAGAGAAAATATGGCTACCGGAGTATTGTAATCGACGGCCATGTTCTTTGCCATAGAAAGCACGAACGCGGTCTTTCCCATGGCCGGGCGCGCGGCGATGATTATCAGGTCGGAGTTCTGCCATCCGGAGGTGAGCTTGTCGAGCTTGTGGAATCCTGTCTCAAGCCCGCTCAGTCCGTTCTCCCGCTTGGCCGCGGCCTCGATTTGCTCGATGGCTGTGTTGATTACCGGATTGATTTGCGTGAAGTCCTTTTTGAGGTTGCCTTGCGAAATCTGGAAAAGGCTTCCCTCGGCCTCTTGCAGCAGGTCGTCGACATCGTAGCTCTCGTCGAACGCTTTTTCTTCGATTTCCGAACAGAAGGCGATAAGCTGCCGCGCGAGGTATTTTTGCGCGACGATGCGCGCGTGGAACTCGATATGCGCCGCCGATGCCACGTTGGCAGTAAGCTCCGACACGTGAAGCGGCCCGCCTACCTCGTCGAGAGTGCCGTCGGCACGCAGTTGCTGGGTGACCGTCAGCATGTCAATCGGCTGCTGGCTCATACCGAGCTCGCTGATCGCCTGATAGATTTTCTGGTTCGCCGGCTCGTAGAATGATTCTGGCTTCAGGATGTCGCATATCATCGAGTAAGCGTCCTTTTCGAGCATCAATGCGCCGAGGACGGCATCTTCGAGCTCTACACTTTGCGGTTGTAATTTCCCGCTTTCCGAGATTTTCGACTTGTGTTCCGGTTGCCTGCGCCGGGGCGTATATTTGTTGACGGTTTCCATATCGTAGCTTTTATGATTGCAAAATTAGAAATAATCAGCGAGAATAAAATCACCGCCAGCTTAAAGTTTTATCTGTATCTTTATATAAGATAAGTTGCATCCGGCATAATCAAATTTGAAAATTGGATGATGTACAATTTTTCGTGATATGCAAAAAAAATGTACTTTTGCAAAAATCCTAATAAAATATTATATGAAAAAAATATTATTATTATCTTTATTCTGTATTTTTGTATGCAGTTGCAATAAAAGTAAGCAGTATAAATACATAGAAACGATAAAAGAGAAATCCATATTTGGAGATTTTGAGGAAAAGAACAAGGAACCAAAACTTTTTTATGCACAGAATGATTCATTAGCTTATATTGAGGCGTACAATTATTTTTTCATATCGAAAAAAGTTGCTAATGATATGCTAAAAGAAAATATGGAATATGCGCAAATTCCTACTGATTTTATATTATCAGATATTGAGGGTAATTTAATTGCTCGTCCCAATATATCGCAACATTCTCTTGACAGTATTGAAGCGTATATTATGGATATTGATTCAGGTATACATTCTGCAGTGTCAAAAGCAAAAAACATAAATAATGAACATTCTGTAGATTCAAATACGATAAAGAAACTTTCCCCATTATTTTCATTTAAGAAGGATGAATTTTCCCCTGATGGGATAACAAGAATAAAGCCTAAATCAGCACCAATATATGTTAATAGAAATGGTATTTTTTGCACTTTTATAAAACGCAATGCTGGTGTTGAAAACTTCACCCTTAATATACAATACTATGCTGATGATTGGTTATTTATACGCAAATATCAATTCTCTATTGATGGCAAGGCATATGAATTTATACCTTTAAATGTCGAAAGAGATAATGACTACGGCATGATATGGGAGTGGTGCAACGAAAAAATATCAAATGCTCAGGACAAGTCTTTGATTAAGGCTTTGTCAAATGCCAAGAGTGCAAGAATTAAATTTATAGGTGATCAATATTATGATATAAAAACTATAACGACAAAGGAGCTTAAAAGCATAAAAGACGCATTGAACTTATATGTTGCAATGGGTGGAAAGTGGTAGCTCATAGTGTATTACTGCCGTCTGCTGATTGCCTTAGATTATGGGCGCAGTGGTTATACAATAAACGCTTTCGGCATCCGTTGGGAGAAACTTGACGAGGATGTGTCTTTCGAGAGCTTCGAGTATGACAACCCCGAATCGGTAGGAATATCAAAAGTGCTGCTTTCGCACCCCGAGCTTAACTTGTCTGCCGTTGCGCGCTATATGGGCATACAGCAAAGTCTGCTTGCGGCGTATGCAAGCGGGACGAAAAAGCCTTCAAAAGAAAGGTATGATGCCATACTTGAAACCTATCGGCAAGGAATTGGTTGCCGTATAAGCTCGTTGCTTGTACGAAATATTGGAGAACAATTTCGGGGAGGGTTGAATGTTAAAATTTTACCCTTTCTTTTTTGCAACAAACATCGTATCTTTGTATCCATATCATGTTGATTGTTTGTTGAAGCGATATAATGAAATTGAGCATTATAATCCCTGTGTATAACGTCGAGGCTTATCTGCGCAAATGCGTGGAGAGCGTGCTTGGCGAGGCGGGGGTAAATATGGAAGTGATACTTGTCGACGACTGTTCGCCTGACGGAAGCGGCGCGATATGCCGGCAATTTGCGGAAAGCGACAGCCGGGTGAGGTATCTGCGCCGTAATGAGAACGGAGGGCTGAGCGCGGCGCGCAACACTGGCCTTGATGCGGCTACAGGCGATTATGTCACTTTCGTGGATTCCGACGATTATATCGCTCCCGGCACTTTTGCCGGCAACATGGCTGTCATAGCGGCAAATCCCGCTGTGGATATTTTGGAATATCCTGTATATGTGTACTATGGCGGGCGGCGCGCGGAAATGTATGTGCCGGAATCAAGTTCGGCTTGTGGCGTGGCTGCTTTTGACAGTTGGGTTCTGCGCAAGGGGTATTATAGATGCTATTCTTGTAACAAGATATTCAGGCGCGGCCTTTGGGACGGCGTGCGTTTCCCGGTGAAGCGGTATTACGAGGACATCTTCACCATTCCCGGCATAGTGGGGAAAGCCTCTGTGATGGAATGTTCGGACAAGGGACTTTATTATTATTGTGACCGCGAAGGCTCTATCTCGAATTCAGGTAATGAAAAAGTGCTTTCCGATTTTGTCTCGGCTGAGCTGGCATTGTGGGAATTGCTGAAAAAAAGCCCATGTTTCACCCGCTTGTATTCCGACGAGTTTTATCTTACGGTATGTAATTGGCAAGCCGGTTTGCTTTGCCGCGGGGGAGAAATGCTGCTTCCCGACTATCGTGTCGAATTGAGGCCGGTTTTGTCGGGACATTTCCCTTTGTCTCTGAAAATAAAGGCGTTGTTGAGCAAGCTGCTTGGCAGGAATTATTGCAGGGTGTTGGCATCGTATTTAAAGATGAGGATATGAGCGGGTTGTCGGTCAGTTTCATAGTGCCTTGCTATTGCACGGAAAAGCGGTTGCTGATGAGGTGTCTGCGGAGCATACTCGCACTTGGCGGTGACATCGGATTGGAGATTCTTCTCATCGACGACGGTACGCCTCAGTCGCAGGTGGAAAGATGGGCGGAGGAGCTTGGCGACAGCCGCATACATTATCATTATCAGGAAAATGCTGGGCAGGGTGCTGCCCGTAATTTGGGTTTACGGCATGCAAAAGGGGAATACGTGCAGTTTGTCGATTCAGATGATTATCTGCTGGGTGAATCTTACCGCCAATGCCTGTCATTGGTGGAGCGCCGCTCTCCGGATTTGCTGATGTTCGGCTACCGAAAAGTGTATGGCGATGATTTTTCCGATAATCCGCCGCAGAATCTCCGTTTGAAAGAATATGCTGACGGAATCGATTATATGCTTCGTAACAGCATGCTGGGTGTAGTGTGCAATGTCATTGTAAGGCGTTCTGTCGTTTCTTCTTTGCGGTTTCCGGAAAAGATATTGCATGAGGACGAGGAGTTTGCTCCGTTGATGCTTCTGAATACAGGGAAAATGGTGACTGTCAATCTAATGCCGTATGCTTATTATCAGCGGGCAGGGTCGACGATGGACAGCAGCGATGTGCGGCATCTTGACCGCCGTTTCGGTGATTTTTTTGCGGTTGTCGGTTCGCTTAGAAAATATAATCTTGGATTGGACGGACGGAAAAAAGCGGCTCTTTCGAGGCGTGTCGACCAGCTTTGCGAGGCTTTTGTGTACGATGTGATAAGATTTTCTCCCGATGGGAGCTTCCTTGATAAGTGGATTGGCACTCTTGAAAAGAACGGAATGTACCCGGTTCGTTTCCGGCGGTATAATTTGAAATATATCCTGTTCTGGGCGTTGACGTGCAGGAAATGGATGGTGGAGCTGCTGTATTGTGTCAATAAAAAACTGAAATTGTTATGAAAGTACTGTTGTTGGGCGAATATAGCAATGTGCATTGGACGTTGGCCGAAGGGCTGCGCGCGTTGGGCCACGAGGTGTGTGTGGCATCCAATGGCGATTTTTGGAAAGATTATCCGCGCGACATATCTTTGGTGCGTGACATTCGTTCTAAATTCGGCACGTTGGCATATCTGTCAAAAGTCGCGGCCGCGTTGCCGCGTATGCGCGGGTATGATGTGGTTCAGTTGATTAATCCGATGTTTCTCGAACTGAAAGCCGAAAGGATAGGACCGATATATAAGTATCTGCGCAGGAATAACGGCAAGGTGTTTCTCGGCGCTTTCGGCATGGATTATTATTGGGTTAATGTCTGCCGGACGACGGACACATTCAGGTATTCGGACTTTAATTTCGGCGGCAAGCTGCGCGATGACGCCATTGCCATGCGGGAGGTAGAAGACTGGATAGGGACGAAAAAAGGAAACCTCAATCAAGCAATCGCTTCCGATTGCGACGGCATAATTGCGGGACTGTATGAATATTATGCTTGTTATCGTCCGTATTTTTCTGAAAAAACGATATTCATACCTTTCCCGATAAATGTTGACAAAATAAAGTTTACGGCACCGCCTGTCGGCGATAAAGTCAAGTTCTTTATCGGCGTGCAAAAGGAGAGGGGCGTGTATAAAGGGACGGATATAATGTTGCGCGCGCTTGAGCGTGTCCATCGGAAGTATCCGGAACGTTGCGAGATTGTGAAAGCCGAATCGGTGCCGTACACGCAGTATTGCACGATGATGGACAACAGCAATGTGCTTCTCGACCAATTGTATTCATATACTCCTGCCATGAACGGCCTGCTCGCCATGGCCAAGGGGCTGGTGCTTGTCGGGGGAGGCGAGGAAGAAAATTATGAGGTGCTTGGCGAGAAAGAAATGAGGCCTATAGTGAACGTCTTGCCTGACGAAGAAGATGTGTACCGGAAACTGGAGCAATTGGTGCTTCGTCCTGAAATGATAGAAAAAATGTCGCGCGACAGCCGACGGTATATCGAGAAATATCACGATTACCGGAAAGTGGCCGGGCGGTATGTTGAATTTTGGAATAATTGTAAATGACATGATACGTTTCCCTAACGCGAAAATAAATCTTGGGTTGTATGTGGAGAGGCGGCGTGACGACGGCTATCACGACATATCTACCGTTTTCTATCCGATTCCTTTGAAGGATGTGGTGGAAGTGGTGAAATCGGAATCCACTGTGCTTAGGACGTATGGCAATCTGGTAGATTGCCCGCCTGAGAAAAATCTGGTGATGAAGGCATACCGGCTGCTTGAGCCGGAGTTCGGATTGCCGCCAGTCGAGATTTGCCTGTATAAGCATATTCCTGACGGTGCCGGATTGGGGGGCGGGTCGAGCGACGCTTCCGCCGTGTTGAAAATACTGAATGATTTGTTTGCCCTCGGGCTTGACGATGCGGAGTTGGCGCGCCGTGCCGTAAAATTGGGGGCGGATTGTCCGTTCTTTGTTTATAACCGGCCGGTTGCCGCGCGGGGCATTGGTGACGTGTTTGAGGCAGTAGATGTGGATTTGTCAGGGATGACAGCCGTTGTCGTGAAGCCTGACGTATATGTCTCGACGGCGGAGGCTTACCGTGGGGTGGTGCCTCGTATCCCTGAAATGGATGTGGCGGAGATTGTGCGGCATCCTGTCGGTGAATGGAAGGGGGTGCTTGAAAATGATTTTGAAGCTCACGTATTCGGATTATATCCGCGTTTGCAGGAGATTAAGCAGTCGCTTTACGACTCTGGCGCAGTATATGCGTCCATGTCAGGGTCAGGCTCTGCCATCTATGGGCTTTTCGGTAGTGACATTATGGCAGAAACGTTCGTTTCCCGGAGCCGGGAAAAAAGGATATTCAAGATGGTGTTGTAGGTTGGCGCTTTGAAAATAGGACATTTGTCGGGGTCTGTCAGTTTGGCAGACTTTTTGCAGGTGCTTTCTTGATAAGTTAATGGATAAAATAAAACGATATACAATGTCAGAGAAAGATAATCAGGAAAAGAATTTGGAAGAGAAAGAACCAAAAGAACAAGAAACAGCGCAAGAAGCTGCTGCCACGGAAGAGGAATCAAAAGAGCCGGAATTGAGCGAGGTGGAAAAACTTGCGAAGGATTTGGAGGATGCCAAGGCTGAGCTTGAAAAGCAGAAAAAGGAATATTTGTTTTTGCTTGCCGAGTTCGACAATTTCCGTAAGCGTACTTTGAAAGAGAAGTCCGATTTGGTTAAGAACGCCGCCGAGAAAGCAATGCTGGATATTTTGCCTGTAGTCGACGATTTCGAGCGGGCTCTGCAAGCGATGCACGACAGCAGCGATTTGGAAAGCGTCAAGGAGGGTGTGGATTTGATATATAATAAGTTCGTGAAATATCTTGAAAATAATGGAGTAAAGGCAATTGATTCGAACAATGCCGACTTCAACACAGAATTTCACGAGGCTGTCACCACATTCCCGGCGTCTGACGAAAGTCAGAAAGGCAAGGTTATTGATACTGTGCAAAAGGGTTATATGATTAACGACAAGGTTTTGCGTCATAGCAAGGTAGTTGTCGGACAGTAAAAAAAGGGAGTTGAGAGTATGAGCGGTACAAAAAGAGATTATTATGAGGTACTTGGTGTCGCTAAGACCGCAAGTGCCGATGAAATAAAGAAAGCCTATCGTAAATTGGCTATTAAATATCATCCGGACCGCAATCCGGGGGATAAGGAAGCCGAGGAAAAATTCAAGGAGGCGGCCGAGGCTTATGATGTGCTTAGCAATCCAGACAAGCGTGCCCGCTATGACCAGTTCGGTCATAATATGGGCCCGCAAGGTTTTGGCGGTGGCTACAGCGGCGGAGGCATGTCGATGGAAGACATATTTGCCAATTTCGGTGATATATTCGAGAATATGGGCGGATTTGGCGGCTTCGGCGGATTTGGCGGCGGCAGCCGTGCGCGCCGTGCGGCATCGCGCGGGAGCGATTTACGCATCAATGTGAAAGTGTCGCTGAAGGATGTCGTCCATGGGGTGACTAAGAAATTCAAGATAAATCATCTTGTGGCTTGCGGCGAATGCCATGGAACAGGCGCGAAAAACGGAAATTCCTATAAGACTTGTACTACCTGCCACGGTACTGGTATGGTGACACGTGTGCAGCAGACATTCCTCGGACAGATGCAAACGCAGTCGGTTTGCCCTGACTGCCATGGGGAAGGTAAGATTATAACAGATCCGTGCGGACATTGCCATGGTGAAGGTGTGGAACGCAAGGACGAGATTGTGGAGATAAACATACCTGCCGGGGTGAGTGATGGCATGACTCTGAAAATGAGTGGTAAGGGTAATGCTGCACGTAGAGGCGGCGTAAGCGGCGATTTGCTGATTTATGTGACCGAGGAGCGTGACCCGGAATTGATACGTGACGGTAATGATATCACTTATAACCTTATGCTTGATTTCCCGACGGCTGTGCTTGGCGGCAAGGTAGAGGTGCCTACCGTTGACGGCCGTGCCCGTATCACCATCGAGCCGGGTACGCAATCCGGCAAGATATTGCGGTTGAGAGGCAAGGGCATCCCTTCGCTTGAGCGTGGCGGAACGGTTGGCGATGAGTTGGTCAATGTGATGATTTACACTCCGGAGCATCTTACCGCAGAGGAACGCGCTGCTGTCGAGAAATTGCGTGACTCTCATAATGTGAAGCCGACGGAAGACGCGAAGACAAGGATATTCTCCCGTTTGCGGCATATCTTTGATTAATATCTTGACGAGAGCAAATAATATAAGGCGGGAATAGCTGTTTCAACTGTTCCCGCCTTATATTTTTACCGGATGATTCGGCTCAGTATTTCAGGCATGCCTGTCATGTCGCATTTGACAGATGCTATAATCTGTTTTCCCTGATCGGTAAGGGAAAAATACATTTGCCTTTTGTCGTAATTGCCTATTGTCCGCAGTATATATCCTTTGCTTTCTACGGATTTAATCACTTTTGAGGTGTTGGAGTGGGTCAGTCCGAGCAAGTTGCCGAGCTCGGCAGCCGACAATTTGCTGCTTTTCTTGAGCGAGCACAATACCATGCCCTCGTTGAGGCTTATCCCGTAACGCTTCTCAAAAGCCGATTCAAATTGTGCTATGGAACGCTGTAAATCACGTATTTTGCATAACATTTCCTCGTCGTTTGCCATTTCTTTGTCAGATGAAAAGGTTTACGTTTGCGTTATCGGCACGTTGCATATATGTGGCTACTCCCCCGATTGTCACATTGTCGAGCAATTCTTCACGCTTAACCCCCATTACGTCCATTGACATTTGGCAGGCTATGAATTCCACTCCATTGTCTATTGCCTGTTGCCGCAGGCTTTCCAATGTGTCGATTCCTTTGCTTTTCATAATGTGGCGCATCATGCGGCTGCCCAAGCCGAACATGTTCATTTTTGACAGTTTCAGCTTTTTGGAACTGGATGGGAGCATCATACCGAACATTTTCCCGAATATGTCTTTGTCAGCTTTCGGCTTGTATTCTTTTTTTATTACGTTCAGCCCCCAGAATGTGAAGAATATCGACGTTTTTTGTCCGGTGGCCGCTGCCCCGTTTGCCAGTACGAATGTAGCGAGCGCTTTGTCCAAATCGTCGCTGAACATTATCAGTGTCTTGCCTTTGTTCGCAGTATGCCGTTTGTTGTCCTGTTCATTGTTGTTACCGCCTTTTTCAATTGTCACGGTATATTTTCCTTTTCCCTCAATAATGTTGATGAGACGGTTGCCTGTGGTTCTGCACCATGCGTCTGCGTCGCGGGCGAATCCTGCGTCGGTCGATACGATTTCTATGCGTTTGCCTTCGTCGATGTTGTCGATGGCTTGTTTCACTTTCATTATCGGTCCCGGGCATTGAAGTCCGCATGCGTCAATCTTTATAGTTGAAATGGCGGGGCTTTCCTCTTCTTTCCGGATTACGGCATTGCCATTTTTGATGGGCGCGGTAGCTGTGGCGTAGGTTTTATACCCGCCTGAAAGGTTCGTTAAGTTGTCGAATCCGAGCCCTGACAGTATGCGGTATGCAAGATAGCCTCTGAGCCCGACGGCGCAGAAGATAATTATTTCTTTGTCCTTCGGGAGTTCGTTGCAGCGTTCACGCAAATCGTCGAGCGGGATGTTGATTGCTCCTTCTATAGTGCCGAACGAGAATTCCTCTTTAGTCCTCACGTCGAGCAAGACAATGCCGTTTCTGTCTTTTCCTGTCAGTTGCCGCCACGTGATAGCTCTCATTGTCCCGTTTATTATGTTGCCTGCCACATATCCGGCAATTGCTATTGGGTCTTTGGCGGAGGAGAAAGGCGGCGCATAGCAATGTTCTGTTTCTATCAGGTCGTAGATTGTGCCTTTGTGTTTTATTACCATCGCTATCTGGTCGATGCGTTTGTCCACGCCTTCATAGCCTACGGCTTGCGCCCCATACAGCTTCCCGCTTTCCGGGTCGAATGCGAGCTTGATGGTGATTGGCATGGCGCCGGGATAGTATCCTGCATGCGAGCTTGAGTGGGTTGTCGAGCTTGCATATTTTATCCCGGCTTGTTTGAGCCGTTTTGCGGCAAGTCCGGTAGAGGCTACTGTCATGTCGAACACTTTCGCTATCGAAGTGGCTATTGCTCCTTCGTATTTCTGCACATTCCCTTTCACCATATTGTCGGCAACTATCCTGCCTTGTCTGTTTGCCGGATTGGCAAGATAGTTCAGATAAGGCTCTCCTGTTATCGGGTTCGGGTATTCTATGGCGTCGCCTACGGCATATATGCCGCCGACAGATGTCTCAAGATATTCGTTTACTCTGATTCCTCCTGTCTTGCCTAAGGCTATCCCTGCTGTTTTTGCGAGTGCCGTCTCCGGTCTTACTCCTATCGACAATACTACCATGTCGGTAGTGACGTTGCTGCCGTCGGTGAGTGTCAGTATGAGTCGCTCATCATTACTGCTGAAGCTCTTCACTCCGGTACCGAGTATCAGCCTTACGTCTTTTTGCGAAAGATGCTGGTGTATGTGCGAGGCTATGGAATAATCTACCGGAGCCATGACTTGCGGCCCCATTTCGATGATTGTGACTTCTGCTCCTGCGTGGTGCAGGTTCTCTGCCATTTCGAGCCCTATGAATCCCCCGCCGACCACTACGGCTTTTTTTATGTTGTTTTGTGCAATGTATGATTTGATTCTGTCAGTGTCGTCTACATTGCGGAGCGTGAATATGCCTTTGCTGCCGATTCCATCCAGCGGAGGGCGTACGGGCGACGCTCCGGGCGACAGTAGCAGCTTGTCATAGCTTTCTGTGTATTCGGAGCCGTCTGCGCGGCGTATTGTCACGGTTTTTGACTCCGGATTGATGTTTATTGCCTCGTTTTCTGTGCGTACGTCTATTTTAAAACGTTTGCCGAATGATTCAGGCGTTTGGACGAACAGCCTTTGGCGGTCGTTGATTGTCCCTCCTATGTAGTAGGGAAGCCCGCAATTGGCGTATGATATGTATTTGCCTTTTTCTAACAGGATGATTTCCGCGTGTTCGTCTATCCTTCTGATTCTTGCTGCGGCTG
>URQP01000053.1 GCA_900550025.1 uncultured Porphyromonadaceae bacterium | reverse complement strand
CTTGCGCTGTTTTGCTGCCTCGTCTGCTGCACACTGATACAACGGCTCATACTCTTTTCCTTCCAGATCAGTTCCCTTGTAAGTCTCAAGAATTTCATAAGCATCTTTGCCTTCTTCTGCAAGTCTTCCAAGCACCGTATCAAGAAGCGCGCACGCCATATAATAAATATTTCCGTCCGCAGCCTTCTCATTCGAAATAAAATGTAAATACAACCATATTTGAAGTAGCCTTGTCGAGCGACTGCGTAAACTTCAATTTTTCAGGGTCTTCGGCCAAGTCCGGGCGGTCCTTCTGCAAAAGGTTGCGCAACCCGAAACAGAACTTGACTTCCGGAATGAACTTGAAGAACGGCACATACACATCGAGCCCGAAACCGACAGTGACATAAAGGTCGGTACTGCTCAATTGCAACAATTCCCCCTCCTTCTTTTTCGAGACATCGAAAGAAGCCATCATCCCGGCAGTGACGTATGGCCGCATATTATGATAGCGCTTGGCCGACATTTTCAAATCTACCGGCACGACAACGCTGCTGTTCTTGATGTTCTGCTTTTCTATCGCCCCGCTGGCGGCGTCGCGGAAAGTGACTGTCTTGCTCCCGAAATACATTCCCGGCGACACTCTCAGGTTGAAATGCTCGGCAAGGCGCAAATCGCCGAGGATATTCACGCAGAATCCCGGCTGCAGGCCAGTGACATCGGCGAACCACGCCTCGCCGTTGTCGGTGACGTATCCGTTATGGGTAAGCCACAGGTTCTGATTCTGGAATCCCACGGAAAAGCCGTAATGCAGACGCTTCATATCGGCATACGGACGGTTGAGCACCTTGTCGTTGTCCTGCGCCGAAGCGAAGAACGCCGAAAAGGCGGCAATCACAGCCAATATATAGAAACGAATCATTTTCATATATGCTTTTAACGCAAAAAACACGGCGTTATTGCAAACGTCGCCAAAATTACATAATTTTGAAAAACATAAACCAAGCGAAATGTAAAAATCATGAAACAAAACGACTGGAAATCACAACTCAACATAGTATACTCCACAAATCCGCAATTCATGCAGGAGCAGGAAAGCGAAGAAGAAAAGGAGACCACTTTGCCTCCGTCGGAACAACGCCTGAAAATAATGCTCGACAAGAAGAACCGCAAAGGCAAGGAAGCCACGATAATAACCGGATTCGCCGGCAGCGACGACGACCTGAAAGAGCTTGCCCGCCGACTGAAGACGAAATGCGGCGTAGGCGGCTCGGCACGCGGCGGAGAGATACTCATACAGGGCGACATGCGGCAGAAAGTGAAAGAACTGCTTGAAAAAGAAGGCTACAACGCACGGATAATCTGACGGCATGATAACGGTATACAAGGCATCGGCAGGCTCAGGAAAGACCTTCAACTTGGTGAAGGAATACCTGAAATTCCTCCTCGGCAAAAAGAACGAGGACGGGACCTACTCTTTGGACAGGCATCTGAAAGAGAAACACGGGCAGATACTCGCCATCACGTTCACCAACAAGGCCACCGAGGAGATGAAGAAGCGCATAATCGACGAGCTCGACACGCTGAGCTTCCACACACCGGAAAGCCCCTATGCCGCCGACCTCTGCAAGACATTCGCGGTGGACGAAAAAGCGCTTCAGAAAGCGTCGCAGACCGCACTCAAGCAACTGCTCCACGACTACGGCAACTTCAACATAAGCACAATCGACGCTTTCTTCCAACTGATACTGCGCACTTTTGCCTACGAAGTGGAACTGTCGGGCAACTACAATGTGGAACTGAACGACGACTATGCGATAGCCGTGGGAATCAGCAACCTGAAACAGCAATTGCACGAATCAGGCTCATCGCCGGAAAGCCGGATGCTGAGGCAATGGCTCATCGACTTCATGAAAGCGCGTATCGACGAGGGGAAATCGTGGGACATATTCCGCATGCCGACAGGACAGACCTCGGGCTCCGACATTTATTCTTTCGCGCGCGACCTTTCGAAAGAAGCCGTCAAGCGCAATATCGACAAACTGGCCGAATATCTGAAAGACAACGGCAAAATCACACGCTTCAAAGAGTCGCTGCAGGAATCGCTGCGCAAAAGCCGCGGCAAAATCAGCGACGCGTGCGCGCTGTTCCGCTCGGTCACGGCAACGTACGGCACTGAAGATTTCAAGTACGGATTCAACGAGAAATTCCAAGGCGAGCCCGACGCAAAGACCATAGAACAAATATGCAAGGCAGAAGGCAAACCTGACAAATGGTTCAAAAAGAAACCGCTGGCCACGGCAAGCGCGGACGTAATCGACGGCATCAACCGCAGCATCAAGCAGATACGCGAAGCGTCGGACGAAATGTCGTCGGCAAAAATGATACTGTCGAACCTTTATTTTCTCGGTCTCCTCGGCGACATCAGCGCGAACATCCTCGACTTCACGAAGGAAAACAACCTGATAATGCTTTCCGACACGAACGAGATGCTGAAAAAAATCATCAACAAGGACGACGCGCCGTTCATCTACGAGCGTGTAGGAATCCGTCTGAAGAATTTCCTAATCGACGAGTTCCAAGACACCTCGAAAATGCAATGGGAAAACCTCGAGCCATTGGTAGCCAACAGTCTGGCGGAAGGCAACGACAACCTCATAATAGGCGACGTGAAACAAAGCATCTACCGCTTCCGCAACTCCGACCCCACGATACTGAAAGACGACATCTACCGCACTTTCGGCCGACAGATAACCGACATCGGGACATCGCTGAAGGAAAACACCAACTGGCGCAGCGCAAGCAACATAGTGAGATGGAACAACACGCTGTTCACCCTGCTCGCCAAAAGGCTCGGCATGGACGACATCTACAGCAACGTGGTGCAGCAGGTAGCACCCCGCAACGCGGGAAACCCCGGGCATGTGCGCATAGAATGGGTGGAAAGCGGCGAGGACAACGGCTACACCGCCATGGTGCTCGACCGCATGATTGCCGACATACGCGACGCCCTTTCGAGAGGCTACCAGCAACGCGACATAGCCATACTCGTGAACAAAAGAGCCGAAGGGCAATCAGTCATAGCCCGCATCCTCGACGACGGAAGAGGACGGCCTGACGGAGAGCGCATCAACGTCGTATCGGAGGAATCGCTAATAATCCGCAAATCGCCGGCAGTGAAAACCATAATGGCAATACTTGCCACCTTAGACAGCCAAAGCAACTACAGGCAGGACGGTGGAGAGAACGGGCGGAAGAAGAGCCTCGCCGTGATAATAAAGCAGTTCGAAAGCAACCTCAGCAACGGCAAGAATGTCACGGAAGCACTTACGGAAGCCGTAGGAAGCGACGACAGAATAGACCGCGGCGCGCTGCTCGGCAACAATGCCGCGACAAGCCTGAACGCGATAATCGACCGCATCGTAGAGACACACCTGACAAAAGAAATGGCCGACAGCCAGACCCCGTTCATACAAGCCCTGCAAGACCTCGTCACCGACTTCGAGGAACGCTATGGCTCCGACCTGCACCAATTCCTCAAGTATTGGGAGAGCACGGGCAAGAACACCACAATATCGTCGCCCGACAACATACAGGCCGTGAACGTGATGACAATACACAAGTCGAAAGGACTGGAGTTTCCGTGCGTAATCATCCCTTTCTGCAACTGGGACCTTGAAAAAAGCTCGCAGATGGAATGGGTGGAGTCGGAAAGGATAAGGCTCGAAGGCGTTCCGGAAGACTGCATCCCGCCGATAATGCCTGTCGTGCGGTCGAAAAAGACAGCGGACACAATATTCCGCGACGTTTTCGCCGAAATGAGCCACGCAAACATACTCGACTCACTGAACAAGACCTACGTGGCATTCACCCGCGCCGGAGAAGAACTGATAGCCTACATCCCGGAAGACCCGAAAAAACAAGGGGAAATCGGAGGATACATTATGGAAATAGCCGCATCGGGACAACGCGCCATCGGCGAGGCATACAATCTGCCGGGCGACGTAATTGCGGAGCAACTGCTCGCGCCGGCAGACTATTTCGACGGCGGAATCCTCGAAATCGGCGAACCGCAGCCGCCTTTCAAACGGCATAAGGAAGACGGCGGAACGACAAAAAAAGAAATGCCCGGCTACCACATCACGGCAAGGCCGGAAATATGGAAATTCGACGTGCCCGACACGGTTGCCGAAAGCCACGACTCGCCGAAATACAAAGGGACAGTGATGCACCGGATAATGTGCCGGATACGGCATGGCAAGGATGCAGACAAGGCGATACGCCAATTCCTGACAAAAGGCATAATCACCCCGCTGGAAGCCGAAGAGTACGGCGAAATAATCCGCCGTGGACTCGAGAATCCGGAAGCGGCGGAATGGTTCGCCGAAGGCAACCGCATAATCAGCGAGCGCGCCGTGGCCGACGGCAAAGGCAACACCTACCGTCCCGACCGGATAGTGGCCACTCCCGACGGACGCACCATCGTGATAGACTACAAATTCGGGGAAAAGGAAGACAAACGCTACCTGCGGCAAGTGGCGAACTACATGCGGCTCATCGAAGCCTGCGGATTCCCTGCGGCGGAGGGCTATGTGTGGTACGTGCCGGAGAACATCATCCGCAAAGTATGAATGTACTTTTCACAGCAATTATATTGTAAAACCAGCGTATTTTTCCTACTTTTGTAAAACCAAAGATACAATATGATAAAGTCAATCGGCAAAAAGAGCATACGACAACTCAAGAACGCAACCAAGCCAGACGAGAAAAGCTGGCAGGCTACTTCTATGACTTGTCAAAAGTCATATTTGCAGGACTTGTAATCGGCGGCATAACGCCATTATTCGGAGACGATAAGAGTAACATTAACTGGATAACAGTTGCATTGGGATCATTTGTCACATATATTTTTGCATTTCTCGCAAACAGAATTTTAAAACAATAGAATTATGAGCACTTTAGACGCCATATTTTTAATTGCCGGAATCGTCGGAGTCATTTTTGTCATATGGTCATATACCAAACGTGGTAAAAAATGGCTGTCTGACCTATAAAAATGCATATTTTTCACGAAAACACGCCGATATTATCAGAATTGTTGTAATTTTGCGCTGCATTTATCAAATCTACAACAAATCATCAAAAATGAAAAAATATTTTGCATTTCTCCTATCGGCAACGGCGGCAATGACAGCCAACGCCGGACAAATCAGCGAGCAGCAAGCGGCGGCAATAGCAAGCAAATATATGCCCGAAACGACAACCGCACGCAAAATGGCACGCGCAAAAAGCGCGGACAACGCGGCAGCCGACACCGCACCCTACTACGTGTTCAACTTCAGCGACAATCAGGGATTCGTGGTGATTTCCGGCGACGACAGCCTGACGGAGCTTATCGGTTACTCGCGCGAAGGCTCGTTCTCCACGGAGAACATGCCGCAGAACCTGAAAAGCTGGTTCGGGGCGTATGCCGACTATGTGGAGAAAGTGCAGAGCGGCGAGGCAACGCCGATAAAGCGTGCTTCCGAAGTAGGCACGCCTGTGGTAGACGCGCTTGTAAAGACACACTGGAATCAGGACGAGCCGTTCAACCGCATGTGTCCGGCATACTATATTGAAGAAAACGAGATTCTGCCGACGGGATGCGTGGCAACCGCCGTGGCGCAAGTGATGAACTATTATGAATATCCCTCCCGCGGAAAAGGAGAAATCAGTTATTCATACTATCAAGCTAACGTTCCCGCATCACGCACCGACATAAGCGTTGATTTCAGCCAGTCGACTTACGACTGGGACAATATGCTCGACGACTACACACGCTATTATGACGCAAATAAAAACATCATAAACGAATACAACGACACGGAGGCCGAGGCCGTGGCATTGCTGATGAGGGACTGCGGAGCCTCCGTCCTGATGACTTATGCTTTGGACGGAAGCGGCGCGCTCGACTTCAACATACCTTACGGCATAGCTACGCATTTCGGCTACAAATCGTCGCTCTACATACGCAGCGCAATGACCGACGCGCAATTCATAGGCATAATAGAGGACGAACTCGACAACGGCCGCCCGTTAGTGTTCTGCGGCTCAGGGACGGCCGGCGGACACTGCTTCGTGGCCGACGGCTATGACAGCAACGGACTGCTCCACATCAACTGGGGATGGGGAGGACTGTCCGACGGCTGGTTCGACATCAATCTGATGAACCCTGACGCCATAGGCATCGGCGGCGGAGCCGGAGGCTTCGTCGAAGGACAGTCGGTAACGACTATGCAACCCGACGAATCGGGTGACGGATGGTACGGCAACACACCGCTCGCCTATACCTACGACAACACCTACCGGGATTATGTCAGAGCCGACAAGGAGAGCCTCACCAAGGGCGACAAGCTAACTGTAGAGGTCAGCGGAATAGCCAACTACGCATATTCCGGCTACAACGGCTCAATTGCCGTGGCGGTATTCGACCGTCAGGGCAACCGTGTGGCGGAGCCAACAGATGCCCATTCCATACAACTCAGAGAAATGGAAGGCGTATTCAAACTGTCGTTCAACGTACAAGGCGAACTGGAAAATCTTGCCGACGGCGAATATATGATCTATCCCGTGTCGAAAGAGACACGCACTGGAGAATTTTTCGACTGGATGCGTGTGGCTGACGCAGACAGGGTGTATATCACTGTCGAAGGCAATGAAATCACCGTAGGCGAGCCTGTCAACGACATTTCAATGACAGCTATGGACGGCTCGTCAACGACTGCGCAACAAGGCGGGACCATCACCGTAACCGCCACTCTCCACAACACGTCAGGCGAAACGGCCACCGGAAGCATCGAATTCCTGATTACAGAAACGGAGACAAACAAACCTAAGATGAAAAAGACGGCGAGCTTCTCGGCACACGGTGACGGCGACACGGAAGTAAGCACAACATTCACGATTAGCAAAGCCTCTTTCGAAATCGGGAAAAGCTACACCGTAAGCATCGACAATGTGGACTTTACAGGTCTGCCGTTCGAGATGACCATGCAGGAAGACCTGTCGTTCACTTTCACCGTCACCGATCAGGCCGGAGTGAACGGAATAAGCAGCGACGACATAAAGCTCTACCCGAATCCTGTTGCCGACATATTGAAAGTGGACTCACCTGAGCAAGTAACGGCAATACAAGTGTTCGGCACTGACGGACGGTTGGCGAAATCGGCTACAGGCACCGACAGCATCGACCTTTCCGGCTGCCCGGCAGGATACTACATAGTTGTAGTGACGACCGAAGGCTCGACCATACGCCAGCCGATAGTGAAGAAATAAGCTATTTGCGGACTATGTCCGCAGGTTAAGGGTTATTGTGGCTTCGCCACAGGTTAAGGGTCATTGGTTATGAGGTTATGGGACACATTTGCCGTCTTCCATAACCTCATAACCTTATTTATAACCTATCGTCCCATAACCCTTAACCTGCTGCGACAGCCGCAATAGCCGCTATTCCGGGAAATCGAGGGAGAGCTGCACGGCAACCTGCTTCTTGCCGTCCTGCGAGAACGGATTCGACACCGACAGACCGATTAGCCTAATGGGGCGCGTCTCGTAATCGACGGCCGAAAGCAATTCCTTGGCAAGCGGAAGAATCTGCTTCTTGGTCAGCAAGGCGTGGCTCACGGTACGGCTGCGGCTTATCTGCGAAAAATCGTAGAATTTTATCTTCAACGTCAAAGTGTTGCCTCGGAATCCCGACCGCGCCAATCGGCCCACAAGGTCGATTACCACCTGATAGAGATTGACAGCCACCAACGAACGCCGGCTGATGTCGCGCTCCAAAGTATGCTCGCACCCTACCGACTTGCGGTCGCGCTCGACGACCACCGGACGATTGTCGATTCCGCGGGCAAAGTCGTAGTACACCGCCCCTATCTTCCCGAACTTCGCGACAAGCCCTTCTTTCGAATAGGAGCGCAATTGCAGACCGTTGTATATCCCCATGGCGTGCATCTTCATGGCCGTAACCCTGCCTACTCCCCAAAACGACTCGACCGGCAACTTGGCTATGAAATCCATTGCCTGCGACGGATGAATCGTGCAAAGCCCGTCGGGCTTACGGTAGTCGGACGCTATCTTTGCGAGAAATTTGTTAAACGACACACCCGCCGAGGCCACCAGCCCGAGTTCCTCGCGTATGCGCCGTTTTATCTCGACGGCGATGTCGACGGCAAGCTCGATATGGCGTTTGTTCTCCGTAACGTCGAGAAAAGCCTCGTCGAGCGACAGCGGCTCTATCACGTCGGTATAGTCGTGGAAAATGGAATGAATCTGCCTCGAAACCTCTTTATAGACTTTCATCCTGCCCTCTATGAAAATCAGGTCAGGACACAGGCGCATAGCCTTCACCGACGACATGGCGGAATGCACGCCGTAGCGGCGCGCCTCATAGCTCGCGGCGGCCACCACACCGCGCTCGTCGGCATGGCCCACGGCAACCGGCTTGCCGCGCAGCTCCGGATTGTCGCGCTGTTCCACCGACGCGTAGAAAGCGTCCATATCGATATGTATTATTTTCCTGTAAAGCATTCCACCGTAAAGTTAGCAAATTTTCCGCACGCTCCACGGAAAAAGAAAGAGAGACGCCGTCCGTGCGGAGCAACGCCTCTCTTCCAATTATCACACAAAATGTCTCAAATTCCCAAAACAAAAGCCTATTTGTAGGCTTCGGCCGTCGTGGTAAAATACCACTTGGCAAATTTAACAACAAACCTTTTCATAACACAATCTTTTTAAAAACCTAAAACCTAACTAAAAACCTAACAGAAATCTAATCTATGTTATGTATACAAACAAAAAGTATTCCAATCTTTTCTTCACTGCAAATATAACAATCAAACTGACAAATTGTGCTGCAAAAATATGTTTTTTAGCACATTTTTAACACAAATCAAACTAATAGAACATATTATAGCCTATTGCCCACAAGCATTTCAGAAAATTCTTCAAATGCACCTCCCACCTCGAAGATAACTGCGGCAGATGTTGTCTCTATCTGTTTGCGAAGCCTACGAAAGGGAGGAGAGTGGCACAGCGCGCCGAGGGCCACACATCACGGCAAAACAATGAAAGTGTCATAGCCGTATGCCCACCGCACTTGTAGCACAGTTATTTCGACCCAAATCGCATTAGACTTTGGGCAGATTGTATGCTCACAGAAACAGGCAAGAAGCCCAAAGAGTTGTCCACATATGGCAAAAACTACCTTTTACGCTCTAATGCAATTTTGGTTCAAGTGCGACCTCCACGAGGCCGATGCCTTTACATGGCATTTACCCACGGCCAAGACCGTGGGTTACGCACCAACAGCCCCCACGGGGCTGGCATCATTTGCTTCTGCACTCACCTTTCACTATCTTCCATAAGATTCCATAAGATTGCATCCCGGAAGAACAATTTCAATCAAGTTTGATTGTTCCGCTCCCGATTTGCATTATCTTTAAATAAAATAGGATGCAGCTCGGCATAATCAAATTTGAAAACTTCGTTTTCATTTGCTTCTGCGCTCGCCTTTCACTATCTTTGCCCCTATAAATTATAAACCAACAACCATTATACCAATGGAAAAAACTTTAGGAATCATACGGCACGACCCATGGCTCGAACCGTATTCGGAAGCGATAAAGGGCCGTCACGAAGACGCGGTGCGCAAGGAAACCGAGCTCGTGGGCAAAGGCGGCAATCTCGTTGACTTCGCCAACGCCCACCAATATTTCGGATTGCACAAGACAAAGACCGGATGGGTGTTCCGCGAATGGGCGCCGAACGCCACAGCAATCTATCTGATAGGCACGTTCAACGGCTGGAAGGAATCCGACGAATATAAACTGAAACCAATCGGCAACGGCGCGTGGGAAATCACCCTGCCGAAAGAAGCGATGAAGCACGGCGACCTCTACAAGCTGATGATGCATTGGGACGGAGGCTGCGGGGAACGCATCCCGGCCTACTCCACACGCACGGTGCAGGACGAAAAGACGCTGATTTTCTCGGCACAGGTATGGTTCCCGCCACGCAAATACAAATTCAAGGTAGAAGACTTCAAGCCGCAGACCAACCCGCTGCTTATCTACGAATGCCACATAGGCATGGCGCAGGAGAAAGAGGGCGTGGGCACCTACGAGGAGTTCCGCAAGAACATACTGCCGCGCGTGGCCGACGACGGCTACAACGCCATACAGATAATGGCCATACAGGAGCATCCTTATTACGGCTCGTTCGGCTACCACGTTTCGAGTTTCTACGCTCCTTCGAGCCGCTTCGGCACACCGGAGGAACTGAAACGCCTCATCGACGAGGCCCATCAGAAAGGCATCGCCGTGATTATGGACATAGTGCATTCGCACGCTGTGAAGAACGAAGTCGAGGGACTGGGACGCTTCGACGGCAGCTACGACCAGTACTTCTACGGCGACTCGCGGCGCGAGCATCCGGCTTGGGACTCGCTGTGCTTCGACTACGGCAAGAACCAAGTGCTGCACTTCCTGCTGTCGAACTGCAAATACTGGCTTGAGGAATTCAAATTCGACGGCTTCCGCTTCGACGGCGTGACCTCGATGCTCTACTACAACCACGGACTAGGACAGGCGTTCTCCTCCTACGACGACTACTACAACGGCGGGCAGGACACCAACGCCATCACCTACCTTACGCTGGCCAACAAGCTGATACACAAAGTCAACCCGCACGCAATAACCATAGCGGAGGAGATGAGCGGAATGCCGGGACTGGCCAACAAGTTCAGCGACGGAGGCATAGGCTTCGACTACCGCATGGCGATGGGAATACCCGATTTCTGGATTAAGACCATCAAGGAGAAGAAAGACGAGGACTGGAAACCCACGGCAATATTCTGGGAACTGACCAACCGCCGCGCCGACGAGAAGACAATCAACTACGCCGAAAGCCACGACCAAGCCCTCGTGGGCGACAAGACTATAATTTTCCGGCTCATCGACTCAGAAATGTACTGGCACATGATGGTGGGCGACAACAATTTCACCGTCGACCGCGGGATGGCGTTGCACAAGATGATACGCTTGGTGACGCTCGCAACCATCAACGGCGGCTACCTCAACTTCATGGGCAACGAGTTCGGCCATCCGGAATGGATTGACTTCCCGCGCGAAGGCAACGGCTGGTCGTATAAATACGCGCGCCGCCAGTGGGATTTGGTCGACCGCGAGGAACTGAAGTACAAGTTCCTCGGGCGTTTCGACCACGATATGATACACTTGGTGCGCGGCGTGCGCAATTTCCAAGCCACCCCGGTGGAGAAGCTGTGGGACAAGGACGACGACCAAGTGCTGGCGTTCAAGCGCGGCGACCTCGTTTTCGTGTTCAACTTCAATCCGTCGCAGTCGTTCACCGGCTACGGAATCCTCGCCCCGCAAGGCGAATACGTGCACGTGATGGACTCCGACCAGCCTGAATACGGCGGTTACGGCAACATCGACCCGGGCACGAACCATCTGACCCAGCCAGACCCGCTCTATACCCCTCACGGACTCGGCTGGCTGAAGCTCTACATCCCGGCACGCAGCGCGCAGGTGCTCCGCCTGAAAAGAGGGAAGAAATAGGAAGTTCGTAAATTGATAAAACCAGAAGAGGGAATTGCCGGTAAAATAAGTCCGGCAATTCCATTTCTGATTGCATCAATAATTAACGCAGCAATAAACAAAATTGATAAGATTGACTTCACAGATACCGCACATAGAGTAATGCACCAATAGCACTCTCCAACAAAGATTTTTATCTACATAGCTACCGTTGCTTTTACTTAGGATTGTGTCAACCATCGCTCTTAATTTATTCCATAACAAACATTTGTTTTCAAATTGTTTTATTCCACAATTAAAAATATTCATATGAACAAAATAGCGATATTACTTTCATTATTCTTTTTTGCCTCTCAACCTATTGAAGCAAAAAGAATATATGTTGAAATGGAATATGATAATCATTCCATAAAACTTGATTATGGCACTGATAAGAAACCAAAAACTGTTAAAGACTCTGATGGCAATGACCTAAAGTTTAAATCTTTAGTTGGTGCTTTCAATTATATGTCACTACAAGGTTGGGAACTTCTTGAAACAAAATCTGAAGTTCAGGGTAGAGGCTCAGCATATACTGGTTATAGCCGTACAAGCACTAATGTTTATTATATTTTTTACAAAGAAGTTTCAGATGAAGAGCTACAAAATGTTGTAAACAAGTCGTATAAGAGTGATTAGGCAAAGATATTAAAATTAATATCTTTGTATCATAAAATGACTACAATATGCTGCAAGGATTATCTTTTGTATCTAAATCGAATGAGCAATCTGAAATTAGATTAATTCACGATTCCGGTGAGACAACAATATTATTATTTGCCTCAGAATCCCTATTGATAGCTAAAGAGCTCTATATCAATACAATTATTTTTTGTAACTTTACCAAAATCCTTCCATTATGAATAAAGCGATAACGGCGGCATTGACCGCAATATGCTGCCTTGCGGCAACCGCAGGAAATTTCAAGCTGACATGCAATATCGACGGACTGTTGCCCGGCGACACTGTGGTTTGCGACCACTACCAGCTCATCAAATTCCATACGCTGCACACCGACACCGTGCCGGTAACCGAAGCCGGCAAGGCAGTGATAGCCACGGATGTGGACAATCCGTGTGAAATGATAGTGAGGATTTACCGAAACGGCGAGATGCTCCATAACTGCCACAGCGGAGAACAACTGTTCGCCATACCGGGCGAAACACTGACGCTCTCGTCGAGCACCGGGCAACTCGGCTCGGCAGAAATTTCAGGCGGAATATATGACAACCCTGCAGTGCAGGAATATCTGAAAGAAGAGAACGCCTACGCCAAAAGCAAAATCAGCATATACAAGCAAATCGAGAGATACCGCGACGCGGACACCGACAGCGTGAAAAAGTATTCCGACCTCTATAATGCCAACCGCCCGGGCGAACGCCTGATGAATCTGCGGAAAAAGTTATGCATGGAGACCAACGACAACATCTTCGGGGCATTACTCTACATATCGCACATACATCAAGTAACCGCGCCAGAGTTGGAACAACGAATTGCGGAATACTCGCCGGAAATACAGTCGTCCTACCCCGGAAGCGTGATGAAAGACCATCTGGCAGTGCTGCGCAACACCGAGACCGGAGCCACGCCACGCAATTTCACGCTCATCGACAAGGACGGCAACAGCCACAGCCTTACTGACTACCGCGGCCACTGCCTTATGCTGCTCAACTGGGGAATGTGTCCCGGAACGTTCTGGGCCAACCCGCGCATCGTGCCGCTCTACGAAAAGTACCACGGCAAAGGCTTCGACATCCTCGGGCTGACCGATACCGACTGGAAAAAGACAAAGTATTACGGCTCGGACGAATACCTGACGGAGCAAATCGACAGCCTCGCGGCACACAAATGGCCGACCGTCTACAAAGAGAATCCCGCCAACGCATACATCGACGACGAGCTCTACCTGCCGGGCGTTCCTTTCGCCATCCTCATATCGCCCGAAGGCAAAGTGATAGCCCGCGGATTCTACAACGAAATCGAGGACACCCTCAAAGCCACCCTCGAACAACTACCGTGACCGATTTGAAAACATCAATAATTGAAACCGAAGAGCCAAAGAGGGATGACATTGCCATACCCATACTCGATGTCGTCCTTCACGACAAAAGCGTCAGCCATCCCGTCAATCTGCTTCTTGCCTTTCTTGCGGCCGCCGATTTCGAAAGTGTGGCCATCAACCACAAAATCCGACACTGAAGAGGCAACAACATCCTGCATCACCCTGACCTGATTAAGGAAAAATGTCTCCCTGACATTCCCAATCTCGGCATTTTCACGACCAAGGGCATAAATCAGATTCGTATTGTCGAGATAAATTTTCTCCACTTTTCCCAATCCGCGTATCCCGCCGGTATCATCGCGCAGTTGCGCTATCAGCCCGGCTTCCTCGATATACATACAATAATCCGCCACACTGTTGCGGCTCACATTCAACACCGTTGCAAGGCTGCTTACGTTAGGCTTGAAAGGCACGCTTTTAGCAATCACCGCCAACAATTGCTTCAACTTACGCCCGGTAGAGACATTCATCCCGGCATATTGAGGGATGTCGGACTCCAATGCAGTATTTACAACTTGCATCAGACGCAAGCCATAGTTATCCCCTGCAAACGGATAATACCCACGCTCCAGGTACTCACGAAAATATTTTAAAGGACGGAAATCCGCAGGGAAATCATTTTTCAACCTCAAAATTTCATCAAAGGTGTAAGTTTGAAAATCAAAACCGTGAAAAAGATTCAAATATTCCCGAAACGAAAGTCCTTGCATATTGTACATCACGGCACGGCGGCTCAAATCGGCCGCCCCTTTGTTAATGTCAAGCACAGAGGAACCGGTGAAAACCACACTAAGTTCGGGATGATAATCATATATCAGTTTCAATTCCTTAGACCAGTCCTTATAGCGATGAATCTCATCTATAATCAGATATTTACCGCCCTGTCTGGAAAACGAGTCGGCAAGGTCAAGCAACCTATGGTCGGCAAAATAGAAATCTTCAGCCGTCACATACAACGAACATTCCCGCGGCAGATTCTCCTTGGCATATTGCAAAACAAGAGTAGTCTTGCCGACACCCCGCGGACCTGTAAGCCCTATCAACCGGCTCCTCCAATCAATACGGGCGTACATATAGCGGTGAAAAGCCGTACCAGTCTCTGCCAGCAATTTGCTGAATCTGTCTTGCAACTTATCCATAATCCTCTTTTTTAATATCAGACAATGCAAATATACGAAAAAAATGCTCAACGTGTGAGCATTTTCAGTGTATTTTTGCTCAATTGCTGAGCAATTTCAATCCGCAACGGTAATCATAGTGACCGGCTGGCGCTTCACCGCGTCGAGCGGCACGGAGCGGTAGCCGACTTTCGAGAAGTCGATTGAGCGCAGGTCGATGCAACGTATCGCGCTGTCGTACATAGTGCGGTAATAGATTCTGCGCCCCGCAATGTCGGTAGCCGAAGTCCATTGCGTAGCACTCGGTATATCGGCCACCGGCTCGCCCGGAAGCGACTCTATGCCTACCGGTATGTCGAAATTGTTGAGAATCTGGAAACATTGCAACACGGCATCTCCCGCCTTAGGAAGCTTCGGTGCGGAAGCCTGATAGAAAGCGGCACGCACGAAACGCGACGGCGGAGTGACATCGCCGGGCATCCCGAGGAATCCGCTGCCCGCGCCGAACGCCGTCAAATCGGCCGCACCCAGCTTCTGCGGCTTCGCCGAGCCCGGAAAAAGATTCACATAGTTGTTGAGATTAGTGAGCTGCCACTCGAAACCGGGCGAATTGGTCAGCACGCCCAGTTCATTTTCATAGAAATGCGCCTTGCCATCCACGATTTCCAGCACAACCTGCCTCCCGGAGGCATCCGCAAAACGCCAATGCACAGTGGATGCCCGCGGATCTATCGCAACTATATCCACAGCGGCAACAGCCTTTTCCGCATCCTCAACCGTGGCACAGCTTCCCAATATGTAGGAAACGAGTTGCAAATCGGCTATCGACTTATCTTTCCGCTTAGCGTCATAATCGACATACCGCCCATAGCGCGGGAAATAAAAAAGCCCGGCGGAAAGACCTTCCTCGTTGATTCCTTCGGCAACGAACTCCTCCTGCTCGACAGAAAGCCCCACATATCCATATTTCGCCGTAAACTTCATACCGTCCTTAGCCCCCGGAACATACGACTGCTGGCTGTAGCCGCGCGGCACGACGGCATAACGGCTGTTCAGGTCGCTCCCGCCCCATTCTATCGTCCTCGCAACCACCGTGGAGCCGTCGGCCGACTGCAAAGTTATGCCTGTACAAGCATCAGCAGAAGCCGCTGCCATCAAAGTACCGGCAACAAATATCGCCTTGAAAACACCAATCTTTTCCATATCATTATGTTTTGATTATAAAACAAGAAGCCCCGCCCCAATGTTCATTTCCGGCAATATTACCTGCATTGAAAGTTGAGGGATCAAGGTTGAGAGTTGAGTGGCAATTTTCTCTCAACTCCCCCGTTCAATACTAAGCGCGGCCTCTTCAAGGCTGCATAGCAACTGGTTCTATCCCATCTCTTATCCCAAGCCCGCGTAATATTTCGGTTTGGATTTTCGTCAGAAACAACATATCTTTGCACACAACCCAAACATTTACAGCCAATTATCGTTCCGCTGTATGCTCTGTCGGGATTATGCAATAATAACGGCGGAAAAACGTTATTTAATTCATAAGCATTTTATAGGATGAAGAAACTACTGTTCACCATATGCGCGACAATCGCGCTGTGCGTCTCGTCGTGCATCGAGGACGGCTTCACGACAAGCAGCAACGACCTGCTCGAGTTCTCGACCGACACGCTCAGCTTCGACACCGTGTTCACCGGCGAGACCACGGCGACAAAACGCTTCCTCGTCTACAACCGCCATAAAAAACAGCTCAACATCTCGCGGATATACCTCGACGGTATCCCGGAAGGCGCGCGGTTCTACCTCAATGTGGACGGACGCAGCGGAGAGGAATTCAACGACATCGAGGTCAGAGGGGAAGACAGCATTTACGTGTTCGTGGAAACGCACATCGACACAAGCAACGAAAACCTGCCGTTCGACATCTACGGCAACCTGCGCTTCCAAACCAACGGAGTGGAACAGACCGTCGTACTCCGTGCCGCCGGACAAAACGCCAACACCGTGCGTAACTGGCATATAACAGAAAACACCACCCTCACGACCGACCGACCGTACCGCGTGATGGACAGCATAGTGGTGGAAGAAGGGGCGACACTTACCATACCGGCCGCCACTACTGTCTACTTCCACGACAAGGCACGGATAAAAGTGCGTGGCTCGCTGATTGCCGCCGGAGAACAGGACCTGCCGGTCACGCTGCGTGCCGACCGTCTCGACAACGTGGCCGGAGAAATACCGTTCGACCTCATGGCCGGGCAATGGGACGGCATATTGCTCGAACGCCAGAGCTTCGGCAACGAGTTCAGGTATTTGGTAATGAAAGGCTCCACCACCGGAGTAGTGGCCGACTCTTGCGGGGCACTCGACCGCAGGAAACTATACATATTCAATTCCGTGCTCCACAATTCGGCAGGCTCGGTGCTCACCTCCCGCCATTCGTGGATAGATGCCGACGGCTGCGAGTTCTCAGACTCGAAAGACGGCGTAGTGGACCTCACCGGAGGCAAGCACACTTTCAACAACTGCACATTTGCCAATTATTATCTTTTCGATGCCGTGACAAGCCCCATATTGTCGCTATGGTACGTATTGCCGGACGAGAAAATCTACGACAATCCGCTGATGACAGCCCGTTTCAACAACTGCATAGTGTATGGCAACGCCTCGGACATATCGGCCGGCGACCTCACCGGCAGCGACGTACTGCTGCAATACTGCCTGCTGCGCTCGTCGGGCACTGACGACAGCAATTTCCTCAACTGCGTATGGGGAGGCGACCCTCTATTCTACACGGTACGCGAAGAATACATATTCGACTACCGCCTCCGCAACGAAAGCGACGCCATCGGCAAAGGCTC
>URQP01000052.1 GCA_900550025.1 uncultured Porphyromonadaceae bacterium | reverse complement strand
TCTGTCTACCAACGAAAACCCCCGGTCGCCACTGCCTCTGATGGTAACATCGACCTTACCGTCGTCCCGGATATTCTTCACATATCCTTGCAACCTGTCGCCCGGATAAATTGGGTCGAACAAATCATTATTATAAATCAATCCCCAAAACAGATTATCGACAATCACCTTGAAGCCTAAATCTGTTTTTTGCACGGCAAGCAAGTCCACCGTGTCGTTGACATTATATTTCGGAATCTTATTCCCCACATATTTGTTCAGCTTCGTAGAGCCGACTATACGCTTCGACTCATGGTCGAAATAAGCGTATACCACACATTTGTCACCCACCTTTATGGGTGTCTGCTGCTCCCTGAACGGCACTAAAAGATCCTTCAGCAAGCCCCAGTCCATAAAAGTGCCGAACCTCGTCGACGAGACAGCCGTCAGCATACCGAACTCCCCTACCTCGATAAGCGGACGTTCTGTAGTGGCTATTATCCTGTCTTCCGAGTCAAAGTAGACAAAAGCCTCAACTTCGCCGCCATCTGCCAATCCTTCCGGGACATATTTCCGCGGCATAAGAATCTCACCGTATTCTCCACCATCCAAATACACACCGAAATCCACTGTCTTCACGACTCTAAGATTATTGAACTTACCTATCCTCAGCATATAGAAATCATATTTGATGCAAATATACATAATTATATCCATTCAATAATCCATAAATAAATTTTGGCCTATCAAAGATTATTAATAATTTTACATTATCAATGGACACAACCATCGAAACCTTAACAAAGGCACTTATATGAATAAATTCAAGATAAAACCGGCAACCATAGCCGTTGCCATGATACTGGCATTCACAGCCTCCATAATTTCAGGCTGCAATGATGCCGGAAAAAATAATCCGAGCAAAGACGACGGTTGTCTGGAATTGGACACACTGTCATACACCGATTCAATAACCGACGCCGCCGGAAACGAAATCACGGCATATACATACGCCGTGATGCCATCATCTGCGGACGGTTCAGAAAATCAAAGACAAACAATCCGCTTGTTGATAAAAAACATTTTCGACATGGACAATGATTCGCTGATGCTTCCGGAAGCCATAAAAAAATATACCTCCGGAATACTCGACATCTACCGTAACGACATTGCGGCACCTTCAAGCACGAATCAAAAGACCAAATACAGAATAACAAACATAATCGCCCCCACATATAGAAGCGACCGGATATGGTGTTTCCTCAAAACATCGGAAATGGAGAAAAACGGCAAGCAAAGAATACTGACAAGCCGTTATTATTCATTTGAGGCACAAACAATGGAAAGAATAAACCTGACAGACATTTTCAACGACAAAGATATCAGCATTGTCAGCGACTTGCTAAAAAAACGCCTGATACAACAAGAAAAAGTAAGCGACCAATCGCAATTGATTGAATTAGGATATTTCAACATCGACAATTTATCGGCAAGCAACAATTTTTATTTTACCGACAAAGGAATAGTATTCTGTTACGAACCCTTTGAAATAGCCTGCTATGCCATAGGGAAAGTTGAAATAGAGCTTGACTACAATGTCTTAAAACCGTATATCAGGCAAGATTTCCACAGCAATTTATTCTCTTAATCAACACCGAAAATGGATGAGATTTTAAAATACTTCAAGAATTTGTCGCCAGAACAAATACGGCAATTCGAAGAATTAGGGATACTGTACCCTGATTGGAATGCAAAAATCAATGTCATTTCAAGAAAAGACATTGGCAATTTATATACCAACCACGTGCTTCACTCATTGGGCATCGCCAAATTTACCGACTTCAAAGACGGCTCATACGTGCTTGACTTAGGAACAGGAGGAGGATTTCCGGGAATCCCTCTTGCCATCCTGTTTCCTGAAACCAACTTTCTGCTAATCGACAGAATCGGGAAGAAAATAAATGTCGCAAAAGACATTGCGGACAGAATAGGTCTGAAAAATGTAGATTTCCGGCATTGCGACATCGCCGAAGTGAAAGAGAAATTCGATTTTGTCGTGTCGCGCGCTGTAATGCAGCTCGACAGTCTTGTAACGTCCGTCAGGAACAAAATCAAGCCATCGTGCATAAACAGCATCCCAAACGGATTAATATGCCTCAAAGGCGGAGAGCTAAACGAAGAATTGTCTAAAATAAGACAAGAAAAAATTATTACCAATCTGTCGGAATACTTTGAGGAAGAATATTTCTCCACAAAAAAAATAATTTACATACCACTCCCCTAACATAAAAAAGATGCTTACCATAAAGAAATTAATCTTCAACCCTTTCGGGGAAAACACATACATAGTATGGGACAAGTCGAAAGAAGCAGCAATAATCGACCCGGGAATGATGTCTGATTATGAAAATTCCGCAGTTTTAAAATTCGTGACAGACAATCAGTTGAACCTCCGCCATTTAATAAACACGCACGCGCATATCGACCACATTGCGGGAAACGGATTCATAAAACACACATTCGGATTAAAATCCGAATGCAACAAAGAGGACGAGTATTTAGCAAAGCACGTATGCGAACAAGCACAAATGTTCGGACTCAGCTACAATGGCAATCCGCTTTCAATCGACATACATCTGAACGACAATGACACTATAAAAATAGGAGATGAAAGCCTATCTGTGATATATGTCCCGGGACATACCAAAGGGCATATAGCACTCTACTGCAACCAATCAGACTGCGTATTTACCGGAGACGCGCTTTTCCGGCAAAGCATCGGCAGAACGGACTTGCCGGGCGGGGACTATGCGACTTTGATACGCAGCGTAACCGGGAGGCTTATGAATCTACCGGAAACAACTACAATCTATCCCGGGCATGGGGAAAACAGCACAATCGGTTTTGAAAAGACAAACAATCCTTACATCTAAAAGAGCATTCTATCTTTTGCGCCTGAATTTGTCGCGCAACCGCCGCAATGCAGCATACAACTTATAACCGGCAAAGACATACGCAAAAAGATTTTTATAAGAGTAAACCGCCGAAAATGTTTTACCCAGCCTGTTTTGCGACACAGACGTAAACATTCCGTCTTTCATGGCTTGTATGCGCTCTTTCTGCATTTCCAAGCGCAAGAGCGTAATAGCTTTTTGATATTGGATTTCATCTATCGTATATCCGCGCCATTTTTCCATAGTGCCCTTTTTCCCTTCCATAAAATTCATTTTTTATCAAGAAAGATTTTAGAGACTAACCGGCATATCGGATTTACAATCAGCGATTTCTTAAACACAACCACCAATACGCCCAATACTATATATACAACAGCTATTATCACATACGACAGAGGCATCCCTATCATTTGGCCGATATACGACTGCAATGCCGATGTGAGATAAAACAATGCAATAAGCGCCAACACCGTAGCAATGAGCGCAACTGCTATTGCCGACAGCAGCAATGACAACTTCTCCACCCCGGTAAGCTTATAATAATCAGCTTTCAGGGACAGATACTTTTTCAACTCGGAAAAGAGTGTCTTATATGTTCCATCATTCAATGCCATAGACTCCAAAACATATATAGCAAGCAGTAATGCCGACGCATCACTGCCCGCTATAATTCAATTAATTTACTGGTTATCCGCCTCGTCTGAAATTTCTTCCACCAATTTCTCCACCTCGTCATCAGAGAAATCAATGCCCTTCGATTTCAACAAAGCTTTGATTCTGGCTCTCGTGTCCACACCTTTCTCCGGCGCAAAAAGGAGAGCTATCGAGGCTCCGACAAGCGCGCCTCCCAAAAAAGCTGAAATAATACCTACACTCTTATTCATAATAATATCTATTGATTACAGTTCTTTTGAAATTTCCTCAGTCAACTCATCCAACTGGTCTTTTTTCAATTTAATTTTCTTAGATCTCAGATAGTCTGCAATTTTTGCACGCATATCCGAACCTTTTTCAGGCGCAAACAATAAACCTACAGCAGCACCGGCGATTACGCCTCCTACAACTGCTAAAATCACATGCAACGGTTTCATAACTTTAAGTTTTAAATTTATAGTATAACATTGCCGACTTCTCTTTTGTTCACGCCACTGGGCAATTTTTTTTAAAAAGCGGAACTTATCATGCTTGTTATAATCGGTTTCAGCCCGCTCACAAAACATTCCACAGCAAGCACCATCAAAATCAGCCCCATAAGACGCATCATCACATTAAGACCTGTTTCACCCAAATAGTTCACCAGCCTCGAAGACACCCTTAATATCACGTATGCCAAAAGGAATATCAGCCCTATGATACCGACCAATATCACCTTCTTCCACATTTCCACGGCATCTTCCATCAAAATGATTCCGTTTGCAATGACACCCGGCCCGCATAATATCGGTATGGCCAACGGAGTGATAGATATGTCGTCGGAATACTCCTTGATTTCTTCGGCAGCCACTTTCACCCTCGGAAATTTCGCCTGAAGCAAATCATATCCTATCTTGAATATTATGAAACCTCCGACAATCCTGAAACCATTTGTCGATATTCCGAAAAACTTGAATAAGAACTGACCGCATACCGTAAATGCCACAAGTATAATGAAAGCCACAAAAGTAGACTTCTTGGCAATCCTCGCGCGCTCCTTATCGTCGAGGCTTTGAGTCATCGTCAAGAACACCGGCATAATGCTCAAAGGATTGACCAGCGTGAAAAACGACGTGAAACAAAGCAGTCCGTATGTAAAAAACTCGTTATTCATAACTACAAAAATGGCAGCGAGCTTTCACCCTCTGCCATCTATATATCCACCACATCAAAGAGTGTGCTGAAACTCCGATAAACAGGATTTGAGAATTCCTCCACTTTTGTAATCCTCCGGTCTTTCGACTTCCTTACGGAATGAGGCCCGCCATTAGAGAAAGAATTTGTCTCGGCATTTCATATAATTTGATGAGTTTCCCAATCTGCTTTGATGTGGGGTAATTTCTTCCTCTTTTATCTACTGCAAATATAATTATCAGCTTTCAGTTATCCAAATTTTTTGTCATAAAAAAAGCCCCCTTTTCAGGAGGCTTTAAAATATCCACGCCTTTTTAAGCGTTTTTAACCTTATCTACAATAGCTTTGAAAGCTGCAGGATTGTTAACAGCCAAATCTGCCAACACTTTACGGTTGATTTGGATGCCTGCCTTATGAATCAATCCCATCAACTTCGAATAAGAAAGATCTTCCAAGCGCGCGGCAGCATTGATACGCTGAATCCACAAAGCGCGGAAGTTGCGTTTTTTGTTCTTACGGTCACGGTACGCATAAGTCAAACCCTTTTCCAAGGTGTTCTTAGCGACAGTCCATACATTCTTACGGCAACCGTAATAGCCTCTCGTAAGTTTTAAAATTTTCTTTCTCTTAGCTCTTGATGCTACGTGATTTACTGATCTTGGCATTTTGTTTTGTTTTTTGAGCGTTAGCGGCAAAATTTGCACTTTCGTTGCTAAACACTCCGGTTAATAAATTCAATAAAATCTCTGTAATTAAAAGTAAATAAAGATTGCTTATCTCATAGCCAACAAGCTACGCACATTCTTTCTGTCGGCAGAAGAAATCACCGTGAAGTGACCCAAATTTCTTTTCTGCTTTTTTGTCTTTTTAGTCAAAATGTGACTTTTGTAAGCATGCTTTCTTTTAATTTTTCCTGATCCGGTAAGGGCGAACCTCTTTTTGGCACCGGAATTAGTCTTAACCTTTGGCATTTTGTTTTGTTTTTAATTACTGTTTGTTTATATCGCTTTTAAGCTTTATATCATTTTTTCTTAGGAGTAAGCATAATAATCATACGCTTCCCTTCCAACACAGGCATCTGTTCCACCTTGCCATATTCTTCCAAATCGTTCGCAAAACGGAGCAACAACACCTCACCCTGTTCCTTAAACAAAATCGACCGGCCTTTGAAAAAGACATACGCCTTGACTTTCGCGCCTTCTTTCAAGAATCCGATGGCATGCTTCAGTTTGAAATTATAGTCATGGTCATCGGTCTGCGGGCCGAAACGAATCTCCTTGACAACGACCTTCGTGGATTTAGCTTTCTGCTCCTTCAACCTTTTTTTCTGCTGATATAAGAATTTTTGGTAATCCAAAATCTTACAGACAGGAGGATTGGCATTAGGAGAGATTTCTATCAAATCCAATTCTTGCTCTTCCGCAATCCGCAACGCATCCCTCAGTGAATAAACGCCTTGTTCAACATTCTCACCTACAAGACGGACTTGCTCAGCCCTGATATGCTCGTTTATAGCATACGCGTCTTTCTTGTTGTCTTTTTTTTGAGGGTTGTTGTTTTGCCCCGGTCCAAGTGGTGTTTTAGCCATTCAGTTGTATTAATAATTTGTCATTTCCTCAATTTCTCGAGAAAAATTCTCGGCAAAGGTAGTAATTTTAACAGAACCCTTGTCGCCTTCGCCTTGTTTTCTTACCGAAATTTCACTATTATTAACTTCTTTTTCTCCGACAACAAGCATATACGGAATCCGCTTCAACTCATTGTCACGTATTTTCTTGCCGATTTTCTCGTTGCGGTTATCAACAGTCGCCCTGATGCCTTTCTCCGCAAGCTGTTTTCTCACAGACTCGGCATAGTCGTTGAATTTCTCGCTAATCGGCAATATCACAGCCTGCTCAGGAGCGAGCCACAATGGAAGATTCCCGGCCGTATGCTCCAACAATACAGCGACGAAACGCTCCATCGAGCCGAACGGAGCACGGTGAATCATCACGGGACGATGCTTTTGATTGTCAGCCCCTGTATATTCAAGGCCGAAACGCTCCGGCAAATTGTAGTCGACTTGGATAGTACCCAACTGCCAACGGCGGCCAATCGCGTCTTTAACCATAAAATCGAGCTTAGGTCCATAGAACGCGGCTTCGCCATACTCTATACGTGCCTTAAGGCCTTTCTCCTCGCACGCCTCGATTATGGCCTGCTCCGCCTTGTCCCAATTATCCTCAGAGCCGATATATTTCTCCCTGTTCACTTTGTCGCGCAATGAAATCTGCGCTTCAAAGTTGTCGAACTTCATAGACTTGAACACTATCGAAATGATGTCCATAACGCGGAGGAACTCATCCTTCACTTGGTCTGGACGACAGAATATGTGGGCATCGTCCTGCGTAAAGCTACGTACCCGGGTCAGTCCATGCAGCTCACCGCTCTGTTCATAGCGGCATACCGTACCGAATTCCGCTATCCGCAACGGCAATTCCTTATATGAATGAGGAGTGTTTTTATATATCTCACAGTGGTGAGGGCAGTTCATCGGTTTCAAGAAATATTCCTCGCCTTCCTCCGGAGTGTGGATAGGCTGGAATGAATCTTTTCCGTATTTTGCATAGTGACCTGATGTCACATAAAGCATCTTGTTACCTATCGGCGGTGTTATAACCTCCTGATAGTCATACCTGCGCTGTATTTTTCTCAAAAATTCCTGCAAGCGCAAACGCAGCTCCGTTCCCTTGGGCAACCACATCGGAAGACCTTTGCCAACTGTCTCCGAGAACATGAAGAGTTCCATTTCCTTTCCGATTTTACGGTGGTCGCGTTTCTTAGCCTCTTCAAGCATTACCAGATACTCGTCGAGCATCTTCTTCTTAGGGAACGAAATGCCGTATACGCGAACCAACTGGTTACGCTTCTCGTCGCCACGCCAATAAGCGCCCGCCAACGAAAGCACCTTCACAGCCTTTATCGCACCGGTATTAGGGATATGCGGGCCACGGCACAAATCAGTGAACGCGCCCTGCGTGTAAGTAGTTATATGCCCATCCTCAAGCTCGCTTATGAGCTCGCATTTATACGTTTCATTTCTGTCGCCGAACATTTTCAACGCGTCTGCCTTGGTAATGTCCTTGCGCACTACTTGTTCTTTTTTTGCAACAAGCTCCATCATCTTGGCCTCAATCTTCGGGAACTCGGCACTTGTTATCACATTGTCGCCCGGATCAATATCATAATAGAATCCGTTCTCAATAGCCGGACCTATGCCGAATTTCACACCGGGATACAGCTCCTGCAAAGCCTCTGCGAGCAAATGCGCGGATGTGTGCCAGAAAGCGTGCTTGCCTTCAGGGTCATCCCATTTGAAGAGCTTCAATTCCGCGTCCTCTACAATCGGACGAGTCAAATCCCATTCTTCACCATTCACAGTAGCCGCCAACACATCTTGTGCCAGCCTCGGACTGATACTTTCGGCAATTTGCAACGGAGTAGTCCCGTCGTCAAATTGCTTGATACTTCCATCTGGAAACTTAATATTCATAATCTATTCTTTTTAATCATTGCATAAATACAACGAACGCATGATTCGGGTACAAAAGTATACAATAATCGCAAGTTAATAAACTTTTTCCTTTTTTTTCTTCACAAATCACCTTCTCATCCGCTTCAACACATAATACGACGATAATATCCCCAATTCGCCAGCCTTACTCAAATCAGCCACGCCTTTTTCCATATTGCCAAGCTGGAGATACATCATACCTCTATTATAATAAGCCTCTCCAAAATCCGATTTTATATTAATCGCATCCGTAAAGCATGAGATTGCCGACGTATAATCATGCCTCTTTATATATATGTTCCCTTTATTGAAGTAGGCATACACAAGGTTTGGCGACAATTCTATAACCTTGTCAAGATCTTCAATTACCAAATCCAATAGCTGGCGTTCTTTCATCGCTTCAACATCCGGCATTCCGAAATCAGCTTTCCGCGCGCCTGACTCCGACACAGCCTTAGAGCTTTCCTCGACACCCAACTGCCCGTAGCGGGCCATAGCCCGGGCAAAATAAGCCAACGCAAATTGAGGGCTCCGCTCAATGGCTTTTGACAAATCCTCGACGGCTCCGTCATAATTTTTCACCAAGAAATAACTTATCGCGCGGCCGAAGAAATCCACCGGACGCTTTTCCGACGCGGAAAGAAGGCTGGAATAATGCCTTATCAGGCTGAACTGCGTCTGAATCTGCTCTTCCGACAGCTTCGGCTCTACATTAGTCACATACAATTTGTCACGCAAATAATGGCTTGAATTAAGTTCGTCAAGCTCTTTCTGATAATAAGCGTTGGTCCGCAATTCAGACAACTTATCGTAATAAGACAGGATATATTCCTTCTCGATATTCACAGGCGCATTGTAGTTCTGCACTTTGCCACGGTACTTATTGTCATATTCCGGCTTCACGACCTTTTCGTTTTCAACAGCGACCATACTCTTGAACCGCTTTATGACAGAATTGGGAGAATCTTCTTTTTCCTCTTCCATCTCCTCCGACTCACCAAGCTTATTATCGGCAACCTGACGGCTTAATTCACGGGATTTGTAATAATCCCGCTCTCCGCCATTCATGTCACCCGACAGACGCTTGCTCTCGCTACGGTCGAAATACAACATCGCCACAGTAGGATACTGCTCTATGACTCGGTCGAAATCCGCGATAGCCAACTTATGCTGTCCGGTTTTCTGATAAAGCATGGCCCGGTTGTATATAGCCATATAATTATCAGGTTCCTGATTTATCACAAACGTGAAATCCTCGATTGCCTTGTTGTTGTCCTCCACCTCCATACGGAGCAACCCCCTGTTAAGATGCGCGGCCATATTTGAAGGCTCAAGACTGATGGCATAATCAAAATCGGCCATCGCGCCAAAATAATCATCAAGATTATATTTAAGGAAAGCGCGGTTGACAAAAAAATCCGCCTGCTTCGGCTGCAATTTGATGGCCGCGTCCATATCGTCCAAAGCTTTCCTGTAATTATCCTTATTCTTAATATACACGCTTGCCCGCATGACAAAAGCGTCAGAGTTGTTCTTATTCAACTCAATGCACTTCGAGATGTTGTCCAGCGCGCTGATAGTGTCGCCTTGCGACAACTGCAGCTCCGCAAGCCCCAAATAAGCATTGTCGTATTTAGGATAATACGACAGCAGTGTCTTGAACGTTTCTCCGGAACCCTCATAATCCTCAATCTCCTGCTGGGCAATCGCCTTATTGAGCAAGAATGTCTTATTTTCCGGAAGATATTCCAGCCCGACATCATAGTCCGCGATAGCCCCCTTGTCATCGTTCAGAATCTGCCGGCATATACCCCTTACCTGATAAGCGTCGACAATGAAAGGATTGCGCTCTATCGCAAGCGAGCAATCGCTTTCAGCGCCTTTATAATCCTCAAGATAGAACTTTGCCACACCTCTGAAAAAATAAGGCTCGGCCAAATACGGCTTCACGGCAATCACCTGATTGAAATATTGTATAGAAAGGATATAATCCTCAAAATATAAGGCATTCTTTCCGATTGTCATCACCTGTTCCGTGTTTATCTGGGCATTCAGCCGCACAGGGGCAAGAAACAATGTGAGAATAACTACAACCGCACAGCATACCGACTTATGTATTCCTGACATTACCACTTATATAATTTAACAATGCAAATGTAATGCAAAAAGTTTATTTTCCGTACCTTTGCATACGGATAATAAAGTTTATCTTAAACTTTTTAATAACGATTGCGTTATTATCATATATTTAAACAACTTATGGAACAAAATTCTTTTGAACACATAGTAATAATCGGCGGAGGATTCGCAGGCTTGCATCTCGCAAAGAAATTAGACAAGAACAAATACAGAATAACAATCATCGACAAGCACAATTTCCATTGCTTTCCGCCATTATTCTACCAGATAGCGTCTTCCGGACTGGAGCCGAGCAGCATATCTTTCCCCTTCCGCCGCGAAATGAGAAGGCTGAAGAACGTGAATTTCCACCTCGGGCAAGTCTCAGCCATCATTCCGGAGAAAAACGTTGTCAAGACACAGTTCGAAGAAATGCACTATGACAAGCTCATAATCGCCACCGGCACAACAAACAACTTCTTCAACAATCCGGGGCTGAAAGAGAAAGTGCACACTTTGAAATCCACTGCCGAGGCCATACGCCTAAGGAACGAGATTCTGGACAGACTGGAAAGAGCCTGCATAACCACAGACAAAAAAAGAAAAAAGGAATTGCTCAGCTTCGTTGTCATCGGAGGCGGCCCTACCGGTGTAGAAATAGCCGGCGCGTTAGGTGAGATGAAACGCTACATCCTGAAACGCGAATATCCGGAAATCGACAAAGACGACGTGAGGGTAATCCTCATAGAAGGCACAGACCGCTACCTACGCACAATGAGCGAAAGGGCATCGAAAGACGCGGAAACATATCTCGGACATCTTATGATAGAAACCCGGCTTAACAGCATGATGGAATCTTACGAAAACAACATCGTGCATTTATCCAACGGAGAAGACATCTACTGCGAGACCCTGATATGGACTGCCGGAGTTACGGGCAACACAATACAAGGCATCGCATCCGACGCCATAGCAAGAGGCAACAGATATGTCATTGACGGGAAATTCAACATCAAGGGATACGACAACATATATGCCATCGGCGACATAGCCATGCTGTGCGACGAATCGCATCCCAAAGGCTACCCGCAACTGGCGCAAGTAGCCATCCAGCAAGCCACGTGCCTTTCAGCCATGCTCAACGGAGAAAAGGGCACAAAACCTTTCCACTATGTAGACAAAGGATCAATGGCTACCATCGGCCGTAACCGGGCAGTGTGCGACCTGAAATATTCCTATCTCTACGGCCGCCCGGCATGGTTTGTATGGATGTTCGTACATCTGATTTCGATATTAGGAATGCGCAACAAGGTCAACGTGCTGATAAATTGGATATGGGCTTATATTTTCTACACCACGTCTTTAAGGCTGCTGATACGCCCCGTAAAATATCCGATACGGAAACATTGGGTGGACGAATGATTAAAAACGATAAAACAGTTAAAAATGAAAACAACAATTCATATAACGGCAATTGCCTGTCTTTGCCTAATGCTTTCTTGCAAGACTGCAAATAAAGACACTTCAAAAATAGAATATGTCAACGAGCCGATAACAGAAGAACAGACACGTTCTGATAAGATTGCCGTACCCGACCAAAAGCAAAGAGTAAAAGGAGAATGGATTATACTCAATGCCGGCGGAAAGGACATCGACGCTATGGACGAAAGGGCATACATTGACTTCAGCCCGAAAGAAGGACGCATTTACGGATTCACGGGATGCAACTATATAAACGGAAGTTTCAACATCGAGAACGACAACGGCATCGACTTCTACAACGTGATAACCACGACAAGGCACTGCGACGCCGTAAGCGACGAGCACAACATCCTGAACGCCATCAATGCCGCAGCGACCTTCTCGATTTACAAAAAATCGGATTTATACTATATGGATTTGAAAGACTCCGCAGGAACAACTGTGATGCACACCAAACGCCACAATGCAGATGTGCTGTCAGGGTCATGGGCAGTGTCGTCAATCCATGGCAAAGGCATTACAGGCAATGAATTGACATTGATAATCGACATTCCTGAACTGAAACTGCATGGCAATCTCGGATGCAACATAATCAACGGGCAAATCGGGCTTGACAGGAACAAAGACTGGTTCATCCAGTTTTTTAACATCACCTCAACAAATAACAACTGCGGCGGAGAAACAATGAATATAGAGCGAAACCTGCTTATCGCCCTTGAAGAAGTTGAATACATCAACCGCAAAAACCGCAATGAGGCTATCCTTTGCGACAAAGACAAAAAAGAGGTGCTTTCCCTTGTGAGAAAAAAATTCGATACCGGCGAATAGATAATCAGACAGAATGGATTTCAAACTTCATTCAAAATATCAACCGACCGGCGACCAGCCACAAGCCATCGACGAATTATGCAAATGCGCGGCAGAGGGAACAAAATACCAGACTCTGCTCGGCGTGACCGGTTCCGGTAAGACGTTCACAATGGCAAATGTCATTGAACGCCTTAACCGCCCCACCCTTGTGCTTTCGCACAACAAGACTCTCGCGGCGCAGCTTTATGCCGAGTTCAAGAATTATTTTCCCGACAATGCCGTGCACTATTTCGTGTCATACTACGATTATTATCAGCCGGAAGCCTACATCCCCTCGTCCGACAAATACATCGAGAAGGATTTGATGATAAATGACGAAATCGACCGGCTGCGCCTTGCGGCGACTACGGCACTGCTGTCAGGGCGGCGCGACGTCATCATCGTGTCGTCCGTATCATGTCTGTACGGCATAGGCAACCCCGAAGATTTCGACAAGAACGTGGTAGAAATAAAAGTCGGGCAACAAATTTCCCGCAACGAGTTGCTGCGCAAACTGGTCGATTCCCTGTATTCACGCAATGAAAACGAACTTGGACGCGGACAATTCCGTGTAAAAGGCGATACAATCGACCTGTATCTTGCCTACGAGGAAATAATAATACGCATAATATTCTGGGGAGACGAGATTGAATCAATTTCAGCGCTCAATCCGGAAACGATGTATGTGGAAAGCGAGCTCGAAGGCTACAAAATATTTCCCGCCAACATCTTCGTCACGACAAAAGAGCGCACGGCGGAAGCCATCGGACAAATAGAGATTGACCTTGGCAAACAAGTTGAAATGTTCCGCAACGAAGGGAGGGAGATAGAGGCAAAAAGGCTATACGAAAGAGTAACCTACGACGTGGAAATGATTCGGGAAGTAGGCTATTGCTCCGGCATAGAAAACTACTCCCGCTATTTCGACGGCAGAGAACCGGGAATGCGGCCGTTCTGCCTTCTCGACTATTTTCCCGAAGACTTTCTGACCATCATCGACGAAAGCCATGTCACCATTCCACAAATACGCGCGATGTACGGAGGCGACATATCCCGGAAAATGAACCTTGTCGAATATGGATTCCGTCTGCCGGCCGCAATCGACAACCGCCCCCTTAAATTCGAGGAATTCGAGGCAGCCACTGGCCAGACAATATATGTGAGCGCGACACCCGCCGACTATGAACTTGAAAAATCGGAGGGAGTGATAGTGGAACAACTGATACGGCCTACAGGGCTGCTCGACCCGCTTATCATTGTCCGCCCGTCGAAAGGGCAAATCGACGATTTACTCGAAGAAATCACAAGACGCATCGAAAACCACGAGCGAACATTAGTGACCACACTGACAAAACGAATGGCGGAAGAACTGACCTCATATCTTGCGAAACTCGACATAAACTGTGCCTACATACACTCCGACGTCGACACAATGGACCGCATACAGATACTCGACGACCTGAGGGCAGGGGTAATCGACGTGCTTATCGGAGTGAACCTGCTGCGCGAAGGCCTCGACCTGCCGGAAGTGTCGTTAGTTGCAATAATCGATGCCGACAAAGAAGGCTTCCTGCGCTCACACAGGTCGCTGACACAGACAGTAGGACGCGCGGCAAGAAACCTCAACGGCACAGTCATAATGTATGCCGACAAAATCACCGACTCAATGCGGCTTACAATCGAAGAGACAGAACGGCGCCGCTCCATACAGCTGGCATACAACGAGAAAAATGGAATAACCCCCAAGGCCATCATCAAAGACCGTACACCGATTATCGGCCAAGACAACAGGACAGAAAAGCAACATACTAGCAAAAAATCTGTTCCGCAAAACAAATATACATATCCCGACAAGAAAGAAGACATCCGCGCGGCTGCCGACCCCGTCGTAAGCTATATGACCAAAGAGGAGCTACAGAAAGCCATTGCCAAGACACGGCAAGACATGCTCGACGCCGCCAAAAACATGGACTTTCTTTCGGCGGCACAACTCCGGGATGAAATGCTTAAAATGGAAGATTTGCTGAATGGAAAATCATAAGACAGGCAATATTGAGTCGTGGCTGCCTACGAGCAAAAAAGAAATCGAGAGCAGAGGATGGGACTATATCGACGTAATCCTGTTCTCAGGAGACGCATACATCGACCATCCGTCGATGGGATGCGCCGTAATCGGCAGAGTTCTTGAATCGGAAGGATACCGTGTTGCAATAGTTCCACAACCCAATTGGCAGGACGATTTGCGGGATTTCAAGAAATTGGGCAAGCCGCGCCTGTTTTTCGGAGTATCGGCAGGAGCGATGGACTCTATGGTCAACCACTACACAGCCGCCCGGCGCAGACGCAGCGACGACGCATATACGCCAAACGGCCGGCATGGCGCACGCCCGGACTATCCCACGATAGTATATTGCAGCATACTGAAGAAATTATTTCCTGACACTCCGGTGATAGCTGGTGGAATAGAAGCATCTTTACGTAGGCTGTCGCACTACGACTATTGGCAAGACAAGCTACGGCCTTCAATCCTTTCGGAATGCGGAGCAGACATGCTTGTTTATGGAATGGGAGAAAAAGCCGTTACCGAGATTGCAAGGCAAATAGAAACAGGAACGGATATACGTGAATTGACCGGCATACCCCAGACTGTGGTGTCGCTTAAAAAAGAATTTATTCCAAACGAATCAGACGGAGACGACAATTTTATACTCCATTCATACGAAGAATGCTTGGCCGACAAAAAGAAACAAGCAGAAAACTTCAAGCATATAGAAATAGAGTCGAACAGATGGCATGGCAGAAATCTTTGGCAACCGACCGGCAACCGGGTGATAAAAGTCAACCGGATGTACCCTCCAATGACAGAGGCTGAAATCGACGCTTCATTCGATTTGCCTTACACCCGCATGCCACATCCCCGCTATAACGGCAAGACCATACCGGCATACGAAATGATACGCCATTCAATAAATATGCACCGCGGATGCTTCGGAGGATGCGCCTTCTGCACCATCTCCGCCCACCAAGGCAAATTCATAGCCTCGCGCAGCAAAAAGTCGATACTGAAAGAAGCGCGGCAGATAACCGGTATGCCCGATTTCAAAGGATATATCTCCGATTTAGGAGGGCCGTCGGCCAATATGTACAAAATGCACGGCTATGACATGGAAAAATGCAAAAAATGCACACGGCCGTCATGCCTTCATCCGCAACCGTGCCCCAATCTGGACAACAACCACGCGCCGCTGCTCGACATCTACCATGAAGTGGACGCAATCGACGGCGTGAAAAAATCATTCATAGGCAGCGGAGTAAGATACGACCTGTCGATGGCAGCCAACCGGAATCCGAAAGTCGACAAAATCAACAAGCGGTACAATGAAGAATTAATACTGCACCACGTCTCCGGACGGCTGAAAGTCGCTCCCGAGCACACATCCGGCCGCGTGCTGAAATGTATGCGCAAGCCTTCTTTCGATTTGTTCTATAAGTTTAAAAAGACATTCGACGAGCTGAATGAGAAATTCGGCTTGCGCCAACAGCTCATACCATATTTCATATCATCGCATCCCGCATGTACGGAAGAAGACATGGCGGAATTGGCTGCAATCACAAAAAAGCTCAATTTCCATTTGGAACAGGTGCAGGACTTCACCCCTACACCTATGACCGTGGCATCCGAAATATATTACACAGGGTACCACCCATACACTATGGAGAAAATCTATACGGCAAAAACACCTGAAGAAAAACAGAATCAACGGAAATATTTCTTCTGGTACAAGCAGGAATATGCCGGAGACATACGCAAATCGCTATCAAGACTGAACAGGTACGACATACTAAAAGAACTGTTCGGTTCAAACCACAAATGGCAAAAACAAAACAACATATATAACAAAAAGAAGTAATATGAATTTAACAAAAACTACAATCGTTATGGCTTCACTGCTTGCTACGGCCGGGACAGCGGTATCTGCCTCGGAAACGGCAGAATTGATAGGCCGTCCGTCTTTTGAAGTAAAAGACGGAAAATTCACGCCCGAGCTGATTGAAGCGTTCGGGCAAGTAGGCAACCCACAATTATCGCCCGACAAGAAAGGAATCCTGTATTCTGTGACATTCACCAGCCTTGCCGCAAACAAAGGCAACACAGAATTGTGGATTATGGACACTGACGGCAAAAACAACAGGCAAATCACAACCACGACAGAATCAGAAGCAAATGCGGTATGGCTGAACGGCGGAAAACAAATCGCATTCCTCTACAAAGCCGACAATGGGCTGCAACTGTTTGTAATGGACGCTGACGGCTCAAACCGTAAACAAATATCATCAGTGGAAAAGGGAATCGGAGGTTTTATATTCTCGCCCGATGAAAAGAAAGTGCTCTTCATCAGCAATGTAAAATACGGCAAGACCGTGACCGACACATACCCTGATTTGGACAAGGCAAACGCCATCATTGTCGATGACCTGATGTATAAGCACTGGGACGAATGGGTAACGGAGATTCCACACCCTTTCATAGCCGACTATGACGGAGAAAAACTGTCCGGAATAACCGACATTATGGAAGGCGAGCCATACGAATCGCCCATGAAACCGTTCGGAGGCATCGAGTCATTGGCATGGACTCCTGACTCCAAAGGCGTGGTATACGTATCCCGCAAAAAGACCGGTAAAGAATATTCTTTGTCGACAAATTCAGATTTATACCTTTACGACATAGCCACCAAGCAGACCAAAAATCTGACGGAAGGCATGATGGGATACGACACCAATCCGGTATTCTCGCCAAAAGGCGACAAACTTGCATGGCTGTCGATGGAACGCGATGGTTACGAGTCGGACAAAAACCGGATATTCGTAATGGATATGAAAACCGGAGAGAAAACCGACCTGACAGCCGACTGGGACTATACGGTCAACACAATCGCATGGGCGCCTGACAGCAAAAGCATTTATTTCATAGCGCCATATCACGGACCGTCGCCCATATTCCAAATTGATTTGAAGACAAAAAAAGTAGAGACGATTGCGGCCCAAATGTGCGATTATGCGTCGGTGACACCTGTTGATTCCAAGAAGTTGATAGCATTACGCCATTCACTCCTCTACCCTAACGAAATTTTCATGGTAGG
>URQP01000051.1 GCA_900550025.1 uncultured Porphyromonadaceae bacterium | reverse complement strand
TTTCTTTCAGGACATTTCCTCCCGATTTAGAAGTTATGTTAAAGAAACCAAGATTGTTCTCGTAAGTCTTCACCTCGTTGCGCTTTTGCTCGTATTGGCGCATCAGCTTCTCCCGCTCACGGAACAGACGGTTCTTGTCGGAGGACAATTCCTCAACACTTCCGGCGAAACTGTCAAGACGCGCCTTGCTGTCGCTTATTCCAAGCTTATCGTATGCGGCATCCAGCAATTTTTTATACTCGTCGAACACCTTATCTTTTTCTTTATAAGGCACATGGCCGATTTTCATAAAGTCGGCCGACAAAGACTTCAAATATTGGCGAGCCTCTTCCTTAGGCATATTTTCATCAAGAGATTTCAGCTTTTCGATTATTTCTTTTTTTGCCTTAAGATTCTCCGCCTCTATTTTCGACTCATTACTCTTGTTCTTATTCTTATTATCAAAGAAATAGTCACAAGCTGTGATAAAACGTTTCCAAACGGCATCATTGCTTCTCTTGCTAACAGGACCGACGGTCTTCCATTCTTTCTGAAGCTTGATGAATTCGTCAGTCGTTTTCTTCCAGTCCGTGCTGTCCTTCAAAGCCTCCGCACGCTCACAAAGCTGCTGTTTCTTAGCCAAATTCTCGGCCGATTCCTCTTTCGCTTTCTTATAAAATTCCGCTTTTTTCGCAAAAAACTCATCACACGTTTTCCTGAATCTGGCAAACAATTCGTTATTTACTTTCCGGGAAGCGAATCCCAAAGTCTTCCACCGTTCCTGCAACTCTATAATCTGCTTCGTAAGCTCATTCCATTTAGAGTACGAAGCCACATCCTTGAACTCTATCTTCTCGGCTTCCTCGCAAATGGCGATTTTAGCAGCCTCGTTGACTTTCTCGTCAGCCTTGCGCTTCTCGAAAAAGTCTTGATGGCGCTTATTAACTACAGTAGAGGCATCTTTGAAGCGTTTCCATAAATCTTCCCTCAGATCTTTAACCACAGGTCCGATTTCCCGCCATTTATTGTGCAGCTCCTGCAATTTCTTGAAAGCGGAAACGACATCTTTCTCTTCCGACAGCTTTTCCGCGGCTTCACAAAGCAGCAACTTCGCTTCAAGATTTTTCTTGAAATCATAATCGCGCAATTCGCGGTTAATCTTCCACAAATCATAGAATTGCTCCGTCACCGTCTGATAACGCTTCCACAAAGCCTTATCCTCGGAAGGAGGGACATCTCCTGCCGTCTTGAAATCCTGCTGCAATTGCTGGAATTGCTGATAATGCTTATTTATGCTGTCGGCATCCTTTACAATCTCCTCCAATTCGTCAAGAGCCTTCCGTTTTTTATCTAAATTGGCCTGCATCTCGGCCTCTTGAGCGGCAAGACGCTCAGCCCTGCGCTCTTTATATCTGTTGAGCAATTCTTTAAGCCTGTTTTCCGCCTCGTCGGGCTTCGGTGCAAAAGCTGCTTCTTCATTGCCATTTCCCTTAAAAGCCTCAAGCTCCTTTTCCAATTCCACTTTCCGTATGGCATAAAAAGCATGTTTCACAGCACCGACATCGTCTTTCACCTCGTCCACTGGTTTCTCGACAAGTTCAGACAATGTTTCTACCAGTTGCTCTTTCGTCATCGAGCTGTATTGCACAGCCTCTGTATTTGTTGTTACTACATCATTAACCTCCTGTTGGCTATCCGCTACAATGGGGTTCAAGGTTTCGTCATTATTCTGCCCTTGGGCAAGAACTGACTTGTCACACGATTCCATATCTTTTATGTTTAGGTTCATACGGCCAAAACAGCAGCCGTAACTTTCAAAATATCGTTCAAATATACACGATAATATTTATACCTACAAAAGAAAATGCCAAAATATTCCCACATCGTCACTAAAAAGGCGTTTTCATGTTATACAACATAATCTCAGACAAGGTTTGACTCATAATACACCGTAGAGCAATTCTCTTTTCTAAGAACACGGCCTGCGACTTCAGCTAATTTCCGACCCGACACATTCCTGTATCTATCACACTCCAAATTTATCATATCAGCATCTCCGAGCATTTCATAGTACGCAAGATTAGACGCGCGCTCGTCATTATTGATGTTAGAAAAAAGATGGTTAGACTCAAACCTGTTGGCATTCTTTTTTATTTCACCGTCAGAAACATCACCCTCAATCACCTTTTCCAGTTCCAAATCAATGGCTTTTTCCACGGCATCGAAACTAACACCCGGCAGCAATTGCGCTTTTATCAGCAGGACACCGGCATCCAATTCGCCCGTTACAGACGCGTCAATCGACGAGACAAGCCCTCCTTTCGCAAAAATATTACGGAAAAACCGCGACGAACGACCGTTGGCCAACACGTCGCTAAGCAAGTCGCACGCCGGATAGTCAGCATCCAGACGCCCGCAAATATGATATGCGCGGAGCAGCACATTGCCCGGCACATCACGGTTGACTTTCACCGCACGTCCCGATTGCTGTTCAGGCTCATGCTCAATTGAATCTTTGCGGCCTGCAGAATACGACGATATTCCCCCGAACCATTTTTCCGCCATCTTAAAAACCTCATCGGCATGGATATTGCCAACAACTGAAAGTATAGCGTTATCCGGAGCGTAATACTTCTTATAAAAATCCCTGACGATTTCGGCCGGCATATTTTCTATATCTTCCACCCGCAATCCGATAACCGGCCAACGGTAAGGATGCACCTTATAAGCCAAATCCCTCCAAATGTGTGTAAGATCGCCGTAAGGCACATTCAGGACGCGTTGTTTGAATTCTTCCGCCACGACACTACGCTGCACAGACAAACTGCGCTCATCGAGCAACAGATTGCACATCCTGTCAGATTCAAGCCAGAAAGCCGTTTCTATATTACATACAGGCAGGACCTCATAATAATTAGTAATGTCGGCAGTTGTCCACGCGTTATTTTCACCACAGGCTTCCTGCAAAGGCATATCGAAACTCCGGGCGTTTTCCGAACCACCAAACATCAGATGCTCCAACAGGTGAGCCAGCCCTGTGTGCTCCGGGGATTCATTACGCGAGCCTACACAATATAATAAATTGAATGCCGCCATCTGTGTAGCGGCATTACGGTTATGAACTATACGCAGCCCATTGCTCAATTTATACCTGCTTACCTCAATCATCCACCAAGATTGCCTTTATTATTTTCACATCATCGACAGGACGGTCGTTACTGTCAGTAGCGACAGACTGTATCTTGTCAACGACATCCATCCCTTCATTCACTTCCCCATAGACGGTGTAGGCACCATCAAGAAACGGAGTTCCGCCTATTGTTGTATAAACATCTTTCTGCTCGTCGGTGAATTTAGCAAGTTTTCCTCTCAAAGAATCTTCCGTCTGCTTTATCAATTCTTCTTGCAAAGCTTGTAATCCGGCCGAATTACGGGCACGCCGCAAATCCATAATCTCCGACCTGCGGGATGCAGCAAGCGAATCGAAAAGCGCCTGCATCTGGCGGTGCTGCATCGTTTTTTCCATCTGTGCCAATTCTGCGGCATTATATTTTTTACCTGTTACGATATAAAACTGAGAACCCGACGATTTCTTTTCCGGATTCACATTATCACCAGTACGCGCCGCGGCCAAAGCACCTCTTTTATGGAAATAGCGGGGAACAAACTCTGCGGGGATTTCCGTTCCATAGTCAGACGCCCCAAGCATCTTGCCTTTTTCCGCATTTTTTGATGAAGGGTCACCGGCCTGTACCATAAAATCCTTTATCACACGATGAAAAAGCACACCGTCATACGCTCCCTCTTTTACATTTTTCACAAAATTATCCCTGTGACCGGGAGTTTCATTATAAAGCGCAATCTTAATATTGCCGGCAGTGGTCTCAAGCACCACTTCCACACGTTTTTCCTGCATATTCACATTATTTACCGCCCCTTTGCCACTTGCATACGACGGAATCGCCAACATACCCAATCCGCATACAAACAAAGCAAAGAAACTTACATTAAATACCCTTTTGATATACCCTCTTGTAAATCCTACGGAAATTATCATCTTTCGCATTCAACTCATCCACATGCATATTATAATCGGCGCCCCAGAGGCTCGACAACAAATCCGGAATATACTTATGCTCACGGTCTCTTTCTATCGCTGCTTTTACTAAAGTGTCGATTCCTGACGCATACTTTTTTTTGTCTATTGCGTTCAAATATCTTGCCGTACTCACGATGAACTGCCCATTACGGTCAACCTTAATTATATTGTCAATCAACTCAGGCATAATACTGTCGCATTTGCCCATGTTGTTGGCTATATATTCATATGTCAGCAAGCCGTCCTCGTCCTTTTTCAGCTTTTTGAGTATATCTTCATCCATAAACAATAATTTTATGAGTGCAAATATAGCGTAAATTATCATAAATTAAAAACACAAAAGGATGCACACAATGGCGCATCCTTTTGTACGGTTCCAAACAACCGGCATATTTATTGCTTCAGCATCTGCTTCCTTACAGTTTTACCATCGTCCGTTTTTATAGCGATAACATAATACCCAGACGGAAGATTTCCGACATAAATGCCGACTGAAGCATCGGTCCCGCTTAAACTCTTCACAAGCTGCCCACCCGCACTGAATATATCGACTGAACATATTGCGCCGTCACATTCCACTGTCACATAATCTTCAGCTGGATTAGGATAGATTGCCACATCATCAGCATCTACACTTTCAACGCCAGATACACCTATAGAGAATTGATAAGGATTGTAAGCGGAAACAAATTCAAAATCAGAATGTGTAGCCGACTGATAGCCTGTTACAGCAATAGTATAAACACCTTTAGTAAAATGATTTTCCGACAGATTCAGCTCTATCATGACAGAGCTTGTGGAATATGCCTGCAAATCGACCCGTTCGGCACCCTCAGCCACAATAACGTTGTCGGATTGCCGTCTGACTTCATAGGACAAATCGCCTACAGCTTCTTCATCGCTATTATTCCGCATCTGCACACTGAACACCACAGTCTCTCCGCTCAAGAGCTCCCCACTATGCGATATTTCCGACTCTTGCGAGATGCTATAATCGTAATTACGTATATAAGCATAATCACCCTTTATGTCTATATCAATTTTCGCCGGATGGTCAAAACGCACCCACTCTGTAGCTCCGTATTCCTTCGAGACCGGTATTATCGAATACAAACCGTCAGCCAATCCGCTCAAATCCGGGGAAAAAGAAACATCCGTCGGATTTATATATACAGTATTTGCATCTAATTTCATATCGGCATATCTGTCAGAATACCCGATAATTTCACCATCCGCACCGCAAAGCGCGCAAGAAATGCTGCCTTCCCAATCAGTTTGATAAGAATTCATCAGATTGGTATATGTAACGAAAACCCTTGTGCCTTTACTTATAAAATCTTTATTCTCGAAGTCCTTAAGATTCAATGAGATTCCGGAATTGTCAACAGATCCACCTTCATAGAACGACAATTGCCGCTGTGCCACCCCTTCATCAATCGAGAAAACACATTGCCCAAATTCCGTCTCAACCGGAATTGCCTCGCCAGACAAAAGCGTGAAATCCACGATTCGAATAACATATTCCTCAGAATAGTCAAACGTTCCATTTTGCACAGGCACGCTCAATGCGGCAGCATAATCATTATTGTCGTATACTATCGCTTTTACCGACTCTGAATACAACCTATAATTATCAGATCGCCGCACCACCTCGTAATTTATCATTCCATCCGCAGCCACGGAAGAATTATTGTGAACGGTAGCCGTAAATTCCACAGTAGAATTCATATAAATCTTCTCAGGTATCCCGATTTGTTCCGTAAGCGACAATTGCTGTTCAACCGGGAACGTAGTGACCGTACCGCCCTCGATTTTAATTTTCAAGCACAAATCGGAATCGAACGCCACCCAGTCATAATCATATTCATCAGAATATTCTTTCGAAATTCCACGGATTGCATAATCTCCGTCAGGCAATCCACGCAAACTCACATAAACAGAAAGCGGGTCAGTGACATAAGCTCCTGATACAAATTCATCATTGCTTATCGTTATAGGAGCAGTATGTATAACCGACATTCCACCTTCGCTGCCGAATGCGCCAACACCAAATTCCCCGTTAAAAGCGACACCGTTTATATTATACACCCCTCCAAGGAGTACCGCCTGAGTCCTATTTTGAGAAAACGACTCAGCATCCATCGACACTCCTGTGACATAATTGCCACCCGACATATAAGCGAGACGCAACTGTTCACGTTCCTGATGCGCACCCTCATTGTCAGGGCTGGCAATAGTAAGCGTCTGCTTCCATTGATATGCCCCCGAGCCACCGCCTGTACCAAGGCCTTCCGGGTCAAGGTAATTGATGTTGAAATAGCCGTCGGAATATCCGCCCCAACCCCAATTGATATGGACAAAATTATTTGAATCGTATCCGTCAGCGACAAATGCGTGAGCACCGCCAAGTCCTTCGCCACAAATCAAGACCGGACGCATTCCGTCAAGTTCTTCAAGCAAGACCTTCATAAACTCTCCGCTCGAAATATTATCACGGAAGAAAGTCTCTGAATCATACCCGAAGTAAGCAGTAAACGCATGCGAAATGGCTGCCGACGACGCGCCACTGACCGCATTATAATTCATACCGACAGAAATACCGCAATCCGACATCAGCTTAGCTACCGCCGCTGCCTGATTGTCATCGTACTCCGCGACAAGATTATTGCCTGAATCATAATACATCGAATATTCGTCAAGCATATTGTCCCAATCATATACGCTTTGCGAGAAGTCCGCCGACAAATTGTGTCCGTAAACATCCGTATATGAATATGAGCCTTCGCCTTGCTCCGGCCATTCGTAATACTTCATTATCTGAGCCATTGCCGTCGCGACACATCCTGTAGCACAACGCGTATTGCCTTGCAATACAGGCACAAGACGGTTGAAAGGCTCGTTCTGATTCCATTTTGTAGACAAGAACGGACGCACCGTGACTGTTGTGACCTCACTAAGGCGTTGCCGCTTTGCCTTGCTTTCCGACACCTGCACGGATGCCACATAACCGGAATATGCCTGCAGCCAAGAACGCATATTATCAGGCATATTTTCCGGGTCGAAGCAGCCGCTGTCGGAGTAGCCGACAAGCTCGGTAAGCGAATCATCTCCCGATACGATTACAAAACCTTCATTGTCGCCAATGTTGAACGCATAATAAGCCGCCGTTTCTTGCTGTTTCCCGGCAGCTTTCATCCTGTACGGATTACTTTTCACATCTATGTCGGCATATTTCGCCGCCACTTGCAGAGCCTGACGCTCTGTAATTTGCCTTGCGTTAGCAGCCATGCCAATAAACGCGCAAAGCAAGAAAGTGATAATTTTTCTCATATCTGAATTTAATGTGTGATAATTTCAACAAAGATAATTATTTTATCGTAAATATTTTGTCTTAGACGACGGATGTGTTATCTTTGCCCCCGATTAAAGAGGAATCCCTTATGTGCTTTCCGTTATTGTTGAACTAATTTTTATTATTTTGGACCCTGACCCTTATCTTAGCGTTTTAAACCAAACTCTTAATGCCGCGACAGCGGTATCCGACTTTATCACAGTACAAACACCGACAACCGGAATAATCATTTCCATTATCATCGCAATGGCGGCATTGTTGTGTTCAGCCATTATTTCCGGCTCGGAATCCGCTTATCTGGCACTACGCGAAAACGATATCGACGATATAAGCAACGAAAATGCAAAAGAACGCATACGCACTATGGTTTCAAACCCGCAGAAATTGCTTGCGCCAATTTTGATGGCCGGCAATTTTATGAATGCCATTATGATAATTTTCGCGAACTATGCCTTATGCAAAATTCTCATAGTGGAAAATGCAGTTATCGGATTTTTATTGAACCTTGTCATTGTCATACTGCTTTTGACAGCCATCGGAGTCATACTGCCAAAGCTATTGGCCAAAAGCCATCCAGCAGGATGGGCCGTAGCCACCTCAAAAGGCATATCGCTGCTGTGCCGGGCTTTTTCGCCATTCTCACGCCTGATAGCAATCAGCATCGAAACCGTCGACAAAATCATATCTGACAAATCCGATGATTTGTCGCTCGACAAAATTTCCCAAGCATTGGAAACCTCGAATGAAAACGAGGAAGAAGAAAAAGAGAAAACCATGCTGAAAGAAGTTTTGAAATTCGGCGGCAAGACCGTGTCGGAAGTCATGACTCCACGTGTCGACATCACCGACATCGAATGGAACTCTCCATTCAGCGAATTAATCGAGAAGATTACAGAATCGGGATATTCACGGATGCCGGTATACCTTGAGAATAAAGACAATATGAAAGGCATAATTTATGCCAAGGATTTACTGCCATATATCGGTAATAAAGACGATTCATTCAAGTGGCAATCGCTTGTGCGCAAACCGCTGTTCGTACCCGAATCACGAATGATTGACGACATTCTTGAAGATTTCCGCAAGAAAAAAATCCACATGGCCATCGTGGTCGATGAATATGGCGGAACGCAAGGTATTGTCACCCTTGAAGATGTATTGGAAGAAATTGTCGGTGAAATCAACGACGAATACGACGAGGACGAAAATTCATATTCGCAATTGTCACCCGACACATATATCTTTAAAGGAAAGACCCCGCTCAATGATTTCTACCGTGCCACAGGGCTTGACGAATCAGACTTCAAAGAAGTTGAAGAAGATGCCGAGACCGTTGCCGGATTGATTCTCAACATAAAGCACGATTTTCCACAAGACACGGAAACCATTGAATTCGGCAGATGCCAGTTTATTGTAATGAATATCGATAAATTCCGCATCAACACCGTCAAGGTGAAAGTATTACCAAAAGACGGAGGAAAAGCGGAATGAAAATGAGTAAAAAAGGCAAAAGGCATTTATGGAAATGCATGGCAATCTACGTTGTCGTACTGATTGCACTGTCGATTATAGCCGTCTCCTGCTCCGAGAAGCAAGCGGCGACGCCACGGCCGGCAGCATATCCGCGTGTTGAGCGCACTTACGACACCACATATACCTGCGCATATCCGGAACTCAACATAATGCTCAACGCAAATGCCGAAATAAGCGGCAATGACAGCGGATTCAGTGTACGCTACGCAAAATACGGCGCATCTTTTTTTTGCTCGTATGAAAGAATAGGCAGCCATGACGATTTCATAGAAACAATGCTCAAAAAAGAGGAACGGGTAGCAATGGATTCCGGCAACTATAAACCGGACATTTACCGATACTACAATCCTGAAGGCGGTTATTCCGCCTCTATGTTTTATACAGAGGAAAATTGCGTAACCCCGGTACATTTCATCGCAACAGACAGCCTATCGTATATTGTCTCAGGGACGGTTGTCCTCGACAATGTGGAGAACTACGACTCGATAGCACCTATAATAAACTACCTGAACGATGATGTTTCCTACCTCGTGAAGCATCTTAAATTCAATACAAAGAAATAAATGAAACTCCGAAAAATCAAAATCAACGACAATATAGAAGTGGCTATTGCCGAAATTCCGGATATGCTGGATTTCTCGGATTCGGCTTGTTTCGGATTGCGTCACCTCGCTTCAAATGTGCGTTCCGATAACCGCCGCAGCGAAATCATCACAACAAACCTTATGATAAAAGAGCTGTTCGGCAACGGATGCACTCTCCGTCACCACAATTCCGGAGCACCTTATTTAGCATCGGACGACGGAAAAGATTTACCACAGATAAGCATATCCCATTGCCGCGGCATGGTAGCCATCGCCTATTCAAAAGATGCGGTCGGTGTCGATGTCGAACAGATAGAAGAACGTGTGATGCGCATCCGCGAACGGGTACAGAACGCAGACGAATTGCGGCACACTGGCAATTCGGTTGTACTTAATACAATCCTTTGGACGGCAAAAGAAGCTCTTTTCAAGCTGATTCCCGAGGAAGGAGTGGATTTTGCGAAAGATTTGCATATACATTTAGACAATGTGTATGCCGACACACCAGAAAACTGCTATACATCAACCGCTTACAAACGCAGTTATAATATGGTCTCACTACTTGTCGATGAGAATGTACTTACAATAGCTTTTAAATGAACAAATACTGATAGATATGAAAAAAATACTGTTGACAATAGGCGCGGCTGTTGCGGCCTCTCAAATCGCATCTTTCGCATGCACAAGCCTACTTGCCGGAAAAGGGGCGACTACCGACGGCTCCACAATGATTACCTACAACGCTGATTCATACGTGCTCTACGGAGAACTCTATCATCATCCTGCCGCCGACCACAAAAAAGGCGAAATGCTTGAGGTAAGAGAATGGGACACAAACAAATATCTCGGTGAAATCAAACAGGTCGAGCATACGTATGCCACCATAGGGAATATAAACGAACACCAACTCGCCATCACGGAATCGACATGGTCGAGCCGTCCGGAACTTATGGACACTACCGCCATAATAGATTATGGTTCCTTGATTTACATCACACTCCAACGTGCACGCACAGCCCGCGAAGCGATAAAGGTGATGACAGATTTAGTCAATGAATACGGCTACCGCAGTACAGGAGAATCGTTCTCCATAGCCGACCCGAACGAAGTGTGGATAATGGAAATGGTATCAAAAGGAATGAAGTAAAAAGGTGCGGTATGGGTGGCAATCCGTATCCCTGACGATTGCATCAGCGGTCACGCCAACCAATCAAGAATCCACCAGATACCGTTCGACGACAAGGAAAATTGCATCTACTCAAAAGACGTGGTTTCATTTGCCCGCGACATGGGATATTTCAACGGAAAAGACGAGGATTTCAGTTTCTGCAACGCATACGCCGTCACCGACTACCTTGCCCTGCGCGGCTGCGACGGACGTGTATGGTCGTTCTATAACAAATACGCCAAAGGTATGGACAAATATCTTCCTTACATATTGGCGGAGGGTGGCGAGGTGCTTCCGCTTTATATCAAGCCTGACCGCAAGTTGAGCGTGCAGGATATGCAGGCAATGCTCCGCGACCATTTCGACGGCACGGAATTGGATATGACAAAAGATCCGGGTGCCGGACCGTGGCATTCCCCTTATCGTTTTGCCCCGCTGATTTGGAAATCGGACTCTGTGGAATATGTGCATGAACGCCCGATAGCAACGCAACAGACCGGATTCACTCTTGTTGCCCAGATGCGTTCGTGGCTTCCCGACGAAATTGGCGGTATTCTTTGGTTCGGTGTCGACGACTCGGCTATGACCGTCTACAACCCGATATACTGCGCCATAACCAAAGTGCCGGAATGCTACCGTCAGGGCAACGGCGATTTCTATACCCTGTCGTGGACTTCGGCATTCTGGGTAAACAACTTCGTGGCAAACCAAACTTATATACGCTATTCGCAAGTGTATCCGGACGTGAAGAAAGTGCAGACGGAAATCGAAAGCAGCTATGTGGAATCCACCAAGAAAGTGGAAGCTGAAGCATTGAAACTGTATAAAGAATCGCCCGAAAAGGCAAACGCCCTGCTCACGGCATTCAGCGACAGTGTTTCCGACTCGGCCACCGCACGCTACCGCCAGCTTGGCGAATATCTGTTCGTGAAATATCTTGACGGACGCGTGAAAAAGGAGAAAGACGGCAAATTCGAGCGCACAGCCGACGGCTATCCGGTAAGTCCCGACTCTCCCGGATATTCTGACGACTACTATCGCTCCATAGTAAGCAGCGACGGCGACCGCCTCCGCGTGAAAGAAGTGAAACCACAATAAAAAAAGCATTATGATTCTGACAACAACACCGACAGTTGAGGGCAGCCGCATCGTCAGCTATCTCGGAGTGGTGACCGGGGAAACCATCATAGGCGCAAATGTACTAAAGGATTTTATGGCCGGATTGCGCGACTTCTTCGGCGGGCGCAGCGGCACATACGAGCAGGTGCTACGCGATGCTAAGGACACATCTTTACAAGAAATGGAGGAACGCGCGCGGGAACTCGGCGCAAATGCCATTGTAGGCATCGATTTGGACTACGAGACAGTAGGACAAAACGGCTCTATGCTGATGGTCACTTGCAGCGGCACTGCTGTAATCCTTGACAGCAACATCCCCACGCCTCCACCAATGAGATAAGACTTTCGATTCGGAATAAGCTATCAGCATTACTATTCGTTAATTGTAATGTAAAAATGATATTTTTTACGTACCTTTGTTATGTAAAAAATTAAAATCCATAGAATATGAACGTTACAGACAGGTTTCTCGGCTATGTGAAATTCGACACACAAAGCGACGAACTTACCAACCTCACCCCATCGACACCCGGGCAGATGATTTTCGCACAGGCGTTGGAAAAAGAATTGCAATCTCTCGGATTGAAAGACATAACACTCGACGACAACGGCTATCTGATGGCCACATTGCCGGGCAATACAGACAAGAAAGTTCCTACGGTAGGCTTTATCGCCCATTTGGATACATCTCCAGACATGTCAGGAAGGCACGTCAACCCCCGCATCGTGGAAAATTACGACGGCGGAGACATCACACTCGACGCTGACGGTGGTGTGGTGCTTTCTCCTGAAAGTTTCCCGGAACTGAAAGATTATGTCGGCCAGTCACTGATAGTTACCGACGGCAAGACTTTGCTCGGCGCGGACGACAAGGCCGGAGTGGCTGAAATCATAACGGCGGTGGAATATCTTATGCAGCATCCTGAGATAAAGCACGGCGACATCCGTATAGGCTTCAACCCTGACGAGGAAATAGGTCTGGGCGCACATAAATTCGACGTGAAGCTGTTCAACGCAGATTTTGCATACACAATGGACGGCGGGGCAATAGGCGAATTGGAGTACGAGAACTTCAACGCGGCATCGGCCAAAGTGGTTTTCAAAGGGCGCAACGTGCATCCGGGATATGCAAAACACAAAATGATAAACTCCATACGCATAGCCAACCAGTTCTGCATCATGCTGCCGCGCTGGGAAACTCCGGAACATACCGAAGGCTATGAGGGCTTTTACCACCTTATCGGTTTCGAGGGAACTGTGGAGGAATCCACATTGACCTACATAATCCGCGACCACGACATGGACCGTTTCCAACGCCGCAAAAAGGAGCTGGAGCATCTTGTACGGAAAATCAACAACGAGTTCCCGGGTTGCGCATCCATTGAAATTAAAGACCAGTATTACAACATGCGCGAGAAAATCGAGCCGGTGATGTATGTCATCGACATTGCAAAACAAGCGATGATTGATGCCGGTGTCACTCCGAAGGTGCAGCCCATACGCGGCGGCACAGACGGCGCGCAACTGTCGTTCAAAGGCTTGCCCTGCCCGAACATCTTTGCCGGCGGGTTGAATTTCCACGGACGCTATGAATATGTGCCTATTCCTTCCATGGAAAAAGCCGTGGATGTAATAGTAGAAATCTGTAAATTGGTTGAGAAGCGTGGATAATATGCCGGAACCGTGTGGTACATTAATTGTAGTCACAGGTCCTACCGGTGTAGGCAAAACTGATATAGCAATACGTCTGGCGCGTGAATTCGGCACGGAAATAATTTCTGCCGACTCGCGCCAGATTTATCGTGACATACCCATAGGGACAGCCGCCCCCCCCCCGGAACAACTCGCAGAAGTCAAGCATCATTTCGTCGGCATACTCGGTTTGGACGAGTACTACAGCGCGGCTCAGTTTGAGGAGGATGTGATGCGGTTGCTACCAGAGTTGTTTGTCCGGTCGCCATACGTGGTGATGTGCGGCGGTTCGATGATGTATATAGATGCCGTCTGCAAAGGCATCGACAATATCCCCACCATCTCCGACGGTATAAGAGCAGCGGTAGCCAAGCGCCTTGCGGATTTAGGCGCAGATGCCATCCGGGAAGAGCTGAAACGTCTCGACCCTGCATATTATGAACAAGTAGACCTAAACAATATGAAGCGGGTGGTTCACGCCGTGGAGATTTGCGAACAGGCGGGAGTACCCTACTCACGTCTGCGTACAGGCGTGGCAAAGCAACGCCCTTTCAGGATTGTGAAAATCGGCTTGACATTGCCGCGCGCCGAACTTTTCGACCGCATCAACCGCCGTGTAGTTAAAATGATTGACAGCGGATTAGTGGAAGAAGCCCGGAAAGTGTATCCTATGCGCCATCTTAATTCACTCAACACCGTCGGTTATAAAGAACTGTTCGCATGGATGGACGGCACTATGGATTATGACACGGCTGTGGCGCGCATCCAGAAAAACACCCGCGTCTATGCCAAGAAACAACTGACGTGGTACGCCAAAGACCCGTCCATGCAATGGTTTCTCCCGACCGACTACGACAAAATACTTTCCTACTGCCGCTCAGGACAATTCTGACAGGATATTTCGTACAATTGCATAGAAAACAAAGCTGCCTATGCTTCAGTTTGGCACAGGCCACGGCTATTTTTGCAAACAAATCGTTATCAAGCATGGCACAACAACCTCTTCCATACGGAATTCCGCTTCCAATAAGTTTAGGTAAAACAGGAACAGGACAAACATTTGTCACCGACTTGCGCAGTCTGGGAAGCATCATAATCGAGAAAGGACTGCCTCAAGAACGGCAAGCCCTGTTATGCTCGATAGTTAACAGCCTTTTGTCATCCACCCTTAGGCTAAAAATCATCCCAATCGGCGAAAAGCACATTTTTGGAAGTAATCCTGAGATTTTCAAACATTTACCTTATGGAATCAACAGTGACCGTCTTTCCGTCATGTCATACGCAGTGCATACGATGCGTTCACTACAAACAGAAGCACACAAGCGCAATGCCACTGACAACACATACTACACACCTATAATTGCTCTTATCACTGATTTAGAAAGCATGATAGATGCTGACAACAGTGTATTGCGTCAAATCAGAGAGACTGCAGAATCATCAGCCAAAACCGGCATATATCTAATAGCAGCCACACGGCATACCGAAACTGCGTATTTGCCAGAAGGAATCGGCAACATTTTCAACACAAAAATAATATTTTACAGCACAAGAATTGGTTCCAACAAACGTCTGTATACTAACTCTGGACTACAGGCCGGGGATATGCTGCTGTTCCGAAACGCAGAGGAACCGGTTTTACTGGATTGCAACACAACGTTTTAAATTCAACCAAAGCGGGCATGCCGTTTGCTCAGCATGCCCGCCCAGATACATCTCACGATAGACAGTTAATCGCAGCAGCCACGATGGCGATGGCGTCCGCCATAACATCCACGGCCGTCATAATCGCAATAGCCGTGGTGATAGTCACGATACCGTCTGTCGTTTCCTCGGAAATCACCCTTACCATTATAAAGCCTCTCTATCTGACGCGGAGTAAGCACTTCCTTGAACTTGCCGTAATACTTTTCCTTCAGCTCCGCAATCTTCTTCGAGCGTTCAAGTCTGCCTTTCGTCTGCGATTCCACTTCCTCATCCGACATTCCGCCGCGACGCTGGGAACGGCATTGCTCCCTGATAGCCTGCAACTCTGAATAATAGTCCTCATAGATTTCCTTGAACTTTGCCGCATCATCGTCACTCAAACGGCACGCCTCAGAAAAGCGGTGGCAAACAGCCCCACAATAGTCACCTCTGTTGTCAAAACGGCGGTTATCGGACGCTGTTGCGCTACAGCTGCAACTCCCGACAATACTAATACCGCCAAAATTAAAATCTGTTTTTTCATAAATTCCAATATTAATAAATTACTCAAAAGCTATATATTAAACCGAAAAACACGCATAAAGTTTAAAACGCCAACTCATAAAGAATCTTAACGCACACCAGAATCCGCCTATCAAAAGCGGTTTTTCGTAATTTTGCATAAAAAAGAAAATGGCAGACAATATAGAAATAACGATGCTCGGCACCGGCAACGCGATGGTGACAAAATGCTACAACACGTGCTTCACAATCCGTACCCACGAAGGATATTTCCTCGTCGATGCCGGCGGAGGAAACGGGATTCTGACACAATTAGAAAAAGCAGGCATCGGAATAGAAACGATACGCGGGATGTTTGTCACCCACGGACATACCGACCACGTACTCGGCGCAATATGGATAATACGCCTCGTGGCAATGCTCGCTTGTCAAGGAAAACTGGAGACCCCGTTCACAATCTACTGCCACGACGAAGTAGCCGGAATGCTCGAAACATTCTGCCGCATGACACTCAAGAAAAAGCATCTCGACACATTAGGCAACCAAATAATCATACGGACTGTGGAAAACGGAGAGAATGCGACCTGCTGCGGAATTAAATTCACTTTTTTCGACATCTGCTCTACAAAGAAAAAACAATTCGGATTCAGAGCCGAACTTCCCGACGGACACACTCTCGCATGCCTCGGCGACGAGCCGTATAACGAAAAGTGCCGTCAATTCGCGGAGGGTTGCGACTGGCTGATGCACGAAGCCTTCTGCCTGCATTCAGACAAAGAAACGTTCAAACCATACGAAAAGCACCACAGCACGGCGCTCGATGCAGCAAAAAATGCAGAAGCACTTGGAGTTAAAAACTTAATAATTTATCATACCGAAGACACAAATTTGCAACATAGAAAAGAAAATTATACATCCGAGGCATCACAAGCTTTCAAAGGAAAAATATTCGTACCCAATGATTTGGAAACTATCACGCTATGATTAAATAACTATTAATTATCATAATTTTAACCATCAACAACTTGTTTTCACTTTTCGTGTCATTAAGTTAATTTTTAAAATCCATATCTTTGTATGGAAATTTAAAAGAAAAAGACGTATGGAAAGTATGTATGAAATATTAATGGGTCTGCCATTGTTCCAAGGAGTAAGCCATTCAAAAATATCAGAGCTGATTGAAAAAATCAAATTCCATTTTCTTAAATATCTGAATAACGGACAGATAATCGATGTCAACGAACCATGCAATAATTTAAAATTCCTGATTTCCGGGAAAGTTCAGATAGAAGTAACCAACCGTAACAAAAGGATACGCGTATTTGAGACAATTTCCGCTCCCAACGTAATAGGCGTGGAATATCTCTTCGGCCGCAACACAATATATCCCTATAAGGTATGCTCCGCCCCTGATGCCGGAATCATGCAAATAGAGAAAGCCGATTATCTGAAAATAATAAAATCGGACACCGTTTTCCTCTTCAATATGCTGAATTACCTTTCGAGAAATTCGCAAACGCCGATGGAAGCAGTGCTTTCGCTTACGTCAGGAAGCATAGCCGAACGGTTCGCGTTTTGGGTAACCTCTTTGACATATAAGGACGCTGCCGACATATCAATATGCTGCAAACAAAAAGATATGTACAATCCGTGGTCAATCTGCAATTATATCAGGCAGGGAGAACTTATTTCTTATTGGACGAATACGAGCAGTAATAAACTAATTGGTGATATCATCAGAAAGCATCTTGTCGGGCGAAAATATGAGATCGAACAGTTAATGTCCGGTGAAAAAGTGCATAAGGAAATCAACGAGAACATTACATTTCAGTCTCTGGATGGCGATGAGAACAGTTTGTGGTCACTGTTATTATCTGTTGGTTATATTAAGGCTGAAAATGTGGTGCACAAAGTAGATACCATTGAGTGTGATGTGTCAGTTACGAATAAAGAAGTTATGGCAATGTTTCGTACAGAGATTCTTGGAATGTTTCATAATGGATTTTCCGTATATAACAGGTTTGTGAAGGCTCTGTTGGAGCATAATATAGAAGATATGAATGATTATCTGTCAGAGATTGCATGCACATCCATGAATTATTTTGATGTTGGAAATGAAAAAGAGGCACGCACGCCAGAGAATTTTTATCATGGTCTGATACTTGGACTGATTGTAACACTT
>URQP01000050.1 GCA_900550025.1 uncultured Porphyromonadaceae bacterium | reverse complement strand
CTTATTCTATTGTAACAAATACAATTAGTTATTATTTTTGTTTGCAGAATATTATTTTAAAATCTTAATATATGGATGACAAACTTCTAGCACAAGTAACAGAAAAAGCCAACAAATGGCTTGGTGCTGAATACGACGAAGAGACAAGAGCCGCTGTAAAAGCTATGCTTGAGAACGATGACAAAACCGAGCTTATCGAATCTTTCTATAAAGATTTGGAATTCGGCACAGGCGGATTGCGCGGCATAATGGGAGCCGGCAGCAACCGTATGAACATCTACACCGTAGGGGCTGCGACGCAAGGGTTGTCAAACTATCTGAAAGTAGCATTTGCCGACCTTCCGGAAATCAAGGTTGTCGTAGGACACGATGTGCGCAACAACAGCCGTAAATTTGCTGAAATAGTAGCAGACATTTTCTCTGCCAACGGAATAAAGGTATATCTGTTCGACTCCTGCCGCCCTACTCCGGAAATATCATTTGCCATACGCCACCTCGGATGCCAAAGCGGCGTGATAATAACAGCCTCGCACAATCCTAAAGAATACAACGGCTATAAGGCATATTGGAACGACGGCGCACAGATGATTGCCCCGCACGACGTTAATACAATCAAATATGTCAACGAAGTAACCGATGTTAAAGACATCAAATTCCAAGGTGACAAATCGAAAATCGAAATAATCGGCGAAAACATCGACAAAGTATATCTTGACAAGATAAAGACACTCTCATTGAGTCCGGAAGCAATACAGAAGCACCACGATATGAAGATTGTCTATACACCGATACATGGCACCGGTATGAAACTGATACCGCGCTCTTTGCGCAATTTCGGCTTCACAAACATCATCGGCGTACCAGAGCAGGAGGTGGAAAGCGGTGATTTCCCGACAGTAGCGTCGCCCAATCCTGAGGAGCCGTCAGCCATGGCTATGGGTATCGCCAAGGCCAAGGAAACCGGAGCGGAAATAGTCATGGCATCCGACCCTGACGCAGACCGAATCGGTGTCGTTATCCGCGACAACAACGGCGAATATGTCCTTATCAACGGTAACCAGATTGCCCTGATATTCCTCAACTATCTTATGACCAGAAATGCTGAATTAGGAAAACTTACAGGGAAGGAATACATTGTAAAGACAATCGTTACTACTGAAACAATCAAGTCGATAGCCGATGCCCAGCACATCAAGATGTACGACTGCTATACCGGCTTCAAATGGATTGCCAACATAATGCGTGAAAACGAAGGTAAGGCAAGATACCTTGGAGGCGGCGAGGAAAGCTACGGATTCCTTGTAGAAGACTTCGTACGCGACAAGGATTCTGTTTCCGCAATATCAATCATGGCAGAAATTGCAGCATGGGCAAAGGAAAAAGGCTTGAATATGATTGAAATGCTTCAGGACATCTACCTGAAATACGGATTCTCACGCGAGAAAGGAATTTCGTTGGTACGTAAAGGCAAATCAGGCGCGGAAGAAATCGCCGCAATAATGAAGCAATTCCGCGAGAATCCGCCAAAAGAGCTTGCAGGTTCTAAAGTCTCGATTATCAAAGACTATCAGACATTGAAGCAGACCAACGCATTGACCGGTGAAACATCCGATTTGGAAATGCCAGTTACTTCCAACGTGCTGCAATATTTCACCGAGGACAGGACAAAGGTTTCCATCCGTCCTTCAGGTACAGAGCCGAAAATAAAGTTCTACATCGAAGTTCACGGAGAGATGAAGAGTGCGGCCGACTATGATGATGCCAACCGCAAGGCTGATGAAAAAATCGAAACAATCAAAAAAGAACTCGGAATCTAACATATTTCTGACAACACAAAAAAGAGGGCTTCTTAACGAGGTCCTCTTTTTTATCATACAAAAGGTTTCTGCGGCATAACCCAAACGCATGAATCTGACCATATAGCTTCCTGCTGGCAAATCAAACTCAAAATGCCCTACACTGTCGGTCACTACACCTGTAAAAAACGTACTGTCTGCTGAATTCGACACGGCAATATTGGTAAATTCCAACCCTCTGCCATCCTCTGAAACAACAGTATCTCTGAAAGTATAGGAACACAATGTGCATGGCAATAGCCATACGACCAATGCAAATAAGTGTTTCATAAAAAGTTACATTATTTCTGTTACATACCATGCAAAATCATAACCCGCCATTTACTATCCAGAATCCTCCGGCTATATCTTTACGTATGGAAAGCACCAACTCCGTATTTCCGCCTTGTGGTGTCCTAACATCCGCCACGACAAAAGTCCGGTCAGGCAAGCCGCCGGGATGTATCACGTCCTTACATCTCACAAATTCATAATCCCGCAGATAATTCATTAAAGAGGGTTCGTATAGAAACATTGCTTCCCTGACACTTTCTACATCACCACTAAAGACAGCCGACAATATGCGCTGTGCGGCATTTTCCGGAGTTTCATTCCGAAGCATCATCAATTTTTCGGAGTCAATATGCAAGTCACGCCGCATATCTATCCATATATATTCGCTTCTTGGAATATCCACAATATCCTTAAAATGCAAATCCGAAGTATAGGAAAAGCCCCGGCTTTCAAGAACCAAAATTCTTGAACCATTAACCACTATCCAATACTTCATAGAAACAAGTCTGCCTGAATCGGTAGAAATAAATTTAGAAAGCCTCGCCTATGGCGAACACGAAACCGCCGGTTCCTTTGCCGAAACCATAATCGATACGAGCGTTAACGTTATGCTTTATCTCGATACGCAAGCCTATGCCATAATTCGGCAAAATGTTTTTCCACCGCAAATTACCGTATGATGAAAAGACACCGCCTCCGCCTGCCCATACTGCGCATCCTATACGGTCGAATATGTGCTGGCGCAATTCCATTTGGGCCGAAACCATATTATTGTCGATGTAACGCCCCCCATAATATCCTCGCATTCTGACACCTCCGCTTCCGAGCGATTCACGCAAAGGCCACGGCGATTCCTCGCTGTTATAGCTTGCGTATGCATCGAGTGCCACAAGTCCGCCTTTCCATACCGGAAAATATGCGTTATAAGTCATTGACGCATAAAACAATGTTCTGTCAAAACTTCCCATAAACTGCGGACGCACCGACCCTTTCAACACTAAATTCATTCCGCTGTGCGGCTGCGGGATGAAATCGCGTGTATCATATTGAAATGTAAGTCCTAATCCAGTAAAATAATAATGGGTACGTTGTCCTTCAAGATACGACCAATCGCCCATTTCCAATACTTTGCTATAAAGTATGTCTAAATTAGTCCCAGCGTAAAAAGGCCCTTTGATACGGTAAACCAAATCGAAATTCGATTTAAGTTGAAGTCTGGTATATGTGATTGTCGCATTTTCCGCACAAGCGTTAGAGGATATTCCCCAAAAATTGAGAGGTGAATATGTGAGTTCCGTCTTGTAGGACAGACGCAATTTCCTGCCGGGAAATAAGTTATTACCATTGGCTGTCAACGAGAACACGCCATTAATCGTAGCATTGCCTATCAATGTCACATCCGAAGGCGACATTATGGAGTCTGTCTTGTCCAAGCGGTATAGCCCCGTTGCACCTCCTCCTATTCCAAAACTCCCTTCACGAGTGTAGGAAGGCATTACAATATAGCTTACATCCAATTTCTTTTCAAATGTGCGGTCAACGTTTCCCATAACTAATCTGTCGAGATAGCTAAGAAACTTATTCTGCCTATTGAATACCAAAGAAAAAGGTCCAAGCTCCTGTTTTTTTTCAGGCTTGATTGCTGTTGTATCAACTATGACAGTACCAATACACTGCAATGAATCGGCTTCCAGATTCTCCGCATCGACAGAAACCGGAACAAAAACAAATAATGCAATTAATAATATGAGTGCCGCTTTTCTTAATTTCATTTACCGAATCTATAAGCCACACCTATACTCAGCGTCTGAGGACGCAAAGCGTATCTGTTATCATCCACATCCAACAAATTAGAGGCACTGATTTTATAAGAAGAATTTATCTGCAAGCCGCAAGGGAATTCATATCCCACCATAAATGCAAAACCGACATTGGAGTCGCGCATTGTCGAAAATCCGGTTTCCGGATTTATTTCGTAAACATCCAATTTCTTACCATTATATCTTATAGTTGATTTAAATCCGAATTCAGTAAACGGCCCTATGCCAAAATTAAATACACCCTTAGCCTTTTTTAATGGTTGATTGTATATGAAATATACAGCCAATTCGTCGCCAAAGTATTGATGATGTCCGGTTGTCCCTTCTTTCAGAATACAAGAATTTTTATAATGTAAAAAAGCATCAGCTTGAATTGAAAACAAACGGCTAAGCCTGAAGTTTATGAATGCGCCTAATGACGTTCCGGCACGCATTCTCGTCGTAACAGGCTCATCACCCCAATGTATCAAGCTCATTACATTAGCTTCCGCCTTAAACCCGCAGGAAAATCGTAAAATATATGGCTTCCTTACCGCCGTTGAATCATTTGCGGAAACTGCGCAAACAGATACCACCAACATTAAAAGCAATATTAAAGACTTCCTGACCATTACAAAAATTATCCAGCCCTACAAAATTACAAATATCGGCAGAGATAACAATATAAATCCCTGCCGACAGTTACGATTTATGCCTTTTAGAGCATTTTTAATTACCAATCAATGAAACGATATAAAATATCCCGGCAGCAAGCAAGGCACTCACCGGGATAGTAAGCACCCATGCCACCATCAAATTCTTTGTAACGCCCCAACGCACCGCTGAAAGACGCTTAGTGGCACCTACTCCGATAATTGCGCCTGTAATCGTATGGGTGGTGCTAACCGGTATTTTGAATATTTCTGTCAGATACAGCGTCAACGCACCAGCCGTCTCAGCGACCATACCTTCCAAAGGCGTCACTTTAGTGATCTTCGTACCCATCGTCTTCACTATTTTCCAACCGCCCGAGATTGTACCGAGAGAGATTACCGTAAAGCAAGAAAACGCCACCCAGTCAGGTATGTCCTTCACGCTTTCCATCCCCAGTCCGGCATTAATGCCCTGCGTATGTGCCGCAATAAAAGCAGCCGCAATTATTCCCAGCACTTTCTGAGAGTCGTTCAAACCATGTCCTATGCTGAATAATGCTGAAGACACCAATTGCAAATGCTTAAACCAATATTCCGCACGATGAGGATTCGCGCGACGGCACAAATAAAGAACACCTAATGTAAGGAAGAAAGCAAGTATCATACCTATAATCGGAGCCAAGAATATGAACGCGATAATTTTGAGTATCACAGCAGAGTGTATTGCACCGAATCCGCTCGCTGCAATCGCCGACCCGGCGAAACCTCCAATAAGAGTATGCGATGAGGAAGACGGTATGCCTTGCCACCACGTAAACAGATTCCAAATTATTGCGGCAATCACACCGGAAAGAATCACTTCAAGGGTAATGAAATCTTTAATGACAGTCTTTGATACCGTATCGGCAATACCAAAATCACCGATTATATATTTTGCAATAAAAAAAGCCACAAAATTGAAACACGCAGCCCAAAGTACCGCCTGCAACGGAGTAAGCACCTTAGTCGAGACAATAGTGGCAATGGAGTTGGCCGCATCATGGAAACCGTTGATATAATCGAATATCAACGACAGGATGATTATCGTCACAAGCAATTCCATAGACTATGCGTATTTTACGATAATAGTCCGTATCAACTTGCCGACATGCTCGGCGGCATCGGTTGTCTTTTCGAGCTCGTACATTATCTCTTTTGCCTTGATTAGCTCAATCGGGTCTTTCTCTTCGGCAAAAAGTTTAGTAATGTATGTCTCATACACGTCATCAGCCTTGTTCTCTATATCATGCAATTCAGAACAACGTTCCATAATTTGTTCCGGACGGCGGCGCAATACCTCGAGCTGGTCTATCACATTATGGATGCACTCAGCGGCTTGCTTGATAAGCAATGCCAAATCAAAAGCTATCTTTGAAATTTCTTTCGGATTATAGATTGCAATCCGCTTTGCGGAACTGTTTATACCATCTGTGACATCATCTATATAACCGGCAAGATGATGTATGTCCTCGCGGTCGAACGGTGTGATAAAAGTATTTCCCAACTCATTGAAAATCTGCTGGAACAATTTATCCCCCAAGCGTTCCTGCTCCTTGATTTGCTTGTACAAATCAACCCTTTCTTGCGGATTTGACCGCTGAACACAATCAATCAACATATCAGAAGCGATAAGCAATACTTCCGACATCTGCTTAAGTAACGGAAAAAATTTCGGTTCTTTCGGAGTAAACCGATTGAAAAATGAATTTTTTTTCATAAAAATTTCTATGAGAGTTTATACTAAAATACTATGAAAATATACTTACAAAGAAGCAAGAGCCTGATCAAGGTCGGCTATTATGTCGTCAACATCCTCAATACCGACCGAAAGACGTATAAGATCCGGAGCGACTCCGGCTTCTACCAATTGCTCGTCGGAAAGCTGGCGGTGGGTATGACTCGCCGGATGAAGCACACATGTACGAACATCAGCAACATGTGTCACAATAGCTATGAATTTGAAATTATCCATAAGGCGGGCGGCATCTTCACGAGTGCCTTTCACTCCAAAAGAAAGTACGCCACATGAACCGTTTTTCAAATATTTTTCTCCAAGCTCATAATATTTGTCGCCTTCCAGACCACAATATCTCACCCACGCCACTTTCGGATGAGCCTGTAAGTACTCCGCCACCTTCTGGGCATTTTCACAATGACGCTGCATGCGCAGATGCAATGTCTCCAGCCCTAAATTGACGAGAAAAGCATTGAACGGAGATTGTATAGAACCCAAATCACGCATCAACTGCGCGGTAGCCTTTGTAAGATATGCGGCATTTCCGAATCTATCAGTATATGTCAACCCATGATAAGAGGCATCCGGAGTAGTCAATCCGGGAAACTTATCAGCATGTGCATCCCAATCGAATTTCCCGCCGTCGACAAGGACTCCGCCCACACTCGTGGCATGTCCGTCCATATATTTAGTGGTAGAATGCGTCACAATGTCGGCTCCCCACTCCAACGGACGGCAATTTACAGGCGTGGCAAACGTATTGTCCACAACTAAAGGCACACCATGGGCATGAGCCACACGTGCAAACTTCTCAATATCGAGAACATTCATCCCCGGATTGGCAATCGTTTCACCAAACAACAATTTAGTGTTAGGACGGAAAGCCTTGGACAATTCTTCTTCGGAAGCGTCAGGGTCAACAAACGTACATTCAATTCCAAGTTTTTTTAATGTCACACCAAACAAGTTGAATGTCCCGCCATAAATCGCAGACGATGATACAAAATGATCACCTGCCTCGCAAATATTAAAGACCGCATAAAAATTAGCAGCCTGCCCGGATGATGTGAGCATTGCTCCCACTCCCCCTTCAAGAGCCGCTATCTTCGATGCCACAGCATCATTTGTAGGATTTTGCAAACGTGTATAAAAATAGCCTGATTCCTCAAGGTCGAACAGACGCGCCATCTGTTCCGTAGTATCATATTTAAAAGTAGTCGACTGAAATATCGGCAAAATCCGGGGTTCGCCATTTTTTGGCTGCCACCCACCTTGTACGCATATTGTTGCAGGTGATAATTTTTTACCCATTCTTATTTATTAATTTTTCTTATACCATTCATAAAGGGCTTTTACCCCATCTTCAATTTCCATTCTATGATGCCATCCTAAAGCATGCAATTTACTGACATCCGTCAATTTACGCATCGTACCATCAGGCTTTGAAGAATCCCAAAGGATTTCGCCTTCATATCCGACTGTATGCTTAATCAAATCCGCAAGCCGGGCTATGGTCACCTCCTTGCCACTTCCTATATTGATATGGCAATTGCGTATTTCACGCTCGCCTTCTTCATAAGTGTCTTTAAAATCCACGTGTTCCATCACATAGACAGACGCGTCTGCCATATCCTCACTCCATAAAAATTCGCGAACCGGTTTTCCCGTACCCCATAGCTTCAAGCTATTAGAGCCAATTCCATATCCGGCAAGCATAGCAATGATATCCGACTCTGAAGAACTACCATTAATTTCTCCGACAGGACGACGGTCAAAATCCTGACGCAATCCATCCCAATCATTCTCCATAAGCATCTTTGCAAGATGCATCTTACGTATCATCGCCGGAAGCACATGGCTCGTTACCAAATCAAAATTGTCATTAGGACCATAAAGATTGGTAGGCATAACTGCTATATAATTCGTGCCATACTGAAGATTGAAGCTTTCACACATTTTCAAACCCGCAATCTTTGCAATCGCATACGGCTCGTTGGTGTATTCAAGCGGAGAAGTAAGCAACGCCGATTCCGGAATCGGCTGTGGCGCCTCGCGCGGATAAATGCAAGTACTGCCAAGGAAGAGCAATTTCTTTACCCCATGGCGGAAACTTTCGCCTATCACGTTCTGCTGTATCTGCAAATTCCGATAAATGAAATCGGCGCGATAGATGCTATTTGCCATTATCCCTCCGACAAATGCAGCTGCAAGTATTACATATTCCGGCTGTTGCTCGTCAAAAAATTTTTTAACGGCAACACCGTCCATCAAATCAAGCTCATTATGAGTCCTGCCTACAAGATTCGTATATCCTTTCGATTCCAAATTCCTCCAAATTGCCGAACCGACAAGTCCACGATGTCCTGCCACATATATTTTTGCGTCTTTTTCCATAACTTTCACGGTTAAATAATACGGTCCGAGTCGTGACGGTGTTTCCGTATCATCTCAATATCATGGTCTGTCATGATATTGACAAGCTCCTCAAAGGAAGTCTTACGCGGATTCCACCCCAATTCAGTACGGGCTTTCGTAGGGTCGCCAAGTAATTGCTCCACCTCACACGGACGGAAATACTTCGGGTCAACCTCGACCAGCACCTTCCCGGTTGCGACATCTATTCCTTTTTCGTCAACACCTTCGCCTTCCCATCTCAATTCAATGCCAGCGCGGCGGAATGCGCATTCCGTAAATTCCCTTACTGAATGATACTCACCCGTGGCAATCACAAAATCGTCGGGTTCGGGTTGCTGCATTATCAGCCACATACATTCCACATAATCGCGGGCATACCCCCAATCCCTGCGGGCATTGAGATTGCCAAGATATAATTTATCCTGCAAGCCGTTGACAATACGCGCGACAGCAAGCGTAATCTTACGTGTGACAAACGTCTCGCCCCGACGCTCGCTCTCATGGTTAAACAATATTCCGTTAACGGCATACATACCATAGCTCTCGCGATAATTCTTCGTTATCCAGAAACCATAGATTTTTGCACAAGCATAAGGACTGCGCGGATAGAACGGAGTTGTCTCCCGTTGGGGGATTTCTTGCACTTTGCCAAACAATTCAGAAGTACTTGCCTGATATATACGTGTTTTCTTTTCAAGCCCAAGCATCCGTACGGCTTCTAAAAGACGTAACGTGCCAAGAGCATCAGTATCTGCCGTATACTCCGGTACTTCAAACGACACTTTCACATGGCTTTGTGCCGCAAGATTATAAATCTCATCCGGTTGTATCTCTTGTATGATACGTATCAATGAACTGGAATCGGTCATATCGCCGTAATGCAAGTTTATCAACCGCTTACGTTTCATATCACGCACCCATTCGTCAAAATAAAGATGCTCGATACGGCCTGTATTGAATGAGGAGCTCCTACGGATTATACCATGCACTTCGTACCCTTTGTCTAACAGGAATTCCGCTAAAAACGAACCGTCCTGTCCGGTAATACCGGTTATCAGAGCCACTTTCTTAATCTCCGCCATCATCAATTATGCTTTATCAAATTAATTATCAATTGAGTTATATCCGAAACATTTTTAACCGTATAATGCGGCAACGCCTCCTTATCGGCTGCAATATCCTGAGGATGGATATTCCTTCCGTCATCTTTCAAACAGATGGTGTTCCAACCTAACCTGTTAGGCTGGAGAAAATCTTTTGCGGGATTATCGCCCACATAAAAGAAAATACCGGCATTGCCATACGTATTCTGAACCATAATGAAATTGTCAGGAGCTGTCTTGTCGCAACCTGTGGTTTCAGAAATCACAACCGCCCGCTTAGGAAAATAGTCAGCCAATCCTAATGCTTCTATTTTGTTGTTTTGAGTGATTAGCCTACCGTCGGTAATCAAGGCCAAATCACAGCCTGACGACTTTAAAACGCTTAACATTTCCGGTACGCCGGCACTCAAAGAAATTTCCGGTTTATGAGTGCGATAGATTTCAACCAACTCTTTTTCCGTAAAAGGCTGGTTGAATTTTTCAATCACGGCATTTATAGGATTGTCACCCTCGTCAAAAGCCGTCCGCATTGTTTCGTAAACCTCATTCCTGTCGCATCCGCAACATTCCAATTCACCTGCAATAGCGGCAAAAGCGGAATGCACGAAATCAACTTCCTTGTATAAAGTATCATCCAAATCGAAGGCGACAACAGCTTCCATTATTTCTTCATATAAGAAATCAATACATCAGCGACACATTGCAAATCGTCTTCCGACAAATTAGAACCGCTTGGCAGACAAAGTCCACGGTCGAATAATGACTCGCAACAATCGCTGCCATAATAAGGTGCATCCTTATATATCGGCTGCATGTGCATGGGCCGCCACAGACGGCGTGTCTCAATCAGCGCATCTGCCATCAGTTGCCGTGCCGTCTCCGGGTCTTTTCCTGTAGAAGGGTCTATCAATACCGTAGACAACCAAAAATTAGAATCGAATTCTTCACCCGGATTTTGCTGGACGGTCAATCCTTCGATACCGGAAAACGCCTCCGTATAAAATTTATGATTAGCCTTACGGCGCTCGACATGTTCGGCAAGCACATCCATCTGCCCGCACCCTATACCTGCACAGACATTGCTCAAACGGTAATTGAAGCCGATTACCTCGTGATAGTAGTATGGACGCGGCTCCCTCGCCTGTGTTGCATAGAATTTAACACGCACAGCCTCTTCCTCGCTATGACAAATCAAAGCTCCGCCCCCCGAAGTCGTTATTATCTTGTTGCCATTGAAACTAAGACATCCGAACCGTCCGAACAATCCGCATTTCTTTCCCTTGTATTCCGAGCCAAGAGCTTCCGCAGCATCTTCCACAACAGCAATGCCGTATTTATCAGCTATAGCCATTATCTCATCCATTTTTGCAGGCATACCATAAAGATGCACAGGAATAATAGCCTTAGGATAGCGTCCTGTCTGACGCTTACGGTCGATTATGGCTTCTTCAAGCAATTCAGGAGACATATTCCACGAGTCAGGTTCACTGTCAACAAAAACGGGCTTTGCACCTTGGTATATTATAGGATTTGCGCTTGCTGCAAATGTAAATGACTGGCAAATCACCTCATCGCCGGTCTCAACACCGGCAGCCACCAAACCCAGATGTATTGCGGCCGTACCCGCACTCAAAGCCACCACATACGGCGCGCCTAAATATTTTTCCAAACGGTGTTCGAATTCATCGACATTAGGACCGAGCGGGACAATCCACTCCGAGCGGAACGCCTCGTCCACCCATTGCTTTTCCGTGCCGCCCATATCGACATAAGATAGAAAGATACGCGGTTTCATTCTTATCTGTTATTTTGCTGCAAAGGTACGAAGTTAGCTTGAAAAAATATCCTCTGGCATAACTTTTTTCACACTACGAACAAATCGCGGAAAATCATATCGGAAATCATTATCCCTTTTTTTGTAAGCCGCGCTATCCCATTCTCGATATGAATATCGCCATCTCCAGAATATTTTTCAAGTATTTCTGCCGCCGTCTTTTCATAATGCCGGGCAAAACGCGTTCCCAAATCATTTATATCAAGCCCCCATTTCGTTCTCAACCGAGTCATTACCCATTCGTTATATAACTGGTTCTCCGTCTCTTCCTCCACTCTGTATGCATATCCTTTTTCTTTTATGAGTTTAACATATTCACGCAAATTGGAAGGGTTATAGCGCCTCTTTCGTCCGTCGAAACTATGGGCAGATGCCCCGAGTCCCAAATATGGCGTAAAATTCCAGTATGAGGAATTATGCCTCGAATACATTCCCGGCTTGGAGAAATTGGAAATTTCATACTGTTCATAACCGGCATCTGACAACAAACCGGAAAGTGCATCAAACATACCGACACACAATTCATCGCCCACATCTTTTATCCTGCCCTTGTCACGCATCATCGTAAGCCGTGTGCCCTCCTCGTATGTCAAATTATAAGCCGATATATGCGGGACATCCAATGATAAAGCCGCATCTATCGACTCACGCCACGATTGGAGCGTCTGGCCGGGTATGCCATAAATGAGGTCAATGCTTATGTTATGGATGCCACACCGCTTTAATATATCCACAGCGTTTCTTGCACCTTTGGCATCATGCCGGCGATTGAGCAGCCGCAGTTCAGAATCGATAAAACTTTGAACACCCATACTCACACGATTGAAACCCATATCCGCAAGTTCCTTGACGTATTCCATAGCTACATCGTCAGGATTCACTTCAATAGTAGCTTCTTCCACACCGTCCAACCCTATATGTGAAACTATCTTGTACAACAAACCGGCAGGCATTAAAGAAGGAGTCCCGCCACCCAAATAAACGGTGCTGATACGCTCGCCTCCCAGCTCATCCTTACGATTATCAAACTCATCAATCAACGCCCCTGCATAGCCGCCCATTAAATCAGGCGGACCGGCTATGGAATAGAAATCGCAGTAAATGCACTTACGCTTACAAAAAGGAATATGTATATAAAGACCCGCCATTAGCTGCAAAATTAACAAATTTATGCCAATTAACGGTAAATATGTTTTCAAACATAAGAATATACTTTGCTAATTCTATAATAATAACTACTTTTCGACCCTGAAAAAACGAACTAACATTTTACTAACTTTTTAATAATCCATAATACATGAAAGTTTACGGAACTAACGAAATTAAAAACATCGCCTTAATAGGCAGTAAAGGCTCAGGTAAAACCACACTCGCTGAAGCAATGCTCTACGAGTGTGGAGTTATAAAACGCAGAGGGACTGTAGAAAACGGCAATACAGTGTGCGATTACTTCCCTGTAGAAAAAGAGTATGGCTATACTGTATTCTCAACGGTGTGCTACGCCGAGTTTCTTAATAAGAAGCTGAATGTAATAGATTGCCCGGGCAGCGACGACTTTGTAGGCAACGCCATCACAGCCCTTAATGTCACAGACACAGGTGTACTGTTAATCGACGCGCAATACGGCGTGGAAGTAGGCACACAGAACATATTCCGTGTTACGGAGAATGTCAAGAAACCTGTCATTTTCGCAATAAATCAACTTGATGCCGACAACGTAGATTTCGAGAATGTAGTACATCAGATGAAAGAAGTGTTCGGCAACAAGATTGTCCTCGTACAATATCCTATCAATCCGGGCAACGGATACAATGCCATGATTGACGTGCTACTGATGAAAATGTACAGCTGGGGACCGGAAGGAGGCGTTCCTACCATTTCCGAAATTCCGGCTGACCAGATGGGAAAAGCACAGGAACTCAACAAGCTGCTTGTCGAAGCCGCTGCCGAGAACGACGAGAACCTGATGGAGAAATTCTTCGACCAAGGCATACTTACGGAAGACGAGATGCGCGAGGGAATCCGTAAAGGATTGGCAGACCGCAGCATCCTGCCGGTATTCTGCGTAAGCGCATTGAAAGATATGGGCGTGCGCCGTATGATGGAATTCCTCGGCAACGTAGTGCCGTTTGTCAATGAAATGCCTAAGCCCGTCAACACAAAAGGCGAAGAAGTGGCAGCCGACCCGGAAGGTCCTGTAAGCCTGTTTGTGTTCAAGACTTCAGTAGAGCCGCATATCGGCGAGGTGTCGTACTTCAAAGTGATGTCAGGAACATTGAAAGCAGGAAGCGACCTTACTAATATGCGTACCGGCAACAAAGAACGTATCGCACAAATTTTCTGCGTATGCGGACAGATACGTACCGCTGTCGATGAAATAAAAGCCGGAGATATTGGTGCTACCGTCAAAATGAAAGATGTCAGCACCGGTGACACGCTGAACGAAAAAGGTTGTGAAAACGTATTTGATTTCATCAAGTATCCGGCTCCGAAATATCAACGCGCAGTCAAGCCGGTCAACGAGGCTGATGCCGAGAAACTGAGCGAGATACTCAACCGCATGCACCAGGAAGACCCGACATGGCTGGTAGAACAATCGAAAGAACTGAAACAGACCATCGTTTCAGGTCAGGGAGAATTCCACCTGCGCACCTTGAAATGGCGTATCGAGAATAACGAGAAACTGCCTGTCAACTTCTTTGAGCCGCGCATACCGTACCGCGAGACGATAACGAAAGCCGCACGTGCCGACTACCGCCACAAGAAGCAATCAGGAGGCGCAGGACAATTCGGCGAAGTACACTTGATTATCGAGCCGTACACAGAAGGAATGCCGGAACCCGACACTTACCGTTTCAACAATCAGGAATACCGTATGAGCGTGCGCGACAAGCAGGAAATCCCGCTCGAATGGGGCGGCAAGCTCGTGGTCTACAACTGTATCGTAGGCGGCGCAATCGACGCTCGTTTCATCCCGGCAATCGTAAAAGGATTGATGGACCGTATGGAGCAAGGCCCGCTTACCGGCTCTTATGCACGCGACGTGAGAGTATGCATCTACGACGGCAAGATGCACCCAGTTGACTCCAACGAAATCTCGTTCCGCCTTGCCGGACGTAACGCGTTCAGCGAAGCGTTCCGCAACGCCAACCCGAAAATCCTTGAGCCGGTATACGATGTGGAAGTACTTGTGCCGAGCGACAAGATGGGCGACGTGATGAGCGACTTGCAAGGCCGCCGCGCAATAATCATGGGCATGGAAAGCGAAAAGGGATTCGAGAAAATCACCGCTCGCGTTCCGTTGAAAGAAATGTCGACCTACTCCACCGCCCTCAGTTCGATTACCGGCGGACGCTCGTCATTCTCCATGAAGTTCGCTTCTTACGAGCTTGTTCCGTCAGACGTTCAAGAGAAGCTCCTGAAGGCATACCAAGAGGAAAACAAGGACGAATAGCACTTTCTAAGACATACGTTTGCACAAGGGTCAGGGAACTTAATCCCCGGCCCTTGTCTGTTTCACGCCAAATCATTTCCCGCCACAACAATCAATAAAACAATCTGCCTACTACTGTCAAACAGCACCTGCAAGCCTTGCAATTTTTTGTCAAAGAAATAATAACAACATAATTTCGCAAACGAAAGAACAAATAATATGACAACACTAAAAACTGACATACTACGGTTCCGTCATCCTTTGCCTTTTTGCCCGAAGGATGCGGAAGTAATATATGCAGAAGGGACATACAACCCTGCCATAAATCAATTCATTCAGAACAATTACAGCCAATTGGCATCGGCATTCCAAGAATCAAGGCATCGGTTTTGCTACATTCCGCGCATTGCCGAAGAAATCAGCAACGAAGATTTTATCAGATATTACACACCTTATATCAAAAAAGCTGACGGAATACTTCCCGACAGCACTTTCTTGAACGGCATCTATAAAGAAAACGGATACCACCTACCAGAACCGTCATTGATAATCTATGACGATGAGAATTCAGGCTCTAATTTTTACACATTCAAATCGATAACATTACCAGACGGAGGACAATCGCTATACTCCATAGCGTCGGCTATGCTTGATACGTTCAAATGCGAGCAGGAAAACGGACGTATCCCTTTTATGGATGCACGGACAGCCGATTTGGAAGACTTTTATGACTCTCAGGAACATGATGTCAACTACGCTGACCTGCATTTCGACGCGGAAGTGACAAACATAATGCAAGATGTCCGTGAAAAAATAGAGCAACTGCGGCAATATGGCATAAGCGAGATGGTATTGAAATCATTATTAAAGCCACAAATCAAGTTAAGCCGTATGCAGATAACGGAAACAGGGCACATATTCCTGCCAGACTACGACTACAAAGAAATTAAAATGACACCACTTGTCAAAGCCGTATATTTCTTGTTCCTGCGCCATCCGGAAGGGATACTTTTCAAGACACTGCCGGATTATAAGGAAGAACTCTCCGACATATATTCGAAATTGAGCGGACGCAGTTCTGACGAAGCCATAAGACAAAGCATTGACGACCTGACAAATCCTTGCAGCAACTCAATCAACGAAAAATGCGCCCGGATAAGAGAGGCGTTCATCAGGGAATTCGACGACAGCCTTGCACGATATTACTATGTCACAGGCAACCGGGCGACAGCTAAATCAGTCAAACTCCCCCACCACCTGATAGATTGGCGAAATAATTATGAGAAACGGTAATACAACTATCAATAAACAGATTCTCTTGTATTGAATTTCATACAATTATGAATATAGCAAATTCTTGGAATAGAATAGCAGAATGGTTCAGAGACCGCAGCGAACGCAACAAACTGATTCGAAGTTTCAACGAAACAGCACGGGCAGCATTCATCACTGGTGATGCACCAACAGCGTTGAAAGCAAGTTTCTCCCGCGGAGAGTCCTCCTACCGGCACGAATTTTCCGCATTGCTTAATACAGGATTCCGCATTCAGGCATTAGCAGGAAGGCAACTGACAAAAGAAGAAACTGTAGTGATAGGCGAAGTTGTGCTTTCCGACGAGATATTAGTACGCCGTCTGGTCGTTTTGGGATGGGACACATTAGAAGTTTGCAGCGACCACGGACGCTACGGATGCCGTTGGTCTTTGATAGATTATGCCAACATAGGAAAATTTATTGAAAACAAGTAACTATATGGATTCCATTCAATCAATTGTAAGACATACTGCCGCATCAGGATACAACATACCTGATTTCTGGATGTATGCGGCAATAGCTGAGTTTGCAATAATTCTAATATTAGGTACTGCACTATTTCACAAACGGAAACAAGCGGCAAGAAACAGTACAAAAGAAAAAATAATGCACGAGGGCGATATTGATTTCAATAATGTCATCAATAGTTCTTTCAAATCAAAAGCTCTTTTTGACAGTTTGAAAAAAGAATGCCATCCCGACCGGTTCACCGATAAGGAACTAAATGACAAAGCTACCGAAATTTTCGGGCTCTTGGTGGCGAACAAACGTAATTATACCGCACTCCTCGCCTTGAAAGAACGCGCAGAAAAAGAATTGAATATAACTTTTAAAAACAAATAAACTATGCAAATATTTTTTCTGATAATCATTGTAGCTATTGCATACGGAATAGGATGCATCGGGCGAAATAGGAAAATAGGATTCGGAGGAGCCTTTATTCTATCTATAATCTTTTTTCCTTTAGGGCTCATAATTACTCTTTGCTCTTCAAAAAGGATAGACTATGTAGATATGAAAACAAATAAACCAAGTAATTCAGAAACCAATTAAAGATTTAAATTATGGACCAAGAAGAACTTAATAAAAAAATCCGCAAACATAACGAAAAGGTTGAATACAATCGTAGCACTGGCAGTTGGATAATAGACATAATTTGCTGTTTGATATTTTTCCCTTCAATAATATCAATAGTATATAGACGAGGCAAATATAATAAGTACATAGATAATTTTAAATAATAAAAATACAGCAATGGATAACAAACAGATGAGTTTAGAAGAGTTCAAGAAAGCCGTGAAAGAAGAGATGATAAAGAATTTCAAAAACCGTGAACATGCAATACGATTCTACGAAGAATGTGAAAACATATTAGACTTATATTTAGAAATAAACTAGCCTCCGCGGGAAACAGTGCAGGCGTTGCGGATGGGGTACTAAACGCCTTTATATTTATAACCTGACACCGCCACGCTGTCCCCCAGCGTGGCGGTGTCAGGTTATAGTTGCTGCATTGACAAATCAGCGGCGACGCATCCC
>URQP01000049.1 GCA_900550025.1 uncultured Porphyromonadaceae bacterium | reverse complement strand
GATTCTATTGCCTGCTCGAATTCAATGCAGAGCCGCAACTGATAAAGCAGTTGGAAACTGCATACCGTCGCGACGAAAAAGTAATCCGTTTCTTGACATTCCGTCTCGACAAATACGCAGCCGAATACGCTGAAAAGCGCAGAAATCTGAGGGCTGCCAAGTCAAACTCTAACACAGCAGAAACTAAGGAGGCATAATTATGGCACAGACACAATCAGAAATCAGATACTTAACCCCGCTGTCGGTTGACGTTAAAAAGAAAAAATATTGCCGTTTCAAAAGAAGCGGTATCAAGTATATCGACTACAAAGATCCTGAATTCCTCAAGAAATTCTTGAACGAGCAAGGCAAGATTTTGCCGCGCCGAATCACAGGCACTTCATTGAAGTACCAAAGAAGAGTGGCACAGGCCGTGAAACGCGCGCGCCACTTGGCTCTTCTTCCCTACGTAACAGACTTGATGAAATAATTTTTAAGGATTACAATTATGAAAATCATATTAAAAGAAGATATACCAAACCTCGGCTATAAAGACGATGTAGTAGAGGTAAAGAGCGGATACGGCAGAAACTACCTCATCCCTTATGGCAAAGCTGTAATCGCTACAGAATCAGCATTGAAAGTATTGGCCGAAAACTTGAAACAACGCGCCCATAAGCTTGCGAAAATCAAGGCGGACGCTGAGGCTCTTGCCGAATCGTTGAAAGATGTCACGCTCACTATCGGCGCCAAGACAAGCTCTACAGGCACAATCTTCGGTTCTGTAAACAACATCCAGATTGCGGAAGCATTGGAAAAACTCGGATTCAACATCGACCGTAAGGTAATCTACCTCAGCGAAAGCGTAAAAGAAGTAGGAAGCTACAAGGCTGTGTTGAAACTGCACAAAGAAGTTTCTGTTGAAATTCCTTTCGAAGTTGTTTCTGAATAATTTAGCTATAACCATAAAGAGGCGTAAGGAATTTTTTCCTTATGCCTCTTTTTCTTTTAATTGAAAATTTGCGGCTTCTGCCAAGTTTTAGTATTTTTGATTCGTCAAAACCATCACGACTATGATTGAAATACCTGCAACAATTCAAGAACTGCTTACTCAATTAGGAAGCATCGACATTGCAGAAAGCGAATTCAAGCGACATCTCAATGAAGACAGCGACTTGAAAAAAGCTTTTAAAGAATGGTGCGAAGATATGGGGTATAAAGAAAGGGAAGCATTTAGAAGCTATTGTGAAGAATACCTGCAAGGCAATGAATCCATATTCGACACATTGTCGGACTACAACGAATGACAAATGATTCATAACGACATAAGATTTCCTGCCGAATGGGAGCCACAAGAAGCAATAATGCTATCATGGCCCCATAAAGATACCGACTGGCTATATATGCTCGAAGAAGCTCAGTCCTGCTTCAAAGAAATAGCGGCGGCAATCAACCACTTCGGCGAAAAGCTGGTGATTATAGCACCCGATTGCGAAAATGTAAAAAAGCAATTAGAACATCTTGACCACTCTATAATAAAATTCATACAGCTACCGACAAACGACACATGGGCAAGGGATATCTGCCCCATAGTCACATTCAAAGACGGAAAACCGGTAATAAACGACTTCAAGTTCAACGGATGGGGACTGAAATTTCCGGCAAACTACGATAATATGCTTACTTCCGGTGTCAGAGATGCCGGACTGTTCGACAGAGCGGATTATGCCAACCACCTATCTTTTGTGTTAGAAGGGGGCTCTGTCGAAAGTGACGGCAACGGTACATTGCTGACCACCTCAAAATGCCTGCTATCGGCAAACAGGAACGGAGGCCATGACAAAGAGCAAATAACCGGTATCCTCAACGGCATATTCGGCACAAAGGAAATCCTATGGCTTGATTACGGCTATCTCGAAGGCGACGACACCGACAGCCATATCGACACACTGGCAAGATTCGCTCCGGGAAACATTATCCTGTACACAGCCACACACGACGAGACTGATTCCCATTTCGGAGAACTGCAAAAGATGAAAGAACAGTTAGCCTCGTTCCGCTCTGCCAACGGCGAACCATACAAATTGACAGAACTGCCGCTTCCTTCCCCTGTCTACGACAAAGAAGGGAACAGGCTACCTGCGACATACGCCAACTTCTTGATAGGAAACGGTTTTGTGCTGGTTCCTACATACAATCAACCGGAAAACGACGAAAAAGCCGTCAGAATCATCGGAAACGCATTTGAAGGCTATAACATCAAAGGCATAGATTGCTGTGCATTGATACAACAACACGGTTCACTGCATTGTGTGACAATGCAATTCCCTAAAGGTTCTATAATACTATAAATCAACACAAAAAATGAAAACTGGCATAATACAACAGGCAAACACCGGCAACATCCAAGAGAACAGACTCTCGCTTAAACAAAAAATAGAAAATTTAGCCCGACAAGGAGCCGAGCTCATTGTTCTACAAGAGCTTCACGACTCATTGTATTTCTGCCAGACAGAAGACACCGGCAATTTCGACCTTGCAGTTGCAATTCCCGGAGAAGCAACCGCATTCTATAGCGAAATAGCAAAAAGCAACCGCATAGTGCTTGTAACGTCGCTTTTCGAAAAACGCGCCGCCGGATTATATCACAACACTGCGGTAGTTTTCGACAAAGACGGCACCATCGCCGGGAAGTACAGGAAAATGCATATCCCCGACGATCCTGCCTACTATGAGAAATTCTATTTCACGCCCGGTGACATCGGCTTCACTCCAATCGCCACGTCAATAGGCAAGTTAGGCGTATTGGTATGCTGGGACCAATGGTATCCGGAAGCGGCAAGACTAATGGCGCTGAAAGGTGCCGAGATACTGATTTATCCCACGGCAATAGGATGGGAAAGTACCGACAGCGAAGACGAAAAACAACGCCAACGGCAGGCTTGGATGATTTCGCAACGCGGACACGCCGTCGCTAACGGACTGCCTGTCGTATCGGTCAACAGAGTGGGATTGGAAAAAGACCCGTCAGGAGCGACCAACGGCATACAATTCTGGGGAAGCAGCTTCATAGCCGGCCCACAAGGAGAATTATTGTTCGAAGCCCCGACGGATAAAGAATGTACCGCATTAGTCGACATAGACATGCTACGCTCCGAACAAGTGCGCAGATGGTGGCCGTTCCTTAGAGACCGCCGCATAGACGAATATTCCGGACTGACAAAACGCTTCATTGATTAATAAAAGTGTGGACGATTTCCACACCCGGATGGCGACTATCTCCACAACAATTCATACAATACAGCCACAATCCACCATATAACATACTGCAAATAAAAGCATTGGCATACAGGCAGGATTTTGGAACGATTTTTAATAGCAACATTACAATTGAATTTTTCAGAATTGGTAATTTTGACAGCTATGTTTAAACAAGGACTATTTTACAAAATTCTCACAATTACTATCCTGACGGCGATATTTGCCGGATGCAAATCGAAGGAACAGCCACAACCTCCTGTTGTAGTAGTACAAAAACCTTCAAAACAAGATGTACATATTTATGGAGAATATGTAGGAAGAATCCGCGCGTCGCAATTCGTAGAACTGCATGCGAGAGTAGAAGGCTATCTTGAGAAAATGCTTTTCGAAGAAGGAAAATACGTGGAGAAAGGAGAGCCTTTATTCGTCATCAACCAAGCACAATACAAAGCACGTGTAGAAAAAGCAAAAGCACAATTGAAAAAGGACGAGGCCTCGGCAGCAAAAGCATCAAGGGACGTGGAAAGGTTGCGCCCTCTTTATGAGCAGCATGCAGCGAGCCAGCTCGACCTCGACAACGCCATCGCCGCACTTGAAAACGCCGAAGCAAATATAGCTATGAGCAAAGCCGACCTCGACGAGGCTGAACTTGAACTGAGCTACACGGTCATCACATCGCCCATGTCGGGCTACATCAGCGAGCGTTATGTCGACATAGGCACACTTGTAGGTCCTGGCGGGCAATCGAAGCTTGCCGCCGTGGTTAAAAGCGACACTGTTCTTGTGGATTTCAAAATGACGGCGTTAGACTATCTGAAAGCAGAGAAGCGCAATGTGAAATTCGGAGAGACAGACGAAACAAGGTCGTGGCAGCCTACGGTAACCGTCACATTGGCCGACAATTCTGAATATCCCATTAACGGTATCGTTGATTTTGCCGACCCGTTAGTTGACCCGGAGACAGGTACATTCGGGGTACGCGCGGAATTGCCCAACCCGCAAAAAACATTGCTTCCCGGACAATTCACACGCGTAAAACTGTTGCTCGATGTCAGGGAAGGAGCTATCGTCGTGCCGAAGAAAGCGTTGTCGATAGAAAAAGGAGGAGCATTCATATATGTAATCCGCAAAGACAGCATCGCAGAAAAACGCTATGTGCAGACAGGTCCTGAGATTGGCAACAACACCGTAATCGAACGCGGTTTAGGCGCAAACGAACAAATCGTGGTGGAAGGCTACCACAAACTCCAGCCAAATGTGAAAGTTAAACCGGTAGCTTCAACCGACAAAAAAGCTATCGAAGCATTAAAAGCTAAAGACGAAGAAGAATGAAACCGGGATTTTTCATCGACAGACCAGTATTTTCAATCGTCATATCTGTACTGATTGTAATCGGAGGATTGCTCGGAGTGGCGTTCCTGCCAATCGACCAATATCCGCAGATTACCCCGCCTGTCGTCAAGATAAGCGCGTCATATCCGGGCGCAAGCGCACTGACAGTGTCGCAAGCCGTAGCCACACCGATAGAGCAAGAGCTAAACGGCACGCCGGGCATGATTTATATGCAAAGCAGTTGCACGAATTCGGGCAACCTGACAATCACTGTGACATTCGATGTCTCGTCGGATGCCGACATGGCCGCCGTCGAGATTCAGAACCGTGTGAAATTGGCGGAAAGCCGCCTGCCGGCCGAGGTCATACAAAACGGAATCTCCGTGGAAAAACAGTCGCCGAGCCAGTTGATGACACTCACACTGATGTCCGACGACCCCAAATTCGACGAAATCTATTTGAGTAATTTCGCCACCATCAACGTGCTGGACGTGCTCAGGCGCATACCCGGCGTAGGACGAGTGTCCAACGTAGGAAGCCGCTACTATGGCATGCAGATATGGATATATCCCGACCGGATGGCAAACATGGGGCTGACATTGAAAGACATACAAAACGCATTGAAAGACCAGAACCGCGAATCGGCTGCCGGAGAAATAGGAAAGCAACCGGTACTCGATGTCGACGTAACGATGCCTGTCACCGCTTCCGGACGACTGTCGACCGTCGAGGAATTCGAAAACATCGTGATTAAAGCCAATCCCGACGGAACGATTGTCAGAATGCGTGATGTGGCAAGAGTGTCGCTCGAAGCCTCTTCATATAATACGGAAAGCGGAATCAACGGGAAAAATGCCGCCATACTCGCCATATACATGCTTCCGGGAGCTAATGCAATGGAAGTGGCCGAGAATGTGAAAAACGCGATGAAGGACATCAGCAAGAATTTCCCCGACGGAATGGAGTACAACTTTCCGTTCGACATGACCGAATACATTTCACAGTCAATTCACGAAGTATATAAGACACTTTTCGAGGCATTGTTCCTTGTCGTGATAGTGGTGTTTTTCTCCTTGCAAAACTGGAGAGCCGCGCTCATCCCTATCATCGCCGTGCCTATATCGTTAATCGGTACGTTCGCTTTCATGCTGATGATGGGATTCTCGCTCAACACCCTTACGTTGCTCGGATTGGTACTTGCCATCGGAATAGTGGTTGACGATGCCATCGTGGTAGTCGAGAACGTGGAACGTATCATGAAAGAGGAAGGACTCCCTCAACGGGAGGCCACCCACAAGGCGATGAAAGAGCTTACCGGAGCATTGGTAGCGACCTCGTTGGTACTTGCAGCCGTATTCGTCCCCGTAAGTTTTCTTGAAGGAATAACCGGCCTGCTCTACCGCCAGTTCTCGATAACAATCGTAGTGTCGGTAGTCTTGTCAATGGTAGTGGCACTGACCCTCAGCCCTGCTATGTGCGCGTTGATACTGCGTCCTGAGCACAAGAAGAAAGCGAAAGTTTTCAAGATGATAAACTATTGGCTCGCGACAGGCAACCGCAAGTATGCCAAGATACTGCGTGCCGTGCTTGGAAATCCGCGCAGAGTGCTTGCCGGATTCGGCATGCTTATAGTGGCCATCGTCGTGCTCAACCGTCTGATTCCTACCAGCTTCATCCCGGAAGAAGACCAAGGATATTTCACTGTAGAGCTTGAAATGCCGGAAGGCACCGCACTTGAAAGGACACGTGAAGTGACCAACCGTGCCATAGAGTACCTGAAATCGCTGCCAGCCGTGGCCTACGTGCAGAACGTAACAGGCAGCAGCTCACGCGTCGGTACATCGCAAAGCCGCGCCACCCTCACGGTGATATTAAAACCGTGGGAAGAACGTAAAGGCTCCGGCATGGGAGTAGCCGATGTGATGGAAGAAGCACGCAAGGAATTCTACTACTATCCGGAGGTAAAGACATACATAAGCCGCCCGCCGGTAATTCCGGGTCTCGGAGAAAGCGGAGGAATTGAAATGCAATTGGAAGCACGCGGCGACGCAAGTTGGGAAGACCTGATTAGCGCGACCGACACATTCCTGCTCTACGCTTCACAAGCACCGGAACTACGAGGCGTATCATCGGCTTTGCAGTCGGAAATTCCCCAACTGTACTTCGATGTCGACCGCGACAGGGCACAGTTCCTCGGCATACCGATTGCCGACATATTCAACACGATGAAAGCATATTTAGGCTCTGTATATGTCAACGACTTCAATATGTTCAACCGCATCTACCGCGTGTACATACAAGCGGAAGCGCCCTACCGCGCCACACAGGAAAGCCTGAGCATGTTCTATCTGAAAGCAAAAGACGGAGCAATGGTCCCGCTAACTGCATTGGGAACTACAGAATACACCACAGGACCAGGCACAATCAAACGCTTCAACATGTTCACGACTTCAGCAATCAGTGCCGTAGCAGCTCCCGGCTACAGTACCGGCGACGCAATGCAGGCAATAGAGCGGATAGCGGAAGAACATCTGCCCGACAACATAGGAATAGAATGGAGCGGACTGTCGTATCAGGAAAAACAAGCAAGCGGGCAAACAGGTGCAGTTTTCGCGCTCGTGCTACTGTTCGTGTTCCTGTTCCTTGCGGCACAATACGAAAGCTGGATAGTACCGATAGCAGTATTGCTTTCAATGCCTATTGCAGCGTTCGGAGCATACCTCGGAATATGGGGCTGCGGTCTTGAAAACGACATTTATTTCCAAATCGGTCTCGTCACGCTGATAGGTGTCGCAGCCAAGAACGCCATCCTAATCGTGGAATTTGCCAAAGTGCAGGTCGATGCAGGGGGTGATGTTGTAAAATCGGCCATCCATGCCGCGCAACTGAGGTTCCGCCCTATCCTTATGACATCGCTCGCGTTCATCCTCGGCATGCTCCCGATGGTTCTGGCAAGCGGTCCGGGTTCCGCGTCGCGCCATAGCATCGGTACAGGCGTGTTCTTCGGAATGATATTCGCCACGACAGTCGGAATCGTGATGGTGCCGTTCTTCTTCGTACTGATTTATAAAATCAAGAACAGCAGCTTCCGGCAGATTCTGAAAAAAGGCCGGTCGTTCCTGCCTGTCACGATTGCGGCAATTGCGGTAGGCATAGGCGCTTCATCCTGCAAATTAGGAAAAGAATACAGCCGTCCGGAGCTCGATATGCCGGAAACTTTCGAAATAGTCGGCGACAGTGCCACAGTTGCCGATATAGCATGGGGCGATTTATATCAAGACTCCGTATTGCAAGAACTTATCAACACGGCATTGGCCAACAATAAGGATATGTGCGCCGCTGCTGCGAAAATAAAAGAAATGGCGGCTGCAAAGCGTATATCAACCGCCGCCATATTCCCGACCGTTGACTTCAGGATTCACGCCGAAAACGAGGCAACCAACTATGGGGGCGACAACTACAAAAACGACCCTGAGCCGGGTATGAAACTAAGTTTTGCTTGGGAACTCGACCTGTGGGGAAAACTCCGTTGGGCAAGAGAATCAGACATCGCGGCATTCATGCAGTCGGTAGAAGCCCAGCGCGCACTGCAAATGACCATCGTATCGGAAGTGGCCGCCTCTTATTTCGAGCTTACTGCCCTCGACCGCGAACTTGCTATCGTCAGGCAGACGCTCGATGCCCGCAAGGAAAGCGTGAAACTCGCCAAATTGCGTTTCGACGGAGGACTTACTTCCGAGACTGCCTACAATCAGGCGTTGGTGGAACTGGCGCGTACAGAGACGAGAGTGCCGACTTTGGAAAAGCAAATCCAGATGAAGGAAAGCGACCTCGCCTTGCTGCTCGGAGAATACCCGCACGACATACCACGAGGCATTCCGCTCGAAGAGCAAAGCCTTCCTGACATGCTGCCTGTCGGGCTGCCGTCATCGCTGCTCGAACGCCGTCCCGACATCCGTGAGGCTGAATTCCAATTGAAGCAGATGAACGCCGAAGTCGGAGTGGCCTATACAAGTATGTTCCCGCAGATAAGCCTCACCGGAATGCTCGGATTCGAAAGCGACCAATTGGGCAATTTCCTGAAAAGCCCTTATTGGTTCGGTGCTGGCGACCTCGTGCAACCGCTTTTCGGTCTGTTCAAGAACAAAGCGCGGCACAAGGCGGCACAAGCACGGTACGAGCAGGAAGTCTACTCTTATCAGAAGACCGTGCTGACAGCATTCAAGGAAGTGAGCGACGCGATAGTGGCATCACGCAAGAACAAGGAAATCACCACTTCGTGGAAAGCCTTGGAAGCTTCGGCAAGCAAATACCTTGAACTGGCGCAACTGCAATACATCAATGGCGTCACGAGCTATATGGACTTGCTCGACGCACAGCGTGAGTTGCTCGAGGCACAAATCGGACTGAACGACGCGGTGCTCAACGAACTGCTTGCCACCGTGCAGCTCTACAAAGCTCTCGGCGGGGGATACACCGCTCCCCAACCGGAGGAATAAAAGAGACAAAGTTTAAGCAAAAAGTGGCAGGGTACAACCATAGTTCCCTGCCACGTTCGGTGACACGCTTCACAAAAGCACCACCACAACAATTAAGCATCGATGTAGATTTTTCATTACCGAAAGCGAAATCCGCCAATCAGTCAGAAGAATAAGAATCAATTATTTATGGCGTTGAGAGAGGCCTCAAGGCGCAACAAATCCTCACGGATTTCCTTAAGCCTGACTGCCACTTCATGCTGTTTCGACACGTTACGGCGGTTCTGCTTAATCTGCTGCTCGGCCGCCTCGATTTTCAAGCCACGTTCTTTCACAAGATAGTTGACCATCTTGATTTTCTCAATGTCGTCAAGAGTGTAATAGCGCGTATTTCCCGAAGTGCGCTTAGGCTTAATAACCGTAAACTTCCTTTCCCAAAAACGCAACGTGGACTCAGGGATGCCAAGTATTTCCGCGACATCCCCTATTCTATAAAATTTCTTTTCCGGATTCCTCATACCAACAGCTTGCTCAACTTTATTGCAAAAATAAGCAAAAAGCACTATTTTTGCATCCAAATCGGAGCGAATATTTGCGACAAAACGAACTCCGCAGAATCCGCAATTTCAAGGACAACAAATTTTATACATACGATGCATTCAGCAAACGAAATCAGAGAATCTTTCAAAGAATTCTTCAAAAGCAAAGGACACCAGATAGTGCCTTCAGCACCGATGGTGATAAAGGACGACCCTACCCTGATGTTCACAAACGCGGGGATGAACCAATTCAAAGACATCATACTCGGCAACGTGCCGGCAAAATATAAACGGGTGGCCGATTCGCAGAAATGCCTGCGCGTGAGCGGAAAGCACAACGACTTGGAAGAAGTAGGACACGACACCTACCACCACACGATGTTCGAGATGCTCGGCAACTGGTCGTTCGGCGACTACTTCAAGCACGAGGCCATCGACTTCGCTTGGGAATACTTAGTGGACGTGCTGAAAATCGACAAGGACAGGCTATACGCCACCGTATTCGAAGGCTCTCCTGCCGAAGGGCTCGAACGCGACAACGAAGCCGCCGGCTATTGGGAAGCCCATCTGCCGAAAGACCATATAATCAACGGCAACAAGCACGACAACTTCTGGGAAATGGGAGACACAGGCCCTTGCGGTCCATGCTCCGAAATCCACATCGACCTGCGCAGCGACGAGGAAAGAGCCGCAATTGCAGGAAAAGACCTTGTGAATAAAGACCATCCGCAAGTAATCGAGATATGGAATCTCGTGTTCATGCAATACAACCGCAAAGCCGACGGCTCGCTCGAACCGCTCCCGGCACGTGTAATCGACACCGGAATGGGCTTCGAACGCCTGTGCATGGCATTGGAAGGGAAAACATCAAATTATGACACCGACGTATTCCAGCCACTGATTCAGAAAATCGGACAACTATCAGGCAAAACTTACGGCAAAGACGAACAGACGGACGTGGCAATGCGCGTAGTTGCTGACCATATCCGCACCATATCGTTCTCGATAGCCGATTCGCAATTGCCGTCGAACGCGAAAGCCGGATATGTAATCCGCCGCATACTGCGCCGGGCGGTAAGATATGCCTACACTTTCCTCGGACAAAAGCAAGCGTTCTTATACCGCCTTGTCGACACATTGATTGAATCGATGGGCAACGCTTATCCGGAACTGAAAAAACAATCCGAGCTTATCAAGAAAGTAATAAAAGAGGAAGAAGAAGCATTCCTCCGCACACTTGAGACAGGAATCAAGTTGCTCGAAAAAGTGGTAGCGGAAACGAAGGCAGCCGGGAAACAGGAAATATCGGGCAAAGACGCTTTCGTACTTTACGACACCTACGGATTCCCTCTCGACCTGACAGAACTGATTCTTAAAGAACAGAACCTGACTGTCAACGTCAAGGAATTCGACAGCGAAATGGCAAAACAGAAAGAACGCGCGCGCAACGCGGCTTCCGTAGAAGCCAGCGACTGGGTAGTAGTAAAAGAAGGCGAGTCGGAATTTGTGGGATATGACACATACTGTGTCGAAACTGACATTCTGCGTTACCGGAAAGTAAAGCAAAAAAACAACGAATTCTACCAGATAGTGCTCGAAAAGACCCCGTTCTACGGAGAGATGGGAGGCCAGGTAGGCGACAAAGGCACACTCCAATCAGGCGACGAGATAATAGAAATCACCGATACTAAACGAGAGAACAACCTCGAAGTACATATCGCAAAGAAATTGCCGTCGGACGTAAAGGCAAAAGTAATCGCCCACATCAACGAAGAAGAGCGCGAGGCCACTGCCGCCAACCACACGGCCACACACTTGCTGCACGAAGCCCTGCGGGAAGTACTGGGGACACACGTTGAGCAAAAAGGCTCGTATGTATCGCCTAAATTCCTGCGTTTCGACTTCTCTCATTTCCAGAAGATGACAGAAGAAGAGCTGCGCGCCGTTGAAAAGCTCGCCAACAAGAAAGTGCGTGAGGCCATCGCGCGCGAAGAATACCGCAATATGCCGATTGCCGAAGCGAAAGCTCTCGGGGCGATGGCGCTGTTCGGCGAGAAATACGGCGAGGAAGTGCGAGTAATAAAGTACGGCGACTCCGTCGAGCTTTGCGGCGGCACGCACGTCCGCAACACCGGTAACATCGGCATTATAAAAATCGTATCGGAAAGTAGCATAGCCGCCGGAATAAGGCGCATCGAAGCCATTACCGGCGAGATGGTCGAAAATTCGCTCCACGAGCTTCAGGACACACTGAAAGAAGTTGCCGACCTCCTCAACACCCATAATGTAATCCAAGCTATACAAAAGACCGTTTCGGAAAACGCAAGTCTGAAAAAAGAGGCGGAAAATATGATTCAAGAGAGAATAAAAACGGTTTCCGAGCAGGTGCTAAACAGCAAAATCACGGAAAACGGCATCAATATCTTCACCCTCTACGGACCGCGCATAGCAGAAATGGCAAAAGGTGTGGCATTCAACGTGAGAGAAGCATCGCCTGAGAACTCCATATTCTTAGGAGCGACAATCGATAAAGGCAAACCGATGCTTACAGTGATGGTTACCAACGACCTTGTGAAAGAAGGATACAACGCATCCACTATTGTACGTGAAGCGGCAAAGCTGATACAAGGCGGAGGAGGCGGACAACCGCAATTCGCACAAGCCGGCGGAAAGAATGCCGACGGCATCAGTGCGGCTCTCGACAAGATGATAGAGCTGGTAAAGAACAAATAAAGCATCACATCTACGCACATAATAAAGCCATCCTGAAAGTAGCTATCGAGCGTTCAGGATGGCTTTCCGTTTCAGCAGAGTCTCCACCTCCAATGACAAAAAAGCAGCCGACATTCGCCGACTGCTTTTTTGTCATTTACATACGGAAACTGGTTATTTCGTTTTTTCCTCAATCCAGCGACGCGCGTTTACAAACGCTTCTATCCACGGCGTAACCTCGTCAGACAAACGGCGGTTCTCCGGATAATAGCCGCATTGCCATGGGAAGATTGCACGCTCCAAGTGGGGCATCATCGCCAAATGGCGTCCGTCGGCCGAAGCAATTCCGGCAACAGCCTTCGGCGAACCGTTAGGATTTGCCGGGTATGAATTGTAAGAATATTGCGCCACCACATTATATTTGCTGAAATCTTCAGGCAAATTGAACTTGCCTTCGCCATGAGCCACCCATATACCGAGCTTCGAACCCGACAACGAGCCGAACATCACAGAATTGTTCTGCGGAATGGTCAGTCCAAGGAACTGCGATTCGAATTTGTGGGAATCGTTATGTTCCATCGTAGCACGGTTTCCATGCTCAGGATTTATAAGATTCAACTCAACCATCAACTGGCAACCGTTACAAATTCCAAGACTCAAAGTGTCGGAACGCTCATAGAAACACTTAAGAGCCGCTTTTGCCTTATCGTTCCAAAGGAATCCTCCAGCCCATCCCTTTGCAGAGCCGAGTACGTCAGAATTCGAGAATCCTCCGCAGAACACTATCATATTCACATCGTCCAGAGTTTCGCGTCCCGAAGTAAGGTCAGTCATATGGACATCCTTCACATCGAAACCGGCAAGATAAAGGGAATAAGCCATTTCACGGTCGCCATTGACACCTTTCTCCCGGATTATCGCAGCCCTTACGCCCGACGGAGTACGGCGGTGCGGGTCGATGCCCAAAGTAGCGCACTTTCCGTCAAAACCTTTCGGGAAACGGTATTTTATCGGCTGCTTCTTATAATTAAGATAACGCTTCTTGGCACAAGCGTTGCCGCTCTGCTTGCAATCGAGCAAATATGAAGACTTGAACCATACATCACGCAAATAATCTATGCCCAACAAATATTCTTTCTTTCCGCAAGTCACAATAAGCGTACGCTCCTGCTGCGGTTTTCCGATTTCAAAGAAACGGACACCGGCCGCCGACAGCACACCGGACATTTCCGCCATATCGGAATTGCGTACCTGTGCCACAAGCGCATTGTTCTCCGCGAACAGAATCTTGACAATATCCTTATCGCCAAAACCGTCGAGATTAACGTCAATTCCACCCGCTGTATTAGCGAATGTCATTTCCAACAACGCAGTGACAAGACCTCCGGCCGACACATCGTGCGCAGCAAGCAACAACGAGCCGTCAACCAATTTCTGCACAGCGTTGAAAGCGGCGGCGAAATATTCAGGAGAACTGATACGCGGCACATCCTCACCAATGCGGTTAAGAGTCTGCGCGAAAGCCGAACCGCCCAATGCCAAAGGCATATTGCTGAAATCAATGTAATATATTGTAGAGTCAGCCACATTCTGCAAGACCGGCGAAACCGTCTTCCTCACGTCAGAAACTTCACCGGCGGCAGAAATTATGACAGTGCCCGGCGACATGATTTTCTTCTTGCCATATTTCTGCGTCATCGAAAGGCTGTCCTTTCCTGTCGGGATATTAATGCCCAATTTGCACGCAAAATCGCTGCAAGCCTCAACAGCCTTATACAAGGCGGCATCCTCGCCGGCATTACGGCATGGCCACATCCAATTCGCGCTAAGCGACACACTCTTCAAACCTTCCGCCAACGGGGCAACTACAATATTCGTCAAAGCCTCGGCAATAGAAGCGACAGAACCTTGGGCAGGGTCAGCGACTGCAATCTGAGGCGCATGGCCGATAGATGTCACGATACCCTTGGTTCCGGTATAGTCCAAAGCGACCACACCACAGTCGCTCAACGGCAGCTGTATCTCGCCCTGACATTGCTGCCGCGCTATTTTACCGGTAACAGAGCGGTCAACCTTGTTGGTGAGCCAGTCTTTACAAGCTACAGCCTCAAGTTGCAACACGTTTTCTATATAATTGTCGAGTTCTGCCGCCGAATACTTAAACGAGCGCAATTTGCGCGAAACAGTAGAATCAACCATCACCGTCTTAGGAGAACTGCCGAACATATCGCCCATAGCAAGGTCGATAGGCTTCACGCCGTCTTCCTGCTCAAACACGAAACGGTGGTCGCCGGTAGTCTCGCCTATGACATAGAACGGCGCGCGCTCACGGTCGGCAATAGTACGCACCCATTCCACGTCAGCCTTCTCCATCACCATGCCCATGCGCTCCTGCGACTCGTTGCCTATAATCTCTTTCGACGACAACGTAGGATCGCCCACCGGCAAAGCAGAAATGTCGATTTTTCCGCCGGTAGACTCTACCAACTCCGAAAGAGCGTTCAAATGTCCGCCCGCCCCATGGTCGTGAATGGAGACTATCGGGTTGCGCGGAGCTTCCGCAAGGGCGCGTATCACATTGGCCACGCGCTTCTGCATTTCAGGATTGGCGCGTTGCACGGCATTCAATTCTATAGAGTTGTCGTATTGACCGGTATTGACAGAAGAAACGGCACCGCCACCCATACCGATACGGTAGTTGTCGCCGCCCATCAGCACGACATCCTCCCCGGGAACAGGCTCGCCCTTTATCGCGTCACGCTTTGCTGCAAACCCGACACCGCCGGCAAGCATTATGACCTTATCGTAAGCAAACGCCTCGCTGCCTTCCTTATGCTCGAAAGTAAGCACCGAACCGCAAATCAAAGGCTGTCCGAACTTATTGCCAAAATCCGAAGCTCCGTTAGAAGCCTTTATAAGAATCTCCTCCGGAGTCTGATAAAGCCACTCGCGCGGAGGGATAGAACCTATTTCCCACGCCCGGTCGTCTTCCGTGCGCGGATAAGCCGTCATATAAACGGCAGTTCCCGCAATAGGCAAGCTGGCACGTCCCCCGCCAAGACGGTCGCGAATCTCGCCCCCGGTACCCGTCGCGGCACCATTGAAAGGCTCAACCGTAGTAGGGAAATTATGTGTTTCCGCCTTCAATGAAATCACGGTTTCAATGTCTTTCACTTCAAAGTAATCCGGTTGCTGCGGATTCTTCGGCGCAAACTGCTCAATCACAGGGCCTTCTACAAAAGCCACATTATCCTTATAGGCAGAAACCAATTTATTGGGATTTTCCTGCGATGTTTTCTTTATCAACTTAAATAAAGAACTCGGCTTTTCCTCTCCGTCGATTATAAAAGTACCGTTGAAAATCTTATGACGGCAATGCTCTGAATTGACCTGAGAGAAACCGAACACCTCGCTATCCGTCAACGGACGACCGAGCTTTTCGCCCAATTTCTTCAAATAGTCAACCTCTTCCGGACTGAGAGCCAAGCCCTCTTCCTCATTATACTTCTCGATGTCAGTAATATGTATTATTTCTTCAGGCTTCCTGTCTACGTCAAACACCGTTTCGTCCAAATTGTGATAAACTCGTTGGAGCATCTTGTCGAAAACGGGATTTTTCGACTTCGACAAAAAGAATTCCTCTATTCGGCTTATCCCTGCCAAACCCATATTCTGGGTTATTTCGACTGCGTTGGTGCTCCACGGAGTTATCATCTCCTTACGCGGCCCGACAAATGTACCTTCTACTTTTATGTCAGAGAGCAATTCAGCACCTCCAAACAACCACCGCAATTTCTCCACTTCAGCATCCGAGAAATTATGGTCGCACGCTACTGCAAAAATAGTGCAATCGCCTTTTTCAAAAAAACGGATCATATTGTTATCGTTTGGATAAAACAGTTATTATTTTTTATGATTACAAAAGTAGTGAAATCGGCTGCAAACACCAAAATCCAGTCCCTTAAACGCATAAAAAACTTTCAGGGGCAACCTATATGGTCGCCCCTGAAAGTTTTGTTTTGAGGATGTTTCTTTTTTCCTTCGGGTTTTATCTCTTGATACGGTTTCCGTAACGGCTCATAAACTTATCAACACGTCCGGCTGTATCCACCAACTTCTGCTTACCAGTAAAGAAAGGATGCGAAGAACTTGTGATTTCAAGTTTTACAAGCGGATAAGTTACACCGTCAAGCTCGATAGTTTCCTTAGAAGCCACTGTCGAACGAGTTATGAAAGTCTCGCCGTTCGACATATCTTTAAAAACCACTTCACGATAGTTTGAAGGATGAATGTCTTTTTTCATTTTTATATCATTTACAGTTATTACAAATTTTATATGTGCTGGTTAGACACTTTTTGCAATGGCTTGCAAATGTAGGCATTATTTCCGAATCAGCAAAATATCCATACGATTTTCAAGAAAAAAATCAGAATTGAAACATCAGGCGGGCCTGCAAAGTATTAAAATCGTCTGTATCGAGATGGGAATATGTATAGCTTAAAAGCAGTTTCACATATTTATTAAACGCATAATTCACCCCGACAGTGGCCGCATGCAATCTGTTGCCAGACAACAGAGGAGAAACCGAACGCATATTATCCGGCAACAATACATCGTCAAGATCCAGATAGCTGTAACGCGCCACTACTTCAAGCGCCTCCTTGCTTGCTCCTTTAATCACACCGTCCACATCACTGTAAGCATATCCGCCGCCAAGAATCTTATAACCGGCCTCGACATACGCCCCATGAAAAGTATCGGAAGACAAAGGATTCGCCGCACGCCATTCATCAATTGTGGCATAAGCCCCGTCATTGCCTATCTGAGCTTCAAACAAGGCATTATCATCGCGTTTTTTCGTAATATGGCGGAACAAATATTCCCCGCGCGCAAAAAATTTGTTTTTCATATACAGCAATTCTCCGCTGAAGTAATAATCGTGGTCAGCCCACGGAAGAGATACCGAAAGGAAATTTTTTGTAGGATCGGTATAAGTCTCAAGCGAAGAGCCGAGATCCAGTTGCGTACGCAACACTCCGTCCACTTTCACCCCTGTGGAAATCTTGGCATGGCGGAACGACGCGCCTATATGCAACACTTCTGTCCCCGTGTTGACAGGACGCCACAGCCAACGCCCGCCCAAAGTAAGGCCTTGGAATCCAGAAATCTGGTCATTATACTTATTTTCAGCAAAAACGCCCTGATTTGCAAGAAACTCCTTATTATAGAATATATAACTCAATCCCAGCTCGCGTCCCGGAGCCAAGGCGTTGACAGGAGCCGCACGCGAAATGAAATGCAAACTTCCCCGGCTCGTATTGTTGGCCATCGTGGCCGGATCATTGTAATAACCCGCTTTAATCAAATGGTTCCCGCGACTTTCATGGAAAGCGTATTGCAAGAATATGTTCTTTTGGCTGAATTTCCCTCTTGAGAAATCGAAATCGGCATAGAAATACCAGTCGTGATAGGTCATCGACGTGCGTATACGCGCGTCGGTAATCGCCGCTCCCGAATTTATCACCGATTCTCCCGGATTGGCATAATAGGCGGCATCTGCCATAAACCGCGCCCCTATGGTGAAACGCAAGTCCTCTTTCTTGTTTTCTATGTTCACTGCCGGCTTACTGTCGAAATCCTGCGGGAAAACGGCGGCAAACGGCAAATACGACATGATAACTAACAATGCAAGTCTCTTCATTT
>URQP01000048.1 GCA_900550025.1 uncultured Porphyromonadaceae bacterium | reverse complement strand
TGAAGTTGCCTTTGTACCAGATGTCGGCTATGTAGAAGGTTTCTGTATAGTCGTTGGCATAATATTGCAGCATCTGGCGGTACGGGTATTCTTCCGTTGCGTTGAAATAGCTGCCGTCAACTCCCAGACCGAGATAATCGTCGGGGCATGCGAGGGCGATGTAGAAACTTTCGCTGGTGCTGAACGGTTCGTCGAGCGTATAGCTGAACCATTCGTTGACTGTAGATTCAATGTCGCTTATCACGAGTTGCGGAGTGGATTCCGGAGTGCCGTCGTCATTAAGCCCGAACACGAGCAAATTGACATTCCTTTGCCTCTTGCCTTCTGATTCAACCAAATACCAAGAAACAGACTTGATAGTTCCCGGTGTTTCCTCCACTATTCCGAATACGGCGTTCTCCACATTCGGCTCGTCGTCCGACGGGGTTCTTCCTGCTCTTGTCGTTGCTACCCCGTCGTCGTAGCGGCGTTCGTTGACTCTCACCGGTTCACCCCAAGTAAGTACGGGCGACTCCGCTTCTTCGAGCGAGAAACCGTCAACAGAATAGGCTACCGGAAGAAGAGCGTATGCTTGCGTTTCTTCAGCATTTTCGCCTGAAAGTTGAAGCTCGTTTTGCTGGCTAATGAAGTCGGTTGCGGAAATTGTAACGGTGTAGTCGCTGCAAATCAGGTTCTCGAACACTGCCTTGCCGTCCGCGCCGGTCACACTTGTGCGCGGGTCGTAGCCGTCGAGCGATACTTCAGCACCGTCTACGGCGTCTTTACCGTTGGTGACGGTAACCGTGAGCGTGCATTGCTTCATCTTCTCAAGCTTCACGTCGTGGGTGACCGGAGTGTCCTCTTCGCCGCTCACTGCCACTTCGTCGGTTACGACATCATATCCGTGCAGGCTGTAGACGAAATGATACGTTCCTTCGTTCACGAGGTCGAACTTGTATTCGCCGTTCTCGTCGGTAGTGGTGTTCATTCCGTTTTCTTCGATTGTCACATTCACTCCCTCAAGGGCGTTTCCTTCCGTGTCGGTCACAATGCCGCTCACGCTGTTGCCCGTGGCGTCCATAAATATTGAAACTACAGGCTTGAACCTGCTTTCTATCAGGCGGAATAAGCCGTCGTTGTAGAGGCTTGGGTACAATTCGCTTTGTTCGCCTTGCGGATAGAATACTCCAAGTCCGCCCAATACGCCTCTATAGTCAGGGTCGTCTCCGTTGCGTTCTATGCGGACGGCAAGATTTCTTCCGTCGTACATGAACGGTTGTGTGAACTCTACCAGCAATGATGTCTGTTCTGCATTCTCGAAAGAAAGAGTGCCTTCATAAACAAGTGTCATTTCGTTTGCCGGTATTTCGTCGCCAAAGTCTATCCTGTCGGTGTTCGACAGGTAGATTCTTACGGGGAATGAACATGGATAGATGTCGAAATTGCTGCCGTACCATTCCATTTTTGAGATGATACCGCTTGTCGCGTTGATTTCCGATGATGTATAAATTGATTCATGCCATGCCGCATTCGGCTGATATTTCATAAACGAGAAGGAGTCTTGGGTGTAATCTATAGCCTCTCCTATTTTTATGCTGTAATCTCCGTTTTGCCGTATGCTTACAGCGAATGGGGTATTGGTCTTGTTGTTGCTCTTGTCGCCGTCGGTCGGGAACACCACTTCCGCAAACACTTCATAGTCCTTTATTTCCGTCAGGTTGACAGTTACCGGCACGGTTGCCGTCTCTCCGGCAGCCAATGCCCCGGCTTTCACCTCATCGGCAAGCAGGTTGCCCTCGCCGTCAACAAGGCGCACGGTGTAGGAATCCACATCGCGCGAGCCTTTATTATGCACCCCTACCTCCAATGTGGAGTTCATCCCGGCCAACGCCGAGTGCGGACCGGATATGCCGGTCGCTTCCAAGTCGTAGTAGAACAGTTCCTCGATGAGGAAGTTGTCGATATTTGCCCAATTCTGGTTGGCGTCCGAGTAGATGTATATCCCGGCATAGTAGTCGCCGCTTTCTTTAGCAGAGTAAACGAATTCGCGCTTGCTCCAGTTCGTGTCGTACTCGCTCAGGGTGAAATCGGCCACGGTTTCCATTTCGGCTTCCGTTGTAGGCGATTTTGCCATGAACAGCCGCAATTTCTCCTGCGTCAGCAGGTTCATGCGGTTGATTCTCGCGTCGAAACTGATGCGGTAGTCGTGCCCTGCCTGCATTTTCACCGGTGGTGCGATTGCGTAGTCGTCGGCCTTGTCAGTGTAGCTGCGGCGGTATTGCAGATAGCGGGCGCCTTTGTCATACACGAAATTGGTGTGCTTCCAGTAGAGGGTGTCGTTGTTCTCATTCCTGACAGTCCAAAGCTTGAAGTTTTGGTCGGAACTGAAGTCTTCGAAGTAGGGGAGTTCTTTGCCCGGCCCGGCCACGATTGTGTCCGACTTCGCGGAAGCCTTGTTGCCGGCCTCGTCGGAAACGATGACGCGGTATGACCATCTGTTCAGTTCGGCGATGTTGTTGTCGGTTGTGGCGTATGCCACTTCATTGTCGAGCACGGTGGTATTGTCCTGTTCGCGGATTACGGTAGAGTAGAGTTTCGTCTTGTTCACGAATCCGCCGTGTGCTCCGGTCTCGGAAATGTCCCACGTCAGGGCCACTTTTCCGTTGAGAGCCTCGACTGTTATGTTCTGCGGCTCGTTAGGATAGTCTTCTCCAATCCACGCTATGACTTTGCTGGTCTCTCCTGTCCCTACCGAGTTGGAGGCGATTACGCGGTATTCGCGTTCTCCGGCTGCCGGCTCGTCGTCGCGGTAGTAGCATTCTTCTCCCGGTTGCTTGTCTTTCATTTCGGCAATCATGTCGCCGTCACGATAGACGCGCACATCCATATTGCCGGAGAGAATCGAGCCGAACGGGTCGATTTGCGGGTTTTTCCAACTGAGCTCGGCATAGAGCATGCCTTTTTGTCCCGGTGTGACGGTGAAATCTGTCACTGCTCCCGGCGCGCCTTTCTGTACTCTCGTGAACGGTATGTGGAGTCCCGTGACGTTGCATCCTGCCTCGAAAGTGCCTATTTCCACCGCTGCCGCCGTGTTGATGTCGACGGTGGCAAGGAATGTGTGTTCTGCGTCGGCTCCTGCCCAATACAGAGTGTTGTCAGTATGGTCGAATTCCATCGACTGAAGGAACCAAGGCATGTAGCCGGTATTGCCGACCAGTGTGAGCGAGCCGGTTTCCTTGTTGATTTTATATAGTCCGCCGCCGGTGCCTATGCCGTATAATACTCCTTCGTATGTGCAGGCGATGGCCATTATGTATGTGCCGCGCATCGTGCAGACTTCTGTCATCGAGCCGTCCTCTAACGAGTATTCATAGAGGGTTGTCTGGAACATGCCGGTATTTTTTGTGGCATACAGTGTCCCGGTAGAATAATCGTAGGTGAAATCGCTTATCGTTTCGGCTCCCGGACCGTCGAGCTTGCATACGGTCTTCCATTCGCCGGTCTGCAAGTTGAAGGTTGCTATCTCTTTTGGGAATGCCGCTCCCGATGCCGTGTTGATGCGGCATACGTAGGCATAGTATGTGTCTTCGATGAATACGCCCGACCATACCACGTCTTCCCAGTCGTTGGTGGAAAGCATGGTGTAGACATCGGGCTTCGGAATCTGGAAACTTATCATGCCCATGTGTTCCGGAATGTCGGCATTGTCGAAAAGGAAAGCGTATGCCGCTTTGTCGGGTATCGACGGCATAGCCCTTTGTATTGCCGGTTTCCGTTTTTTCGTGACATAATTGCTTTTCAGCAATTTCTCGTTGACTTGCGGCGACCACAGCACATCGGGCCGGCCGAGGTCCGCGTTAACATACTGAGCCCGGATTCCGGGTGAAATCCAGGCCAGTATGAGAAGAATGAACAGAATTTTTCTCATATAACGTTGTTATTTACAGAATTTTACTTTCTCTACAGTTTGTCCGTCGTTTATAATTGCTATATACAAACCTTTGGCAAGACCGGCTACCGACAGTTCGCTGCCGCGTGCCGAAGCCACTTGCTTGCCATCGAGCGAGTAGACGCTGATTTCAGCTTCTCCGTCGGTGAGGATGCTTTGGCTTGCGCGGTCGTAAGTGGTGGCGATTGTTTCAAATGAAGCCACACCGCTCTTGTCTTCGGAGAATTCAACGGCTATTGTGGTATTTGCTTCGATTGAGAATGTGTAAGTGCCTTCTTCTGTGAGTTCTGCCGTTTCACCGTTTACAGTGAACGTCTTTACTATGAAGTTTTCTTCAGGGGTGACTGTGACGGTCACTTCTGTTCCGGCATCGAGCACATCGCCGTCAGCGACTTCGCCGTCGGCAGTCTCCACTTTGATTGAGCCGCCTTCGCCGGCCGTGAAGTTGACGGAGAATTGGTAGGGTGCCCATACGTTTACGATGCCCTCGCCTGTAGAGTCGGTTGTCGACCTCTTGCCGGAGAATTCCATGCCGCTGTAACCGGCCGTGCCTTCCATAACCCATGCTTTGTCACCGGGTTCTTCGGGCTTTTCACCAGTTTGTTCTCCATCTTCACCTGTCTCTTCTCCGCTTTCATCTGACCCTTCTCCGCTTTCATCTGTTTCTTCGCCACTTAGGTCGCTTGGATTGCAGATGTTTGGATATTCGTTGACTTTGCCTGTGGTCTCGTCAAACGAATAGTATCCTACGAGCCATTCGGGGATATTGTCGGCCTGATATGCGTATTTCAAATCTGCTACCTCCTCGGCTGTCAGCGCGCGGTTGGCTATCTTGAGGTCATCGAATCGTGTTGGAATGGATGCATAGCTGTAGGCGTTGGTCATGTGGAATGTCAATTCCTCATTGGCGCGGAAAACGATGCCCGGCTCGAAAGTACAGGTTTGTACTAATGTGCCGTCGTAGTAAAGTTGGGCCTCGCCTTTCTCGTCATCGACAGCCAGTGCCAGCAGGCACCATTCCTGCTTCTTGGCTGCCGCATTCGCTCCTTCCACAAATATGCCTGGTTGTGGTGTCCCTGCTATAGTATTGTTCACTTTCATAGTGAATGAACCGTTTTCCAAGCAAACGTCGGTGTTGGTAGTCACACCGTAGGAAGCAATGTTGGTAAGACCGAATAAAGGGAAGTTTGAGTAACTGAGCTGTCCGTCATACGGTGTGTCGATATATACCCATGCCGATACGGTGAACGCTTTCGATTCGCCAAGCACGGCATCGTCGACGCGCACGGTGCGGCGTGCGCTGTAGGTGCTTGTCTGCGACGGGAACGAGATACCATTGCTCGGAGTGCCTTCAGCCCCTTCCTCTTGTGCGTAAGCGGCTGTGCCGCCTACGGTTAGCATTGCTGTAAATAGCAATCCTGTAACAAAACTTGTAAACTTTTTCATACGCTGTTGTTTTTATGTTAGTATTTATGTAAATTCCTGATTACTAATCGGAAATAATTATGGGTGTTTTCTTAGGATTAAGAATTAATCATTGGCAAAAAATAATGATTTTTTCATTCATAAACATATTATATGCACAAAAAATAAATTTTTCCGAAAAATAATTGTGTGTTTGGCGTTTTCCCGGCAGAAATTACGGTAAAATAAAGCGGGATGCCGATTGGCATCCCGCTTTAGAGGTTTATAGCTAAGCAACTTATTAGCCGTTAACTTTAGCCATGTGTGCGATAAGGTCGAGAACCTTGTTAGAATAACCGATTTCGTTATCATACCAAGAAACAACCTTAACGAATGTATCTGTCAAATATACACCTGCGTTAGCGTCGAAGATTGAAGTGTGGGTGTTGCCCAAGAAGTCAGAAGAAACGACTGCGTCTTCAGTATAGTCGAGCACGCCTTTCAATTCGCCGTTTGCAGCCTCTTTCATAGCGGCGCAGATAGCTTCCTTAGTAGCCGGTTTTGCCAAGTTGACAGTCAGGTCGACAACAGAAACGTCCAAAGTCGGGACGCGCATCGAGATACCGGTCAATTTGCCGTTCAATTCCGGGATAACTTTACCTACAGCCTTAGCAGCACCTGTAGAAGACGGGATGATGTTGCCGGAAGCAGCACGACCACCGCGCCAGTCCTTCATAGACGGACCGTCGACAGTCTTCTGTGTAGCAGTAGTAGAGTGAACTGTAGTCATCAAACCGTTTACGATACCGAACTTGTCGTTCAACACCTTGGCGATAGGAGCCAAGCAGTTGGTAGTACAAGAAGCGTTGGAAACGAATTGAGTGCCCTTAACGTAAGTGTTTTCGTTAACACCGCATACGAACATCGGGGTGTCGTCCTTAGAAGGAGCTGACATTACAACGTATTTTGCGCCGGCTTGGATGTGAGCCTGTGCTTTTTCCTTAGTAAGGAACAAACCTGTTGATTCTACAACATATTCTGCGCCAACTTCGTTCCACTTCAAGTCAGCCGGGTTGCGCTCTGCAGTTACGCGGATTTCCTTACCGTTTACGATAAGCTTGCTGTTTTCAACGTCAGCCTCGATAGTGCCGTTGAATTGTCCGTGCATTGTGTCGTATTTGAGCATGTATGCCAAATAGTCAACCGGGCAAAGGTCATTGATACCTACGATTTGAATGTCGTTTCTGTTTTGAGCAGCGCGGAAAACGAAACGTCCGATACGGCCGAAACCGTTAATACCTACTTTAATCATTGTTGTAAAAATTTATATGGTTTATAAATATTCCTTCCTAACTTTCTCCTGCAAAAAACGTGCCAACTGCCTGCGCTGATTTTTTGGCAGAGCCGCTGTCGGGCTTTTGCTTTTTGCGCTGCAAATGTAAATATTTTTTTCTTATTAAGAATGCGGATAAAAGAAAAATTTCTTTAAATTGTGAGGTGATAATCTGTTGATTAACAAAGATTAGTACATCGCGGGCTGAAATAAGATGAAAGCATCCGGCGCATTTGCAAACCGGATGCTTTCTTTTTGTACAACAAAGGCGTTGTAAATGGTAAAAGTTTTTATTCTTTCTCGAAGTCTTCTTTTCCTACTCCGCACAGCGGGCATACCCAATCGTCGGGAATGTCTTCAAATGCCGTGCCCGGCGCAATCCCGCCTTCCGGATCTCCTGCTTCCGGGTCGTATACCCATCCGCATACTTTGCATACATACTTGTCCATAATTTGTCAATCACATTTAATATAGGTTATTATTATATGTATACAACAATTCTCGTCGCGGATTGGTTCTATGAGGTTTATTTTTTTATTTTCTCTCCGCCTCCGCCGATTTCGACAGAGCCTACTCCTCCTCTTTTGTAAAGGGCTTTTTCGGAAGCATAGCAATCAATCGAGCCTACTCCGCTGCAATCGGCGTCGACTGTCTTGCACCGCAGTCCTCCGGCCTCGATTGAGCCTACCCCGCTATTGTCGAGCACGGCATTGTCGGCCGTTCCGCTCACGCTTACCGAGCCCACTCCGCTGTTGTCGATTTTCACGTTCTTGGCTGTAAGCTTTGCTATGTCGGTAGAACCTACGCCGTCGCTTTCCACTTCGAAATAATCCGCCTTTATCGTGCCAAGCTCGCAGCTTCCCACTCCGTCGGAATCGAGCTTGAACGACGGGGTGTCGAGCGACTTGATTGTAACGTTGCCTACGCCGTCGTTGTTCAGTTCCGTCAGCGTTTGGCCTGTGACGGTTACGGTCAGGTCGACCTTGCCTGTCACCTTATATCCTTTTTTCTTGTCGATGTGTAATGTGCCGTTCTTCACTTCGTATTTCACGATGTCCAAAAGATTGTCGTTGCCCTTCACCTCGATTTTCGGTGTCGCGCCCTTGTCCTGCACGAATACTATGTCGGCCACTATGTCGGTCTTGATTTTGTCGAACTTGGCTATTCTTTCCGTTTTTGTCGAAATTTTTGACGATGCGGCCACTTCGCGGATGTCGCCGTTTTCGTCTTTTCCCGTGTTGAGTGTCGAGCCGTTGGTTGAACAGCCGTTGAATGCCAAGGCGAGTGCGCCGAGAATGATTGCGATTTTCATATTTCTGAATTTTTATGGTTTTATCTATTAGACGTATCAACCTGCCGGAATGTTGCACCGCCGGTGGAATTTTTTACATTTGTTGGAATTGCCGGTGTGAAGTCGTTTTGAATGGAAAAATGTGGGGGACAGTCTTGCTTTTGTCGGAATATGCGATTCTCAAAGCGTGAAAACGGTTGGAATTTGTTATTTTGCAGCCGTTTAAGCTAAAAATATGCTCAATTAATCTTTAATCAGAAAAAAACGTGTAACTTTGCGCCGTTATTTTAGAATATTGTTAGAATATTGTCACTTTATGGTGCTTAATTACATTTGGATAGGTTTCTTTCTGCTGGCGTTCCTGTTTGCTTTAGGTGAGACAATCTTCAACGGAAACATCGACATTTGGACAAAGATAATGAACTCGTCGTTCGACTCCGCCAAGACGGCGTTCGAACTGTCGTTGGGGTTGACCGGCGTGCTGTCTCTTTGGATGGGCATAATGAAAATCGGCGAGCGGGGAGGGATGATTCCTTTCTTCGGACGGCTCGTGAGCCCGCTGTTCTCCCGCTTGTTCCCGGGCATACCGAAAGGGCATCCGGCAATGGGGGCAATCTTCATGAATGTGTCGGCAAATATGCTCGGGCTTGACAACGCCGCCACTCCCCTCGGATTGAAGGCGATGCAGCACATGCAGGAACTCAACACGAAGAAAGACACGGCTACCGACGCGATGCTGATGTTCCTTGTGCTCAACGCTTCCGGACTGATTCTGATACCAATCGGCATCATGACCTACCGGGCAAGCTGTGGGGCGGCAAATCCCACGGATGTGTTCGTCCCTATCATGATAGCCTCGTTCATCTCGAATTTCGTTGGCATCCTCGCTCTCTGCCTGAAGCAGCGCATCAACATCTTCGACAAGGTAATCCTCTCGTGGCTCGTCGGGATAATGGCGGTGATAGTGGGAATCGTATGGTACTTCTCGACACTTTCGGCCGACAAGATGCAGCAATACAGCTCTTTTTTCGCAAACTTCCTGCTGCTTTCGGTAATCATAGGATTTATAGCGGCCGGAATGCGGAAGAAAATCAATCTCTACGACAGTTTCATAGAAGGTGCTAAGGACGGTTTCAAGACGGCCGTGATGATAATACCTTACTTGGTGGCGATACTGGTTGCGATTGGAATGTTCCGCGCGTGTGGCGCAATGGAACTGATTACGGGGGCTGTCTCCTCGCTTGTCGACAGCATGGGATTCGATTCGCAATGGGTGGAAGCTCTTCCTACCGCGTTGATGAAGCCGCTCAGCGGCACGGGCAGCCGCGGGATGATGGTCGATGCCATCAACACATTCGGCGTGGATTCGCTGGTTGCGCGTATTGCCGGCTGCATCCAAGGCAGCACGGACACCACATTCTATATCCTTGCCGTGTATTTCGGCAGTGTGGGCATAACGAAGACGCGCTATGCCGTGCCTTTTGCCTTGCTTGCCGATGTGGTGGGCTCTGTGGCGGGAATAGCCGTAGCCTACTTCTTCTTCGGATAGGACGCGGGTCGCTATTGTTTCACTTCTGTATAGGGCATATTATCTTATTGATTTACAGCTACACGCGAGTTCGGGATAAGAATCAAGAGAAAATGTTGTAATCATTTGTGGACGATAGAAATGCAGCCATTCGGTTTGTAGATGGGTGGTAACCGCGGAGCGGTGTTACTTCAGAGAACCTACGGTAAGCGGAGCGCAGCCGTAGGTGGAAGAAATAGCGCATAACATATAAACCGAATGCCCATATTTTTAGCGGACACCACTGATTTACAACCTAAGTCCTTTATGGGGATAAGTCAGCTATCAGTTATTTTTTGCGAAGGGTTGTAAAAACTGATTTATGTGTGTTATTTTTGCGTCATAACGATTTTTAGCTATGAAAAAATCAAAATATTTCAACTTTTTCATAGATAAGAGTCGTTAGATAATATGGGTCTGTGCTTGGAACAACCAAACCTGAAAACTTCGTTTTTCATTTGTCTCTGCTCTCAACTTGCTGCATCTTTGGATAAGATAGGCTACGCCTCGGCAAAACAAATTCAAGCGAGCTTGATTGTTTTTCACTCGGCTTCTCTCTTTGGATAAGATAGGCTGCGTTTCGGCAGAGCCAAACCTGAAAACTGCGTTTTCATTTGTCTCTGCTCTCAACTTGCACTATCTTTGCAGGGAAATAAGGAGAGAAAATGGCTGAATTGACGTTTGTTGCGGATGGGGTGGCGATGCCTTCCATAGACGAAAGTTTGATACGCCGCTGGATTGACGCGGTTGCCCGGGATTTCGGAAAATCGGTGGGCGATGTATCGTATATCTTTTGCGACGATGAAAAAATTCTTGAAGTCAACCGTCAGTATCTCCAGCACGATTATTTCACCGACATCATAACCTTCGACTACAGCAGGCTGCACAGAATTTCCGGGGATATGTTCATTTCTTTGGATACTGTAAGAAGCAATGCCGAAGGGTTGGGATGCGACTATGGGACGGAACTGTACCGCGTGATAATACACGGCATACTCCACCTTTGTGGCGTAAACGACAAGGGGGTGGGGGAGCGCGCGATTATGGAAGCGCACGAAAACAAGGCGCTTGCGCTTCTTTCTGAACTGCAAAATACCACGAGATGAAATTTGAATACGACGTAATAGTAATCGGTGCCGGGCATGCCGGCTGCGAGGCGGCTTGTGCGGCTGCCAACCTTGGCTCGGAAACGCTGCTCATCACTATGGATATGAACAAGATAGCCCAGATGAGTTGTAATCCGGCTGTAGGAGGTATAGCTAAAGGGCAGATTGTCAGAGAGATAGATGCTTTGGGCGGACAGATGGGAATCGTCACCGACGAAGCTTCCATACAATTCCGCATGCTCAACCGCTCGAAAGGCCCGGCCATGTGGAGCCCGCGCGCGCAAGCCGACCGAATCAAGTTCATAGAGGCATGGCGCAGCAAGATTGAAAACACCGACAGGCTCTATATGTGGCAGGATTCCGCAACCGGGCTTGTAGTTGAAAACGGCAAGGTGGAGGGTGTCAAGACTGCCCTCGGGGTGACGTTCAAGGCGAAAGCGGTGGTGTTGACGGCCGGAACCTTTCTCAACGGACTGATGCATATCGGACGTGTGCAACTGCACGGAGGACGTATATCCGAGCCTGCTTCATACGGTTTGACCGAACAATTGAAAGACCTTGGCTTCGCTACCGACCGTATGAAGACAGGGACACCGGTAAGAATCGACGGGAGGACTATAAAATTTGAAAAAGCAATACGGCAGGACGGGGAAAACGATTTCCATAAGTTCTCATATCTTCCTGATGTGAAGCGCACGCTGCGGCAACGCCCGTGCTGGATTATTTATACCAGTCCGGAGGTGCATGACGCGCTGCGCGAGGGACTGCCTGACTCTCCGCTCTACAACGGTACGATAAAGAGTATAGGGCCGCGCTATTGCCCGAGCATAGAGACAAAAATAATGACATTCGCCGACAAGGACGCGCATCAGTTGTTTCTTGAACCGGAAGGTGAAACCACTCAGGAATATTATCTGAACGGATTTTCTTCGTCGTTGCCGCTGGATGTGCAGATAAAGGCGATGTGCAGGATACCGGCATTGTCGGAGGCTCAGATTTACCGTCCGGGATATGCCATTGAATATGACTTTTTCGACCCGACACAATTACGGCATACGCTTGAGACTAAACTTGTGGAAGGGTTGTTTTTTGCGGGACAAGTCAACGGAACCACCGGATACGAAGAGGCGGCGGGGCAGGGGCTTGTTGCCGGAATCAACGCCCACCGGAAAGTAGCAGGAGAGTCACCGTTTGTGCTGGGGCGTGACGAGGCCTATATAGGTGTGCTTATCGACGATTTGGTCACTAAAGGAGTCGACGAGCCTTACCGTATGTTCACGTCGCGCGCGGAATACCGCATATTGTTGCGGCAGGATGATGCCGATATGCGGCTCACTCCACGAGGCTACGAAATAGGGCTGGCATCGAAGGAACGGTATGAGCTTATGTTGAGCAAACGCGAACAGCGCGATTCGTTGATAGCTTTTGCAAATAAATTCACGGTGAAAGCGTCGCTGATAAACGGGTGGTTGGAAAGTAAGGAGCTTTCCCCGTTGAAACAATCAGTAAAGTTGCGCGACCTGATTCTGCGTCCGCAGTTGTCGATTATGATGCTTGCCGGGCAGATACCGCAACTGCAAAAACATATCGACGGTATAGAGGAATTGCGGCGTGAAGAGATTGTAGAGGCGGCCGAAATACTGATAAAGTATGAAGGCTACATAGAGAGGGAAAAGCTGATAGCTGAAAAAATAGAACGGTTGGAAAACGTGAAGCTGCGTGGAAAGATAAAGTATATGGAAGTGCAGTCCATTTCTACCGAGGCGCGTCAGAAACTCACGAAAATTGACCCGGAAACAGTGGCACAGGCATCACGGATACCGGGTATCTCTCCAAGCGACATCAACATATTGCTGCTGTTGTTAGGCAGATAGCGATGAAACGTTCCACGTGGAACAAATATAACGGAATATAAACAAATACAGATAGATATGAAACTTGAAGATGTGAAGAAAACAATCCGTGAAATTCCGGATTATCCAATTAAAGGCATTCTTTTTTACGACTTGACCACGGCACTTAAGGATAGCGATGCGCTGCGTGCCATAAGTGCGGAATTGAAAAGCCGCTATGAGGGCAAGGGTATTACCAAGGTGGTAGGTGTTGAGGCGCGCGGATTCATTACTGGCTCAATACTTGCCCACGAATTAGGCGCGGGATTCGTTCCAGTCCGCAAGCCCGGAAAGTTGCCGGCCGACACGATAAGCAAGAGTTATGCTAAGGAGTACGGCACTGACACTATCGAAATCCATCGTGACGCAATCACGGAAGACGATATTGTTGTAATCCACGACGACTTGCTCGCGACCGGCGGCACGATGGCTGCTGCCTATGAGCTTGTGAAGAGTATGAACCCGAAGAAAATCTATGTAAGTTTCATTGTCGAGCTTTCTGCGCTCAATGGAAGAAAAGCATTCGACAATGATGTGGAAGTGGACACGCTTCTGAAATATTAATACTGAAAATTTCTATTCTTTAGGAATCATAGCCGCCGATGTCCTATATTGATGACTTGAAAGAAAAAGTGAGCCTGTTGCCTGATTTGCCGGGATGCTACATCTATTACGACAAAAACGGCACGGTAATCTATGTGGGCAAGGCGAAACGGCTGAAACGGCGGGTTTCGTCGTATTTCAACCGTGAGCACGATTCTGTAAAGACCCGGGTGCTTGTAAGCAACATCCGTGATTTGCGGTATATTGTGGTGGGGAGCGAGGAGGATGCGCTGCATCTTGAGAACACCTTGATAAAGGAATACAAGCCCCGCTACAACATATTGCTGAAAGACGATAAATCATACCCGTGGATATGCGTCACCAACGAGCTGTATCCGCGGGTATTCCTTACGCGCAATGTAACGGCAAAAGGCGGTAAATATTTCGGGCCGTATGCCAATGTGACGATTGCGCGGACTATGCTCGCAATGCTGAAGGAACTCTATCCGTTGCGCACTTGCCGCATCCCTATAACCGAGACTTCGCTGGAGAAGGGGAACGCTAAAGTGTGTCTCGAATACCATATCCATAATTGTAAGGGTTGTTGCACGGGTGAAATCTCTCCTGAAGAATATGGCGGATATATCGCACAGGTGAAACACATACTGAATGGCGACACGCAAATGATATCCGACTATCTGAAAGAGGAGATGTCGCGGCTCGCCGCCGGACTTAATTTCGAGGCTGCGCAGGAGCTGAAGGAAAAGTATCTGCTTATCGAACGCTACAAAGCAAAGTCTGTCGTTGTTAGCAACCTCATAAACAATGTCGATGTGTTTTCTTACGAACCGGGTGAGGGGTGCGCGTATGTCAATTATATGTATGTCCGCAACGGCTCGGTGGTGCAATGTGTCACTTTCGAGTATAAAATGAGGCTTGACGAGACTCCGGAAGAGATTCTGTCGCTTGCGATAGCTGAAGCCAAGTCTAAATTTAAAAATCAGACGAAAGAGATAATTGTGCCGTTTGTTCCTGATTATGAGACTGATAAGTGTGTTTTCACCGTTCCTCAACGCGGTGAGAAACGAAAATTGCTCGACATCTCGCAGAAGAATGCGAAACAATACAAGCTCGACAAGTTAAAAAACGCCGAAAAACTCAATCCGGAGCAACGCACGATGCGTGTGCTTACTCAGATGCAAAAGGATTTCCGGCTCAACGAGCTGCCGCGGCATATCGAGTGTTTTGATAATTCAAATATACAGGGAACGAATCCGGTGGCATCGTGTGTGGTGTTCAAGAATGCCAAGCCGTCGAAACGCGATTACCGGCATTTCAACATAAAGACGGTGGAAGGGCCGAACGACTTCGCTTCGATGATAGAGGTGCTGACACGGCGTTACAGCCGCCTTGTCGAAGAGGGACAGCCGTTGCCGCAGCTTGTGGTGGTCGATGGGGGAAAAGGGCAGCTAAGCTCCGCCGTCGAGGCTTTCGACCGGCTCGGCATACGCGGAAAGGTCGCGCTTGTCGGAATAGCAAAAAGGCTGGAGGAAATCTATTTTCCGGGCGACAGCGTGCCGCTGTATATCGACAAGAATTCCGAATCGTTGAAAGTGATACAGCGTTTGCGCGACGAAGCCCACCGTTTCGGAATCACTCATCACCGTAACCGTCGGAGCAAGGGGCAGACCGTTTCGGCTCTCGACTCCATTAAGGGGATAGGGGAGAAGACACGGACGGAGCTCTTGCGGCATTTCCATAGCCTTAAACGTATCCGTGAGGCTTCGGAGGACGAAATAGCCGCACTCATCGGGCCGGCAAAAGCCCGCATCCTTGCCGCTGCCTTGGCAACGGAATCAACCGTGCCGGCCGAAGAAAAAAATTAAAAGTTTTAGGATTCTATTCCGAAAACTTACGATTCTCCCAGTGTTTTAGGATTTCATTCCGAGATTTTTAGTGTCTGCTAAAATTCAGAATCTAATTGTAAAGCATTTATTCTTAGGCTCTTACTCTGTTTTTATAGAAAGAGTGCTTCCTCTCGGAAATAAGAGATTGATACCTTTTTTATGTCGTAACCCACCGCTAAGGCATCGGTGTTACGCATCAACAGCCCCCACGTGGCTGAATCGCCGTAAATAACGGCTCATTACATCCCATCAACCGATGTTCATATCCCGGTATTCCACGGCTGAAACCGCGTGTTAGCTCGGCATTGAATATATATTGACTTTGGACGAAGACATGATGCTGACTATGATGGCATACGCCGCATAAATGCGCTCCGCTGGCTGATGTGTTGACTACCGGTCGTGCAGAATCATCTTTCTGTCCGGCTGGACGGACAGGATTCCTTTCAGGTTGCTGAAATATGAAATTGCCTCCTTTTCGGTCTTTCCTTCCGGCACGGTAACGGCAAATCCTTTCAGTGTGTCGTAGCTGTAGATTATGTCCGAACCGTAATTTCTGATTGAGTTTGCGAGGAAATCTGCAGGGAAAGAGCTGTCGTAAAATATGATGAGAATGCTCCTTGTGCTGTTCTCGTTTGCTGTTGCGGTTTTTCCGCTTTTGCAGCCGGATATTGCAAGTAGCAATATGATGGTCAGGGTTGTTATGAAATTTTTCATTGATTGGTTGTTTTTGCAAAAATAAAATGTTCGGATAAAAAAGCTGTCTTTCGGGCAAAAGTTTTTATTAGTTGATTTCATAGCCCCCGATTTGCTGTATCTTTGCAATTGGACAAATTGATTCAACTATGAAACTGAAGAAAATTACCTTAGGATTCGTTTTGGCGGCGGTCGCGCTGCCGGTAATGTCACAGACTACAAGGGAAGAGATGTTTGCCGACATCAGGAAAACGGCAGGGGTGTATTACGCTTATCATGCTCCTGAAAAACTGGAGTACACTGCTCCGCCGAAAGGCTACAAACCTTTCTACATAAGTCATTTCGGGCGGCATGGCTCCCGCTATCTTATAGGTGAGAATGAATATACTGACCCGATTGACAAGTTGGCTGCGGCCGACAGTAAGGGCAAGCTGTCGAAGAAAGGCAAGGATGCCTTGGCGCGTCTCCGCGAGATTTACAAAGAGGCGGAAGGCAGGTCGCAGGATTTGTCTCCGCTGGGCGTACGCCAGCACCGTGGAGTGGCGGAGCGTATGTACGGAGCTTTCCCGGAGGTGTTTTCCGATGGCAAGACCGTTTCTGCCCGCTCGTCGATGATTATGCGCTGCGCGATGAGCATGGTGGCGTTCGGCGACCGGCTGAAGGAGCTTAGCCCTGCATTGAAAATATCGTATGAGTCTTCCCAGAAGTATATGCCTTATCTGACCGGACGCTCCGAGGAATCCAACGAGTATACCGGCAGCAAAGGGCCGTGGAGAGTTGAATATAATAAATTCCGCAAGGCGCATACTAATTCCGCAAGGTTTGCGGCCGCATTGTTCAACGATCAGGAATATGTAGCGAAATATGTCGATGCGGATGAGCTGATGTGGGAGTTTTATTGGGTTGCCAGCGATTTGCAGAATATGGAGACGGAGATTTCGCTCTACGACTTGTTCACAAAGGACGAGCTGTTCGATTTGTGGCAGTGTTTCAATATGCAGTTCTATTATGGCAATGCCAATTCGTTGCCGAGCGGCGGCAAGGTGATGAACAGTTACAAGCCTTTGCTGCGCGACATAATCGTGCGTGCCGATTCCGCCATAGCCAATCCGGAAATGGCTGCGACTTTACGGTTTGCCCATGACAGCAATATCGTGCCGCTGACGGCTCTGATGCGCATCAACGATTGCGCGGTGGCCATCGACGAGCCCGACTCGCTTTACTGTTATTGGACGGATTTCAAGATATCGCCTATGTGCGCAAATCTCCAGATTGTGTTTTTCAACAAGAAAGGCGGTACGGCCGACGATGTGTTGGTGAAATTCATCCTTAACGAGCACGAGGCGAAAATACCGGTAGAGACCGATAATTATCCTTACTACCGTTGGCCGGACGTTAAGGCGTATTACGAAAAGATACTTGAGGAATGATTTGGAAACTACCTGATTGTAGGTATTTGCGCATGTGAAATTACATTTTTGTAGGTATTGATGAGTGTTGTTTATTCCGCGAAATTTGCGGTAGGTTAATAACAAATAAACAACACTGGTATGAAAACAATCGGGATATTCTATGGCTCGTCGAGCGGAGTCACTGAAAGTGTGGCGGAACGTATCGCCGCAAAACTTGGAGTGGAGGCTGCGGATGTGCACGATGTTGCTTCCGCTTCGGTTGAAGAAGTCGCTAAATATGATGTCTTGTTGCTTGGCAGTTCTACGTGGGGTGCCGGCGATTTGCAGGACGATTGGTATGGGTTTCTCGACAATTTGAAAACCGCGGACTTGTCGGGGAAATTAGTGGCATTGTTCGGATGCGGCGACTCTTCTTCGTTCAGCGACACTTTCTGCGACGCAATCGGTGCGATACACGCCGGCCTTGCTTCTACCGGATGTAAATTCATCGGTGCGGTGGATGCGGGGGACTATAGTTATGACGACTCTGCTTCGGTTGTCGACGGCAAATTCGTTGGGCTTGCTCTCGATGAAGTAAATGAGGACTACAAGACCGACGGACGTATCGAGGCTTGGGTAGAGCAGTTGAAAACCGAGGGGCTGGAATAAAAGTCGATATGATGGATATTTCTGGCAATTTGCTTCCGGGCGAAATGAAAGTGTTCCTCAATTATATCTATGAATATAAGAAAGGGGTGCGCAATATGGTGCTGTGTACGCTCAACAAAGACTACGAAGATATGGCGCTTGACCGGTTGCGGAGTCAGAATATCTGTTTCATGAGGCAGGCCGCTGGAGAGCGCACTGTAAATATTTATTTCGGAAAGCCTGAATGCATAGAGGCGATACGTATGCTTGTCGTGCGTCCGCTGAGCCAGTTGTCGCCTGAGGAGGATTTCATACTTGGCGCGATGCTCGGCTACGATATTTGTTTGCAGTGCGAGCGGTTTTGTGTCCGTAAGCGGCGTACCACGCAACTGCAATGACCGGAAAGGTTTCAATAGCAAAAATGGCCGCACCTGTAACAGTGCAGCCATTTTTGTTATCTGTGTTCTGTATTAGTGGCAGGAG
>URQP01000047.1 GCA_900550025.1 uncultured Porphyromonadaceae bacterium | reverse complement strand
AATAATATTATTATTTTTGCATAAAATGGTTTCCTATGAAACTGATAGAAAACAAAATGCCGATGATAATAGCCTTATGCAAAAAGCATAAGGTAAACAATTTGTTTGTATTCGGCTCAATTCTCACTGACAAATTTAATAGCGAAAGTGATATTGATTTCATAGTCAAGTTCAATAAAAATGAAATAATTGATTATTTTGACAATTATTTTGATTTTAAATATGCGTTGGAAGAATTGTTTGACAGAGAAATTGATTTGGTAGAAGAGCAAGCAATCAGAAATCCGTATTTCAAAGAAACTATTGATTCGACAAAAACTTTAATTTATGGATGACTCTATAAGGAAACATTTGCAAGACATACTCACTGCCATTTTGGAGATTGAAACCTTTTTTGGCGATAAGCCTAAAAGGTTTGAGGACTTTTATGATGATTTATGCCTTCGTAGAGCAGTAGAAAGAGATATAGAGATTATTGGTGAGGCAACAAATCGAATACTGAAAACAGACAAAAACATAGCCATTACAAATTCACGAAAGATAGTAGATGCAAGGAATTATATAATCCATGGCTATGACAGCTTGTCTGCTGATATTTTATGGAGCATGGTTATCAATCATTTGCCAAAATTGAAGAATGAGGTAATAGGCCTTTTAGCTTTTAATCCATTAAACAAGATCGCCTGTTTCATGATTATTCCGGTTTGGGCATCGGCACGGCACCAACCTCCGAGCCGAAAAGTTCGAGTATCTTGTTCACTTTATCCAAACGCAACGTAGGCTTGCCTTGTTCGAGTTCGCGCACAAAGCGCAATCCGACACCGGATTTCTCCGACAAGTCGACTTGCGTAAGCCCATATCTCTTACGCATATCTTTCACATATTGCGACAAACGTGTCTGTACCATAAATTATACCCTTTAGGGTACAAATATAATACATTTCGCCCAATTTACACCTTTTCGGGTATAAAATGTATTTTTAAGCGCAAAGCTACACCCTATCGGGTATAATCAAGGTAATAAAAACAGGAACATCAACAAAGCGTCCTATCCGTGAATTTGCAAGAGACGATGGATTTCGCTATTTTTACGGCATATTAACCAACAACTATTCTTCATATGTCGGTTTTCAGAGTATTGCTTGCCATAATATTCCCGCCGCTTGCCGTCGTAGACAAAGGCTGCGGCTCGTTCCTCATCGTTTTTATCCTGACAGCTTTGGGATGGATTCCCGGCGTGATAGGAGCGTTGATAATCCTCAACAAAGGAAAATAACCTTTTTCTCTGGCACAAATTTTGCAGTTACAAATAATGTGGCTAACTTTGAAGTCACATCGCTTCCAAGCGGCGGCGAAACTATGGGGATGACCGGTTTTGACAGCGTGTAGAGGCGGTATGTAAGCATGCAGAGCGATGATGGCTATGCTCTATAATCTCAGACATCAAAAATTTAACTGGCGAAAATAACTACGCTCTCGCTGCCTAACCGAAGTACAGTAAGTTAGCTTTATTCCTGCCACAGTGGCAGGAACGAGACATCACCCGATTGCCCTGCTCCGGGACGTTTCGACAAGGTGGTGCTGATAAATCCGGAGCTGGGAACGCCTGTTCTCCGGTGGCGTCCCGAGATTTCAGGAGATAAGCTTCAGGTTGGTAGTCCCGGTCCTGCCTGCTGCCGACAACCAAGTCGGGAATAAGCATGTAGAAAGCATATTGTTTCCGCGTTTGGACGAGAGTTCGAATCTCTCCATCTCCACCAGAAAGAAACCGCAAAAGTTTCAAAGACACTCAAGCACACTGAAAAGCAGCCTTATAGCGATTTTCAGTGTGCTTTTTAGTGTATTTCAGTTCCTTTTGATTTCACGAGAATAGTACATAAATTTGCGGATGTGCACAGATAATGCCATTGTTTGTTCCAACTGCGGAGCAAAACTTTAAATCAATAAAACCGAGTGACTATGACCAAGAAAGAAGCGTTAAAACTTTTTGAGGATAGGAAAGTTCGTGCCGTATGGGATGACGAGCAGGAGAAATGGTATTTTGCAATTGTTGATGTCGTATCCATTCTTACAGACAATGAATACCAGACCGCCCGTAAGTATTGGAACAAGCTGAAACAGCGCCTTGTGGAAGAGGGTAACGAAACGGTGACAAACTGTCACCAGTTGAAACTCCGTGCGGCGGACGGGAAGATGCGCCTGACCGACGTGGCTGACACCGAACAGCTTTTCCGCATCATCCAGTCCATCCCGTCGCCGAAAGCTGAGCCATTCAAACAATGGATGGCCGTTACAGCATCAGAACGCATAGACCAAATACAAGACCCGGAACTCTCTATAGAACAAGCCATGAGGGATTATAAACGTCTGGGGTATTCCGACAACTGGATAAACCAACGCCTGAAAAGCATCGAGGTACGCAAAGGACTTACCGACGAGTGGCAACGCTGTGGTGTTGGAAAGCAGCAATACGCATCGCTGACCGATATTATAACAAAAGAATGGAGCGGACATACGACAAAAGACTACAAACGCCTGAAAGGGCTGAAGAAAGAAAGTCTGCGTGACAACATGACAAACGTCGAACTCGCACTCAACATCCTTGCAGAAACGTCCACGACGGAAATATCCCGCCAAAAGAACCCCGAAAATTACAGCCAGAACGTGGAAGTGGCAAAAAGCGGAGGCTCTGTGGCAAAAGCCGCACGCAGACAGCTTTAATCGAAACTCGGACATTCCATAATATCACCGTCAAAAGCAAAAGACTACTTGCCGCCATTAGAAGATAACGAATAGACAGGACGATTAGCATCGTCCAATACATCTTTTGGGAATTTGTGAGAAAGCCCCAAAGAGACCAAAAGCTCTCACAAAGGATTCAAACACACCAAACACACTGAAAGCCAGCCACACGGCGGCTTTCTCATCAGTCGGCATCGAGGATGGATTCGCTGTATTTCGTCAGGCGCGACTCAAGGTCGGTGGGCGAAAGTCGCAACGACAATTTTCCTTTATATGCTATCGAGATGTTGCCAGTCTCTTCCGACACTATTATCGCCAAAGCATCAGTCACCTGCGAGATACCCAACGCCGAGCGGTGGCGCAGACCAAGCTGGCGGGGGACATTCTCGTCGTGCGACACAGGAAGGATGCAGCCTGCTGCCTTTATCCGCCCTCCGTCGATTATCATAGCGCCGTCGTGCAACGGACTGTTCTTGAAAAATATGTTCTCTATCAAACGGCTATTGACGGATGCATCTATCACATCACCCGAATTTTCATACGTGTCGAGCGGCACGCTCTGCTTTATCACAATCAACGCCCCGGTCTTCGATTTCGACATGCTTATGCAGGCGTAGACAATCGGCGACACCCACGTCTTCTGCTCCATTTCCCCACCCGCTTTCCTGCGCTTGAAGATATGATGGATGAAACGCCAACGCCTGTGAGAGCCGATTTCCACAAGAAAACGCTTTATCTGGTCTTGGAAAATTATCACCAGAATCAGCAATCCGATGTTCATGAATTTGTCCAAAATCCTGCCGGTAAGTTCCATCTGCAGGAAAACCGACGTGACAAACCACGCGACAATAAACGCCAGCACCCCGAAAAAGATGCTCAGCGTGCCCGACTCCTTCATTATCTTGTAGACATAAAACAGAATCGTGGCAACGATTAATATGTCGATTACATCCTTTACTCCAAAATCAAACATAACTCAAAAAAACAATTAACAAGGGCTTTGCTCCCTGAACTTTTCAACAACAGCCACCGTCTCCACCGCCTCTTTCACGTCATGCACACGCAATATGCTCGCGCCTTTCAGCAAAGCCAGCGTATTGACGGCAATAGTCCCACCCAATGATTCTTCCGGAGAGACACCAAGCAGATTGTATATCATCGATTTCCGCGAAACACCCGCAAGCAAGGGGCATCCCAGTTCCTGCAACACCTCCAAAGATGCCAGCAACCTGTAATTCTGGTCGAGAGTCTTGCTAAATCCGAATCCCGGGTCCACAATTATATCAGCTATCCCGGCGTATGCCGCTTCTTTTATCTTACCCCCCAAAAAGCGCAGCACTTCCGCGGTCACATCGTCATAATCTGTCAATCCCTGCATCGTGTGCGGATTGCCGCGCATATGCATCATCACATACGGCACTTTCAGCCGTGCCACCGTGGCAATCATATCTGCGTCAAGCTCTCCCGCCGAAATATCGTTTACAATATCCACACCGTATTCTCCCACGCAACGTTCTGCAACCGTGGCACGGAACGTATCGACCGACACGATGGCTTCAGGTGCTTCTTCACGGAGTATTTTCAAGGCAAGCGACAGCCGCCGCCACTCCTCTTCCGGCGTGACGTCATCAGCCATCGGCCGCGAAGAATATCCACCTATATCTATAATCCTGCCGCCCTCTGCCAATATCTGCCTGACCCTCGCCCTTATCTTCCCTTCCGCGTCACCGCAACGGCTACCGGAATAGAAAGAATCGGGAGTGACATTCAGTATTCCCATAACAATAGGAGAATCCACCTCAAGAAGGTTTCCCGACAGATTAAGTGTATATGGCTTGAAATATTCCATCTGCAAAGATACTGTTATAATAAAATGTGCCTTTCTACAAAAGTAATCATTTATTCCTGATTATAAAAAACTGCAACGGCACAAAAAAAGCTGCCTTGCCGGCAGCTTTCTATGAAAACGTTTTATTCTATTCCGGAATTAAGCTTTCACACGTCCAACGTATGTGCCTTCGCGAGTATCGACCTCGATAGTCTCGCCCTCGTTGATGAACAACGGCACACGCACCGTAGCACCAGTCTCTACCGTTGCAGGCTTCAATGTGTTGGTAGCGGTATCGCCTTTCAAACCCGGCTCGGTATAAGTGATTTTCAATTTTGTCTTTATCGGCATTTCGGCATAAAGCACAGTCTCGGTGGAAGCGTCAGAAACCACGTCGACAACATCGCCCTCTTTCATGAAATCCACGCCCGTGATAAGATCCTTGTGGATAGGAATCTGCTCGAAAGTCTCCTGATTCATGAAAATGAAATCGCCGGCCTCCTGATAAAGGTACTGGTAAGGACGGTGCTCCACGCGTACATCCTCCAATTTCTCACCGATATTGAAACGGCGTTCCAAAACGTAGCCGTCAACAACATCTTTCAATTTCGTGCGCATGAAAGTGTTACCTTTTCCCGGCTTCACATGAAGGAAGTCTATGCAGAAATACAATTTACCATCCATACGGATGCATGTTCCGATTTTAATGTCTTGAGCGTTAATCATACAAACTATGTATCTTATAAATTTAATTAATAATCATACGTCGGATTGACGGCTGCAAAGTTATTATTTTTTTCGCAATTACTTGCAATAAAATCGGATAACACGAGAAATTTATCTTTTTCCACGTTCTTCAACCACGCAATCCGCCGGAGCCTTTATGTTTCCGTCAATCGTCACCGAGCCAATGGAATCGGCTATTATATGCCCCGACATAGGATTCTTGATATTAGTGATTGCCCCGCGGATGTCGGCTTTCAGCGTAGAGTATTCGAAAGCACGGTCGCAGGCAGGATCGAACGTGCAGTTCTCCAGCACCAAATCATGCGCATAGCAAAGCGGTTGCTCGCCCGATATATGGCAATTCACCAAACGCAAATTGCGCGAATGCCACCCGATATATTCCCCGTTCAGCTCGGAATCGTAGATGGTGACATTCTCCACTTCCCAGAACGCGTCCTTAGTGGTGATTTTGGCATTATGGATTTCCACATTCTTCACGTATTGGAACACGTATTTGCTGTCGCTTTCCAATCCGTCCACATAAATATCGTTGCTGAACATGAACGGATACGTGCCGCCGTGCAGCTTCAGGTTCTTAACCCTAATGCCGTTGCAACGCCAGAACACCTCGTCGGCATCGTTCATTACTACATTCTCGATGTCGATGTCGTTCATCTCCCGGAACATCTTCGGCGCGTCGATTACGGTATCCGTCATTTTCAAATGGTCGGAATACCACAAAGCCGAACGGCCTCCAACAGCAAAATAGCAGTCCTTAATCGTAAAGCCGTGCACATGCCAGAAAGGATAATTACCCTCGAAACGGCAATTGGTGGCTATAATGTTGCTACATTCCTTTATCGCAGACTCTCCTTCACGTATCGTGACGTTATCCAAATGCAAATCGTGCGTGGCGAACAGCGGACGCTCTCCACCGAATTCCTTATCTTTAATCAGTTCCATAATACAAAATTAATATTATTATTGCTCCTGCACAAAAGGTTTCAGTCCTTTAACAGCCTCGGCCGGAGTGATACGCTTGCCGCCGTTGTCCAAGTCGATGAGCACATAGCGGTCATTCCCCATGCCAAGCTCCTTCATATACGACAACTGGCGCAATCCGTGACGGCTCTCTATCCGCTCCACAAGGTCGTGATGCTCCGCCTCGGTCATAGCATATACCAAATCGATGCACGCCTGATCGAGCGCAAGGATGTCGGTAGAAGAAAGGATGCCCACGTTAGGAGTGACGACAGGCTCGGCATTCACGCCCTCGCAATCGCAGGAGACCGACATATTGCGCATCACATTCACATACGTGATATGCTTGCCGAAATAATCGGCGACGGCCTTCGTCGACTCCGTCATACGCTCCATGAATTCCTCCTCGGCTATGTCCCATTGGTTGTCCTGCCCCGGAGTGGTGTGTATCCACGCCTTGCCTATGCGTCCGTCGGCGCATCCGATTCCGATATTCTTGTTGCTGCCTCCGAAACCGCCTTGCGTATGCCCCTTGAAATGGGTAAGCACCACAAGCGAGTTGTAATTCGTCAAATGGCTGCCTACCGCCATCTTGCCGAACCATTTGCCGCCTTTCACAGGAAGCGTTATCGTGTCCTCCTCGTCCATTATGTCGACCGGGCAGAATGTCCAGCCGTTCACTTTCAAAGTCTCGCGGTGCTGCTCCGTAGTGTAACGGTCGCCTACGTAATACGTGTTTGTCTCAACAATGCTCGCTTCAGGCAAATCCTTCTCCAGCAAAGACTTCACCCAATCGTGCGGGATAATGTTAGGCCCGTGCTGCTCTCCGGTGTGCAATTTCACCCCTGTTCGCCCCTCGATATTGGCGCACACTTGCTCATAGGCATTGATAAGCCCCCCGGCACTAAGATTACGCGTGAAATAAACGATTGATTCATTGCCGGTACGTTCCCCATAGGGGACATACTTGTTGCCGTCCTTGCCCGGCATAGGATTTGATACTGCCATATTCTCCTGTTTTGATTGTCCGTAAATATTTACCGCGCATAAGCATACAGCCAATGCCACAGCTAAAACTTTCTTCACATCCATATCCTTAGATTTTATTTTCCGGTAGCAAATTTATCACATTATCACATATTCTTGTGTAAACAGATTACAGAAACTATGCCCATATTTACAGATACAGCCACATTTAACGCCACCTGTTTTGCCATTTTAAGCAAAGTCAGTACTTTTGCGGATATGAGCAAAATACGATTTTTCCTGACTATCCTGACAACGGCAATAGCTCTTGCATCATGCACCTCGTGCGACGAGCCAGCAGAGCCGGTGGAACGCACTTTAATCATGTATTTTCCTTGGTCGGATGACCTCGCGCCGTATTTCAGCCAGAACATCGACGATATGGAAGATGCCATAACCGGCAAAGGACTCGACGGCCAAAGGGTGATAGTCTTTTTCGCCGACAGTCCTTACAGCGCGCGCCTGTTCGAGATAGATGCCAATTGCAACGAAACTGTGCTGCGCACATACGAGAACGTTTCGATGACCGAAGCCGGCAACATCACATCTTTGCTCAATGAAATAACCGGCATAGCCCCTGCAAGCAAATATTCCATGATTATAGGATGCCACGGCACGGGATGGCTTCCTGTGCAAGAAACCCGCGGCATGGCCCGCAAACGAGCGGAATACCATTGGAACGGCAACGGCGAGCGTACCCGCTTTTTCGGCGGACTGTCCGCAGAATACCAGACCGAAATCTCCTCTTTGCGAGAGGGAATAGAGAACGCAGGAATCGAGATGGAATACATACTGTTCGATGACTGCTATATGTCGAACGTGGAAGTGGCATACGAATTGCGCAACGTCACCGGACACCTCATTGCATCCACAAGCGAAATAATGGTATATGGAATGCCTTACGGAATAATCGGGCAATATTTGCTTGGAGAACCCGACTATGCTGCCGTATGCGACGGCTTCTACGATTTTTATTCCACCTACCGCATGCCATGCGGCTCGATAGCAGTCACCGACTGCAGCCAGATGGACGCACTTGCTTCCGTGATGAAAAAAATCAATGCAGAATACACGTTCGACTCCTCGAAATTGCCGTCACTACAGAAATTAGACGGCTATTCGCCTACGATATTCTTCGATATGGAAAGCTACGTCGCCAACCTGTCCGGAAGCCCGGCACTGCTGCAAGAGTTCAAAGAACAGATACAGCGCACGGTAATCGCCAAAGCCTGCACACCTACAATCTATACCGCACTTCAGGACAGGAAAATAGAAGTGGAGACATTCTCCGGACTCACTATTTCCGACCCGTCGGAGAACAGCATGGCCTCCGGCAACATAAGCGGTACTTCGTGGTACGCAGCTACTCACTAAGCTGCCGCCCGGCACGGTTGACCGTATAGAGGGCGAACAAGAACACTACCACAAAACCGGCAAAGGGAACGATGAACGAAAGCGACATTGTCGACATATCGGCCACGGCACCCATCAGCATCGGCCCGACGGCACCGCCAATCGGGGTCATCATCAGGAATGACGATGCACGTTTTGTCTTAGACCCCACCCCGCGCAGCGAAATGGCGAAAATCGTAGGAAACATTATCGACTCGAATAAATAGCCCACAAACAAGGCGCACAGCGAGACAATGCCCAAATCGAGCACTATCAGACCGGTAGTAAGCACCGTCACCGTAGCACAGACGAGCAGCACCAATTCCGCGCGTATGCGGCTCATTACCCACGACCCGATGAAGCGGCCGCACATAAACAGCCCTAATCCGCCGAAAGAGAGAATCGTAGCGGCCATCGTCTTGGAGAACCAACCGTCATCGACCACGTAGTTGATGAAAAAGCTGTTGATGGATATTTCCGAAATCTCATAGAAAAACAACGCTACAACGCCGAACACAAAAGGGAAATACTTGGCAAGCGAACTGATTTGCTCCCTGCTGCCGCCACCGGCCGTTTCTCCGTCCGAAATCTCCGGCAACTTCACCCTCGAAAAAACCAGAGCCACGGCAAGCACGATGATTCCGGTATACATATACGGCATCGCCACGCTCGCATTCTCGCCGAACACAAACATACCGCCTACAACCGGGGCACAGATGCAGCCCATTCCGTTGAACGACTGCGCAAAATTCAGACGGCTCGCCGCCGTCGACTTGTCGCCAAGCTCCGTCACATACGGATTAGCCGCAGTCTCAAGGAAAGTCAGGCCGCAACCAATCACGAAAAGCGAAAACAAAAAGAACTCGAACGACATCAGCCATTCGCCCGGTATGAACAGCAAAGCCCCTATGCCATAGAGTATCAATCCGAGAATCACGCCGCGGCGGTAGCCGAAACGGTCGAGATAGAACCCTGCCGGTATCGCCATCACGAAATAACCGGAATAGAGCATCACCTGAACCAGCGCGGAATGCGTCTTCGACATCACCAAGGCATCCTGAAAATGCTTGTTCAGCACATCCAATATAGCGTGGGCGAATCCCCACAGGAAAAACAATGAAATAATCAGCACGAACGGCACCACATACTGCCGGCTGACCAACGGAGCTTTCTTAGATTCCATTACAAACGAATTTACTACGCAAAATTACAACACCGCCGCCACACCCGCAAATCCTCCGAAACTGGTTATAAGGTTATAGGGTTAGGGAACATGCAGCGCAGAGGTATAAAACAGCAATGGCGGACTGATGCCCGCCATTGCCACATTCTATGAAAACTTAGCTTTATTAGCTTAACTTAGCCTTCTCTTCGGCACTCTTGATGATGGCCGCGTCGGCCGCAGCCTCCGCTTCCATACGCTCGTCAAGTGTCTTGTCCATCGATTCGAAGTCCTCCTTGCTTCCCACGAGAATCGAGCCGTACTCACGCAAGCCCGTACCGGCAGGAATCAAGTGACCGCAAATCACGTTCTCCTTCATACCCTCAAGCGTATCCGACTTGCCGTTGATAGCTGCCTCGTTGAGCACCTTGGTAGTCTCTTGGAACGATGCTGCCGACATAAAGCTTGAAGTCTGCAACGCAGCGCGCGTGATACCCTGAAGCATCTGGTCGGAAGTTGCCGGGACAGCGTCGCGCACCTCAACAAGCTTCATATCCTTGCGCTTCAACGACGAGTTCTCGTCGCGGAGCTTGCGCGCAGTAACAATCTGCCCTTTCTTGAGATTCTGCGAGTCGCCGGCATCGGTAACCACCTTCTTGCCCCAAATGCGGTCGTTCTCCTCTTGGAATTCACGCTTGTCGACAACCTGCTGCTCCAAGAAGCGGGTGTCGCCCGGGTCGAGGATAAGCACCTTGCGCATCATCTGGCGGACGATTACCTCGAAATGCTTGTCGTTGATCTTCACACCCTGCATACGGTAAACGTCCTGCACCTCGTTGACGATATATTCCTGAACGGCTGTCGGACCTTTGATTGCAAGGATGTCGGACGGCGTTACGGCACCGTCGGAAAGCGGCGTTCCGGCACGCACATAGTCGTTCTCCTGAACAAGAATCTGCTTAGACAACGGAACAAGATAAACTTTCCTTTCGCCAATCTTCGAAGTCACGCTGATTTCGCGGTTACCGCGCTTAACCTTTCCGAACTTGACCTCACCGTCGATTTCCGAAACGATTGCCGGGTTGGACGGATTACGTGCCTCGAACAACTCGGTGACACGCGGAAGACCACCGGTGATGTCGCCGGCATTACCGGAAGCACGCGGAGTCTTGGTGAACACATCGCCCGCTTTCAGCTCGTCGCCGTCATCAATCATCAGGTGCGCGCCCACAGGCAATGAATATACTTTCAGGACATTTCCGTTTTCGTCCAAGATGTGAGCCTCCGGCACTTTCGTACGGTCCTTCGACTCTATGATAATCTTCTCGTGCAAGCCGGAAGTCTCATCAGTTTCCTTACGGAAAGTGACACCTTCGATTACGTTCTCGAAATGAACCTTACCGGAAACTTCGCTGACAATTACGGCGTTGAACGGGTCCCATTCGCAGATTACATCGCCCTTCTTCACCTTAGCACCATTCTCGAAGAACAACTTCGAACCGTAAGGTATATTGGTGTTCGTAAGAATCATTCCAGTGTTGGAATCGACTATGCGCATCTCGGCAAGACGGCCTACTACAACCTCGTAGCCATCGCACTTGACGGTACGCAACTCGTCGATTTCCAAAACGCCGTCGTAGCGCGAGGTAACCGAAGAAACGGCCGCGATGTTGGAAGCCACACCACCGACGTGGAAAGTACGGAGCGTAAGCTGCGTACCCGGCTCACCAATCGACTGCGCCGCAATCACGCCGACAGCCTCGCCTTTCTGCACCATACGGTTAGTGGCAAGGTTGCGGCCGTAGCACTTGGCGCAAACGCCCTTCTTAGCCTCGCAGGTAAGCACCGAACGGATTTCAACGGACTCAATCGGAGATTTCTCGATACGCTCGGCTGCCTCGTCTGTAATCTCGTCGCCCGCCTTGACAATGATTTCCCCGGTAAGAGGGTCAACAATGTCGTGGACAGAGACACGGCCGAGGATACGCTCGCCGAGAGTTGCAACGACATCCTCATTATTCTTGAGTTCCGTGCAGACAAGTCCGCGCAAAGTGCCGCAATCCTCCTCCGTGACAATCACATCGTGAGCCACGTCGACAAGACGGCGGGTCAAGTAACCGGCATCGGCTGTCTTCAACGCCGTATCGGCAAGACCCTTACGGGCACCGTGGGTAGAGATAAAGTACTCCAACACCGAAAGGCCTTCCTTAAAGTTAGCCAAAATCGGGTTTTCGATAATCTGGCCGCCTTCCGCACCGCTCTTTTGCGGCTTAGCCATCAAACCACGCATACCTGCCAACTGGCGGATCTGGTCCTTAGAACCACGGGCGCCGGAGTCAAGCATCATGAATATCGGGTTGAACCCTTGGTCGGCTGCTGTAAGCTGCTTCATCAACGTATCGGTCAGACGCGAATTGACGTGCGTCCAAATATCGATAATCTGGTTATAACGCTCGTTGTTGGTGATGAATCCCATATTATAGTTGTTCATCACTTCCTCAACCTGCTCGTAACCTTCATTTACATACTGCTCTTTCTCGGCCGGGATAAGCACATCGCCAAGGTTGAACGACAAGCCTCCGCGGAATGCCATATAATAACCGAGGTTCTTGATATCGTCGAGGAACTGTGCCGAACGCACGACACCGCAATGCTTGATGACAACGCCGATAATGTCGCGCAACGACTTCTTGGAAATCAGCTTGTTAACATAACCGATTTCCTTAGGCACGTACTGGTTGAACAAAATACGTCCTACGGAAGTCTCCTTCACGATATGTTTCACCGGATTGCCATTCTCGTCAATGTCATCGACAACTACAGAAATTATGGCGTGAAGCGAACACTTTCCTTCGTTGTATGCAATTTCAGCCTCTTCCGGTCCGTAGAACACAAGACCTTCGCCTTTATCGCCCTTACGCAACTTGGTTATATAGTACAGACCAAGCACCATATCCTGCGAAGGCACCGTAATCGGGGCTCCATTGGCAGGATTAAGGATGTTGTGCGAGCCGAGCATCAGAAGCTGGGCCTCAAGAATGGCCTCGTTGCCGAGCGGCAAGTGCACTGCCATCTGGTCGCCGTCGAAGTCGGCGTTGAACGCTGTACAAGCCAACGGATGCAACTGGATAGCCTTACCCTCAATCATCTTCGGCTGGAATGCCTGTATACCAAGACGGTGAAGTGTCGGGGCACGGTTCAGCAATACCGGGTGGCCTTTCATCACATATTCGAGAATATCCCAAACAATCGGGTCTTTACGGTCGACAATCTTCTTTGCGCTCTTCACAGTCTTTACAATGCCGCGCTCTATCAGCTTGCGGATGATGAACGGGTTTGTAAAGCTCTGCCGCCATATCCTTAGGCAGACCGCACTCGTGCATCTTCAATTCCGGACCTACGACGATAACCGAACGCGCGGAATAATCGACACGCTTACCAAGCAAGTTCTGACGGAAACGTCCCTGCTTTCCTTTCAAGCTGTCGGAAAGCGACTTCAACGGACGGTTTGCCTCGGTCTTAACCACGCTTGACTTGCGCGAATTGTCGAGCAACGAGTCGACAGCCTCCTGAAGCATACGCTTTTCATTACGCAGAATCACTTCCGGCGCCTTGATTTCGATAAGACGCTTCAAGCGGTTATTGCGGATGATTACACGGCGGTAGAGGTCGTTAAGGTCGCTCGTTGCAAAACGTCCGCCATCGAGCGGCACCAACGGGCGCAATTCCGGCGGAATCACCGGCACGACCTTCAGTATCATCCATTCCGGACGGTTGCGGTTCTTCGAGGCACGGAACGACTCCACAACCTGCAGACGCTTCAGAGCCTCTGTCTTGCGCTGCTGCGAAGAATCCTTATTGGCACGGTCGCGCAATTCGTATGACAAGCTGTCGAGATCAAGCTCTTTCAACAAGTCATAGATGGCCTCCGCACCCATTTTGCATATAAACTTGTTCGGGTCAGTATCTTCGAGGAACTGGTTCTCGCGGGGCAGCTTCTCTACGATTTCAAGATATTCGTCCTCCGTAAGCAAGTCGAGCTTCGCCATATCCTCGTGACCGGGAAGGGCTACAGCCGCGCCCGGCTGAATCACGATATATCTCTCGTAATAGATTACAGCATCGAGCTTCTTCGAAGGCAAGCCCAACAGATAACCAATCTTGTTAGGCAACGAACGGAAATACCAGATATGTGCTACCGGAACAACCAAAGAGATGTGTCCGGAACGCTCGCGGCGCACTTTCTTTTCTGTCACCTCCACACCGCAACGGTCGCAAACAATCCCCTTATAACGGATGCGCTTGTACTTTCCGCAATGGCATTCGTAGTCCTTTACAGGACCGAAAATGCGTTCGCAGAACAGGCCGTCGCGCTCCGGCTTATAAGTACGGTAGTTGATTGTTTCAGGCTTGAGCACCTCACCGTACGACCTTTCAAGAATCTCCTCCGGCGATGCCAGCCCGATTGTGATTTTTGAAAAGTTACTCTTTATTTTATTGTCTTTATTGAATGCCATAATTTGTTTTTATTGCTTTATAAAGAGTTAAATGCCCCGCCGCCTTCCACGGCGGGACACCAAAATATTATTCTAAGTTAATGCTAAGCCCAAGACCGCGCAACTCGTGCAGAAGCACGTTAAGCGACTCAGGAATACCCGGAGTAGGCATAGGCTCGCCTTTCACGATAGCCTCGTAAGTCTTGCTACGCCCTACTACATCGTCACTCTTGACCGTCAATATCTCTTGAAGCACATGCGACGCTCCGAAGGCCTCAAGCGCCCAAACCTCCATCTCTCCGAAACGCTGTCCTCCGAACTGCGCCTTACCGCCGAGAGGCTGCTGGGTAATCAGAGAATACGGGCCGATGCTACGCGCATGCATCTTGTCTTCAACCATGTGGCCAAGTTTCAGCATATAAATCACGCCCACAGTAGCCGGCTGGTCGAAACGCTCGCCCGTGCCGCCGTCGTACAGATAAGTCTTGCCATAGCGCGGCAATCCGGCCTTGTCTGTCCAATTGTTGAGGTCGTCGAGGCTCGCGCCGTCGAAAATCGGAGTGGCAAACTTCTCGCCCAACTCGCGTCCTGCCCAGCCGAGCACAGTCTCGAATATCTGTCCAAGGTTCATACGGGAAGGCACACCAAGCGGGTTGAGGACAATATCTACCGGAGTACCGTCGGCAAGGAAAGGCATATCTTCCTGACGCACCACGCGCGACACAATACCCTTGTTACCGTGGCGACCGGCCATCTTATCACCGACACCAATCTTACGCTTCTTGGCTACATACACTTTCGCCATCTGCATGATTCCGGAAGGAAGCTCGTCGCCGATTGAAATGTCGAACTTCTTACGGCGCAGCTCAGCGTCGATTTCCTTCGATTTGCGCAGGTAGTTCACGATAGTGTCGTGTATCATGTCATTCTTGTGCGCATCGGCTGTCCACTTGCTGAGATTAATGGAATCGAACTCTTCAATCGACTTTAAAGTCGAAATGGAGAACTTCACACCCTTCGGGATTATTTCAGTGCCGAGGAAATCCTTCACACCTTGAGAAATCTTGTTCTGAGTGAGAGTCACAAGTTTCTCGAGCAAACGAGATTTCAACTCAGCCTGTTTCTGCTCGTACTCCTCGTCGAGTTTAGGAAGCATCGCGTTGGCAGCCTTGCCTTTTTTCTTGACAGCGCGGGAGAACAGATTTGTTCCGATTATCACGCCCTTCAACGAAGGCGAAGCCTTCAGCGAAGCGTCTTTCACATCACCGGCCTTGTCACCGAAAATCGCGCGGAGCAATTTTTCCTCAGGAGTAGGGTCAGACTCGCCTTTAGGCGTAATCTTACCGATAAGGATGTCACCCGGTACCACATGCGCGCCGACACGGATTATACCTCTTTCGTCAAGATCCTTGGTAGCGTCCTCGCTGACATTAGGGATGTCGAAAGTCAATTCCTCCATACCACGCTTTGTCTCGCGCACTTCCAAAGTATATTCGTCCACGTGCACGGAAGTAAGGATGTCCTCACGCACCATCCGCTCGTTAAGCACAATGGCGTCCTCATAGTTGTATCCTTTCCAAGGCATGAACGCCACTTTCAAGTTGCGTCCCAATGCCAGTTCTCCGTTCTCCGTGGCATAGCCCTCTGTAAGGATGTCGCCTTTTTCCACCCGCTGTCCTTTCTTGCAGATAGGACGCAAGTCGATAGTGGTGCTTTGGTTAGTCTTGCGGAATTTAGGCAAGTGATATTCCTTCACGGAATCCTCGAATGCCACAAATTCTTCGTCTTCCGTACGGTCGTAGCGGATTCTGATTACGCTTGCATCGACAAACTCGATGACACCTGCGCCTTCAGCCATAATCTGCGTGCGGGAGTCGCGCGCAAGCTGCCCCTCTATTCCGGTTCCTACGATAGGAGCCTCGCTGCGGAGCAACGGAACGGCCTGGCGCATCATGTTCGAGCCCATCAGCGCACGGTTGGCATCATCATGCTCAAGGAACGGAATCAACGATGCCGCAATAGAAGCAATCTGCATCGGCGACACGTCCATCAGTTGAACCTCGTCAGGAGCGACAACAGGGAAATCGGCGTCAAGACGCGCCTTCACCTTATTGCGGATGAAAGTGCCGTCGTCGTTAAGCGGAGCGTTGCCTTGTGCAATTACCTGGCCTTCCTCCACTTCTGCCGTCATATATACTACATGGGAATTATCAAGGTCAACCTTTCCGTTCTCTACTTTCCGGTAAGGAGTCTCGATAAATCCGAGGTTGTTAATTTTTGCATAGACACAGAGCGACGAAATCAAACCGATGTTCGGACCTTCAGGAGTCTCGATAGGACAAAGGCGTCCGTAGTGGGTGTAGTGCACGTCGCGCACCTCAAATCCGGCACGGTCACGCGACAGACCGCCCGGGCCCAATGCCGACATCCTGCGCTTATGGGTGATTTCTGCCAGCGGATTCGTCTGGTCCATGAATTGCGACAACGCATTTGTCCCGAAATACGTATTTATTACGGAAGAAATGGTTTTCGCATTGATAAGGTCAATCGGAGTGAACACCTCATTGTCACGCACATTCATGCGCTCGCGTATCGTGCGCGCCATACGCGCAAGCCCCACGCCGAACTGATTGTAGAGCTGCTCGCCTACGGTGCGGACGCGGCGGTTGCTGAGGTGGTCGATATCATCTACATCCGATTTCGAATTTATAAGTTCAATCAAGTACTTGATGATGGCTATAATGTCTTCCTTCGTCAGCACTTTAACGTCTTCCGGCACGTCGAGCGAGAGTTTCTTATTGATACGGTAACGCCCTACATCGCCAAGGTCGTATCTCTTCTCGGAAAAGAAAAGATTGGTTATCACCTCGCGCGCGCTGGCGTCGTCCGGTGGCTCGGCGTTGCGCAACTGACGGTAGATGTAATGGATAGCCTCTTTCTCAGAGTTACTTGTATCTTTTTGCAACGTATTGAAAATGATGGCATAATCGCTCGTGTTGACATCCTCCCTATGTAAAAGGATAGTAGAAACGCCCGCATCGAGGATTTCCTGAATGTGCTCTTCCTCAATGACAGTCTCACGGTCGATTACCACATCGTTACGCTCGATTGAAACCACCTCGCCGGTATCCTCGTCGACGAAGTCTTCAACCCACGTTCTCAACACACGGGCAGCCAGCTTTCTGCCGACAGCCTTTTTCAGGTTCGTTTTATTAACTTTAATTTCTTCAGCAAGACCGAATATTTCAATGATGTCTTTGTCGCTATCCAGACCGATAGCGCGCAAAAGCGTCGTCACAGGCAATTTCTTCTTACGGTCGATGTACGCGTACATCACATTGTTGATGTCGGTAGCAAACTCTATCCACGAGCCACGGAACGGTATGATACGCGCGGAATAAAGTTTAGTTCCGTTGGCATGCGTGCTCTGTCCGAAGAACACACCCGGCGAACGGTGAAGCTGCGACACGACGACACGCTCAGCCCCATTGATGACGAAAGTTCCTTTTTCCGTCATATATGGAATCGGGCCAAGATACACGTCTTGGATAACCGTGTCGAAATCCTCATGATCGGGATCAGTACAATACAACTTCAATTTTGCCTTAAGCGGGACACTGTAAGTCAGACCACGCTCCAGACATTCCTCAATCGAATATCTCGGCGGGTCGATATAATAGTCTAAGAACTCGAGCACAAAATTATTTCTTGTGTCGGCAATTGGAAAGTTCTCCGCGAATACCTTATAGAGTCCCTCGTTCTTGCGCTTCTCCAAAGGAGTGTCGAGCTGCAAGAAATCTTGGAACGATTTCAACTGCACGTCCAAGAAATCGGGGAAAGGCAACGGATTCTTTACGGATGCGAAATTTACGCGTGGTTTAACTGTTGAAACTGACATGAAATTTTATTATTAATTGAACCCGAAATTGAAAATAACACAAAAAGGTTAAGAATCGACTTTCCAGTAGACTCTTAACCTAATTACCTGAAAGTCAGGCAATATTATTTAAGTTCAACTTCAGCTCCAGCTTCTTCAAGTTGCTTCTTCAAGCCTTCAGCATCTGCCTTGGCAACGCCTTCTTTCAATACACTTGGAGCACCGTCAACCATATCCTTAGCCTCTTTCAAGCCAAGACCAGTCAACTCCTTAACGAGCTTAACGATAGCAAGCTTGCTAGCGCCTGCGCTCTTCAATACTACATCGAAAGAAGATTTCTCCTCAGCAGCAGCGGCACCGGCA
>URQP01000046.1 GCA_900550025.1 uncultured Porphyromonadaceae bacterium | reverse complement strand
AATATCGTTCAAGGTGAAAGTGCACGATTTCGGTTACATACAGGAGAGCAAAGGGCCTGTGAGCTATAATTTCGAGTTCACCAACATAGGCAGCACTCCGTTGATGATTGTCTCGGCAAGGGCGCAGTGCGGATGTACTCGTCCGGAATTTCCGAAACAGCCGATACGTCCCGGAGAAAAAGGCTATATAAAGGTCACATACGTGCCTAAAAACCGTCCCGGCTCGTTCGACAAGAGCGTGGAGGTGCGCACGAGCAACAATACGGAAGTCATACGGGTAAGGGGAAATGTGATTCCTGCAATGAAATGATGAAGCGTTTCCCGAGATTGGTGTTGCCGGTTGTATTGCTTCTGTCGCCGTTGTTGGCGGCCGCGCAATTGGAATGGTCTCCTGAATTGCTGGATTTCGGCACGATAAAAGAGGACGACGGCAAGGCTGTGAGATATTTCACGGGTGTCAACCGCGGAGACGAGTCCGTTAAGGTGTCGCGTGTGCGTTCTTCTTGCGGTTGTACTACTGCAAAGATTGACACGGCGGCTATCGAACCGGGCGACAGCATCGTGTTGCCTGTCACCTATAATCCTGCCGGCCGTCCCGGTCCGTTCGACAAAATGCTGGTGGTTTTTACCGGCGATAAATCATATAAGCTGAACATAATAGGTGAAGTAATACCGTCGGAGAAGACGATTGCGATGCGCTATCCCGAAGCGATGGGAATATTCCGTTTGTCGAAAAAGGAGTTTGTTTTCGGGGAAGTGCCGTTTGGCAGCCGTCGCACGAAGAGGATATACGGTTACAATTCTTCTCCTGATACCGTTGTGATTGGTTTTGATAAATTGCCAAGTCATATTATAGGAAGGGTGCTTCCCGACACTGTTCCCCCTTCCGGATTGTTCTGTCTGTCGGTCACTTTTGTAGCCGACCGTCGTTCGGATTTTGGCATAGGCAGTCTGACTTTGCCATTGAAAGTTGATGGTAAGATTGTAAAAATGCCGGCTACGTATACTATGGTTGCAAGTCCTGACTATCGTAATTCTTATGATTTTAAGGACGCTCCTTGCGCAGCTTTTAGCAGTTCGCGACTGGTCTTCGACGGTTATGGCAAAACGAAAGTGGTTAAAAAGGTGTTGACTATCAGGAATACCGGCAAGTCGGATTTGCGCATAGCAGGCATTTCGTCAGCCGACGGGGCAGTCTCCGTCGATGTCGGATTTCCGGTGCTTATAAAGCAGGGCGGCAGTGTCGAAGTTGGAATATCGGTTGACGGCTCGAAAGAAAAATCTGATGTGCTTAATGGGTCATTGATTGTTATGACCAATGACCCGGCTAATCCTAATAAATTGATTCGTTTGGTAGGAAAAAGATAATTACAAAAAATAAAGATATGGAACATCCCGAGAATGCAGCAGAATATACCGGTCTGACGGTAAACAGTGGCGTTAACCAGCCGCCGCAAGTCAACCCCTATCTGAAACCGCGCAAGCGTAAGAGGCTTATGTCGGCAGGTGAATATGTCGAGGGCATTCTTAAAGGAGATGTCACGGTTTTGAGCCGTGCGGTGACATTGGTTGAAAGCCATGCCCCTGAACATCAGCAGTTGGCGCAGGAGGTGATAGAAAAATGCCTTCCTTATTCAGGAAAGTCGAAGCGCATCGGCATAACCGGTGTGCCGGGTGCAGGTAAAAGCACTTCGATTGACGTGTTCGGGTTGCATGTGCTTAAACGTGGCGGCAAGCTCGCCGTACTCGCCATCGACCCGAGCAGCGAGCGTACCAAGGGCAGTATCCTTGGTGACAAGACTCGTATGGAGAAGTTGTCGCAGCAGTCAGATGCCTTTATCCGTCCCAGTCCGTCGGCGGGCTCGCTCGGCGGTGTGGCAAGGAAAACACGCGAGACGATTGTGCTCTGCGAGGCGGCTGGCTACGATAATATATTCGTTGAGACCGTGGGTGTCGGACAAAGCGAGACAGCTGTACACTCAATGGTGGACTTTTTCTTGCTTATTCAACTTGCCGGAACAGGCGACGAATTGCAGGGAATAAAGCGCGGGATAATGGAAATGGCCGACGGCATTGTCATCAACAAGGCCGACGGCGACAATATAGAACGCGCGATGCTGGCGAAGGCGCAATTCCAGAATGCGTTGCATCTGTTTCCGCCCACGGAGTCGGGCTGGGTTCCTGAGGTGTTGACATATTCGGGATATTACGAAATTGGAATAACGGAAGTGTGGGATATGATTGACCGTTATTTTGATTTTGTGAAAGGCAACGGATTTTTCGAGCGCAAACGCATCGGTCAGGAGAAATATTGGATGTATGAGACTATCGACGAGCATTTGAAGTCGCATTTCTATAATGACCCGGAAATCGAGGCTATGCTTAAAAAGAAGAAGGAGAGCGTGCTGGCAAGCCGGCAAAGCTCGTTTGTCGCCGCGCGTGAGGTTCTCGATTATTATTTTGCAAAAAACGGAATGAAATGACAATCCGCAGTGCGGTTTTAATGTAATCAGATGGCAGGGCTGAAGTCTTTGGCGAAGGAAACGGCAATCTATGGGTTGAGCAGCATCGTCGGCAGGTTTCTCAACTATTTGCTTGTCCCGATTTATGCGGGCGCGATGTCGGCGGCATCCGGTGGCTATGGGGTGGTCACGGAGGTGTATGCATGGACGGCGTTGTTGCTCGTGATTCTTACCTATGGTATGGAGACTACGTTTTTCCGTTTTGTCAACAAAGAGGAGGAGAATCCGGCGCGTGTGTATTCCACGGTCCTGACGATGGTCGGCTCCACATCTTTGATTTTCGTGGCTCTTTGTTTGGCATTCCTGCCGCAGATTGCAGGCGCGATGGGTTATGCGGAGCATCCGTGGTATATAGGGTTTATGGCCATGGTGGTGGCTATGGACGCTTTCCAGTGCATACCGTTCGCTTATTTGCGCTATCAGAAGCGCGCAGTGAAATTTGCCGCTTTGAAGTTGCTGTTCATCGTGCTGAATATAACTCTCAATCTGATTTATTATGTCGGTATGGGCGGCAGCGACGTGGTGTACGCTTTCCTTTTCAATCTGGTTTGTACATCGACTGTTATGGTGCTGATGTTGCCGCTGCTTAAATTCCGTGCGGGTTTCGACAAGCCGTTGGCAAAACGGATGCTTAAATATTCATATCCCATTTTGATTCTCGGCATTGCCGGCATCCTTAATCAGGTGGCCGACAAGATAATTTTCCGCCATGTCTATAAAGGCGGCGACGCGAGCGTGCAGCTTGGCATATACGGCGCGGCGAGCAAGATAGCGATGATAATGGCGATGCTTACTCAGGCTTTCCGTTATGCTTACGAGCCTTTTGTGTTCGGCAAGAGCAAGGATAAGGACAGTAAGGAAATGTATGCCAAAGCCATGAAATATTTCATCATATTCACGCTGCTGGCTTTTCTTGCCGTAGAATTCTATATCGACATATTGAAATATATCCTTGCCCCGGACTACTGGGAAGGTTTGAAAGTTGTGCCGATTGTCATGGCGGCCGAGATATTCATGGGAGTGTATTTCAACTTGTCGTTCTGGTACAAGCTTATCGACCAGACAAAATGGGGCGCATATTTCTCGTTCGCCGGATGCGCCGTGCTGATTGCCGTGAATGTGATATTCGTGCCGGTATACGGATATATGGCATGCGCGTGGGCGGGGTTTGCCGGGTATGGCGTGGCCATGCTGCTTTCGTATTTTGTCGGTCAGAAAAAATTCCCCATAGCTTACGATTTGAAGTCGATAGCTGTCTATGTCGCGGCTGCCGCGGCATTGTTTGCTGCCGACCGTTATCTTGCCTTGCAAGGCTGGGCGGGATTTTTGCTTGGCACTGCCATGCTTGCCGCTTTTGTGGCATTGATTGTGAAAAAAGAGAGAATCAACCTTAAAGCAGTTGTACGGCGTCGTTGATATGAAGGTAGTTATTCTTAATACCTCGGATTCGAATGGCGGTGCCGCCGTGGTTTCGTTTCGCCTGATGCGGGCGTTGTGCGATGCCGGGGCCGATGCCCGTATGCTTGTGGTTGACCGCCGTTCGGGCGACGAGCGCGTGGCGGTGGCGGGTACTCCGGAACAGTATAAATGGGCTTTTTATACCGAACGGCTGAAAATTTTTATGCGTAACGGCTTTTCCCGCGATAATCTGTTCAAGGTCTCTACTGCCTGTTGTGGGGTTGACGTTTTGTCGCACGAATGGGTGAAGCGCGCCGATGTGGTGTGCATCAATTGGATAAATCAGGGGATGATGTCGCTGCGCGATGTGGAAAGGCTTTGCAAGATGGGCAAGAAAGTGGTGTGGACAATGCACGATATGTGGTGCTGCACCGGGATTTGCCACCATGCTTACGATTGCGGGGGCTACCGTCAGGAATGCGGGCGTTGTCCTTTTCTCGGTTCACGTTCGAAGCGTGATTTGTCGCATAAGGTGTGGAAGCGGAAAAAGCGGATATTTGATGAATCGGCCATACATTTTGTGCCCGTAAGCAACTGGCTTGCGCAGCAGTGCCGTGAAAGTTCGTTGCTGAGAGATAAACCCTTGACTGTGATTCCCAACGCCGTGCCGGTGGAGCGGTTTGATTGGCATCGCAAGGGCGACTTGTCGAAAAAGGTGATTGCGATGGGCGCTGCACGCCTTGACGACCCTGTGAAGGGATTCGGGCTGATGGTTGAGGCTGTGAACAAGATGGCCGATAAGCATCCGGACAATGCGGCCGGTGTGGAGCTGCTGCTGTTCGGAAATATCCGCGACGAGTCACTTCTTTCAGGCATAAGGTTGCCTTACAGGTGGATAGGGGCAGTGCCTCCGGAGCGTGTCCCGGAACTTTATCGGCAATGCGATGTAGTGGTGTCGTCGTCGCATTTCGAGACGTTGCCTACCACTCTTGTAGAAGGGCAGGCGGCAGGATGCCTCGCCGTGGCGTTCGACCATGGAGGGCAGCCGGACATCATAAGCCATCTGCATAACGGCTATCTTGCCGTTTATCCCGACGCTTCCGACCTTGCCGCCGGATTGCTTTGGGCCGTGTCGCAGAGTCAGGACAGGGAGATGCTGCATAGGGAGGTGGTCGGCCGCTTTTCAGGCGAAGCCGTTGCGCAGCGTTATTTGTCTTTATTAGAGTCGTTGTGAAACAATTGGATAAATGGCTAAAAACGGCTAAAAAACGGAGTGGAAAAATTTTCAACTTGAAATAAATGATGTATATTTGCACCCTGATTAAAAGTGCAAATTAAAATTTAATATACAAAACTAATCAAAATGCAAAGTAAAGGTTTTATTAGAGTTCTTGCAGTTCTATTAGCCCTTGTCTGTGTATTTTATTTGTCGTTCTCTTTTGTGACGAGCAGCATTGAAGACGATGCTGCCGCTTATGCCGCAAAAATCGACAATAATCCTGAATCACAGAAATATAAGGATGCTTATAAGCTGTATCTTGACTCTGTAGGTCATGAAAAAGTGTACTTGGGCTACACTTACAATGAGGCAAGAGAGAAACAAATCGGTTTGGGTCTTGACTTGAAAGGCGGTATGAATGTGACGTTGCAGATTTCTGTGCCCGACATTCTCCGCACGCTTTCCAAAGAGAATCCCGACCCTAAGTTCAACGAGGCTATCGCTTTGGCTGAAAAGAGCCAGAACAAAGATTTTGTCGGTACATTCTGCGCTGAATACAAGCGACTTTCCCCGAATGGCAGTCTTGCACAGATTTTCCGCTCTATCGAACGTGTAAATCCGGGCGACTCCAACGAGACTGTCGAGCAGATTCTTAAAGAAGAAGTCAACGCTATGGTTGACAACTCATACAATACTCTCCGCACGCGTATCGACCGCTTCGGCGTGGTTGCTCCTAACATCAAGAAGATGGAGCGCGACGGCCAGATCTTGCTTGAGTTGCCGGGTATCAAGGAGCCGGAACGTGTGCGCAAGCTGTTGCAGGGTTCTGCAAACCTTGAGTTCTATGAAACTTATACTCTCGAAGAATTGCAGCAGGCATTCGCCCAACTGAGCGAAAGTTATGCTGCCGGCGCTACTGTCAACGATAAGAAAGAAGCTGTTGCCGATACGGCAAACGTTGCCGCCGCTGATACTGCATTGGTGGCAAAGGCTGATACTACCGGTGTTGAAAAGGCTGCTCCGGAAGCTGCCGCTAAGACGCTTGCCTCTATGTTGTGGGCAAACGGCGGAGTTGGCGGTCCGGCTGTCGGATTGACTAACGTGCAGGATACTGCCGCTGTCAACAACATACTCCGTTCGGCATTGGCAAAGCAGTTGCTTCCTACCAATTTGAAGTGCGCTTGGTCGGTGAAGGCTGTCGATGACAAGGGACGCTACTTCCAGCTTGTAGCTCTCAAGACACAGAACGGCAAGCCCCGCCTTGGCGGTGACGTGGTAGACGACGCAAGCAGCGAATACGACCAGATGCAGGGCGGTTACACCGTTAATATGTCGATGAACAACGAGGGTTCGCGCCGTTGGGCACAGATTACTCAGGAAAACATAGGCAAGCAGGTTGCCATCGTGCTCGACGACCAAGTATATTCTTTCCCGACGGTCAATACCGTAATTGAGGGCGGACGCTCGCAAATCACGGGTAACTTTACCGTTGAGGAAGCCAACGACTTGGCAAACGTGCTCAAGAGCGGTAAGATGGCTGCGAAAGTCAATATCGTCAGTGAGTCGGTAATCGGTCCGTCGCTCGGCCAGCAGGCCATTTCTTCCGGTTTGTGGTCGTTCATCATCGCGCTTGTGCTGCTGATGCTCTATATGATTAGCTTCTACGGATTCGCTCCGGCTATGGTTGCCAACTGCTGTCTGATTCTCAACTTGTTCTTCACGTTGGGTATTTTGGCGTCGTTCCAAGCTGTGCTTACCCTTTCGGGTATTGCCGGTATGGTGCTGTCGCTCGGTATGGCTGTCGACGCCAATGTGCTTATCTTCGAGCGTACCAAGGAAGAGCTTCGTGCGGGCAAGAATGTGAAATCCGCGCTTGCCGACGGTTATAAGAATGCGTTCTCGGCAATCTTCGACTCCAACCTTACTTCCGTAATCACAGCTATCATCTTGCTTGTCTACGGTACTGGTCTTATCAAGGGATTCGCCACTACGTTGCTCATAAGCTTGATTTGCTCGTTCTTCACGGCCGTGTTCATCTCACGTCTGGCATTCGAATGGATGTTGAAGAAGAAACGTTTTGAAAAGTTGACTTTCACCACGAAGATAAGTGACAACTTCTTGCGCAATCCGAAAATCAACTTCTTGGGTCATGCGAAGATTACAAACACCATCATAGCCGCTGTCTGCGTCGTGATTCTCGTTTCGTTCTTCACAAGAGGCCTTAACCGCGGTATTGATTTCTCAGGTGGACGCAACTATATCGTGCAGTTCGACCATGATGTGAATACAGCCGACATTCAGGAGGAGCTTGCTCCATTGTTCCCGGAATCTTCATTGTCGGTAATCACTATCGATAACGATTCGAAAGTGCGTATCTCAACCAACTATAAAATTGCCGATCAGGGCGAGAATATCGACGAGGAAGTGATGCAGATTCTCTATAAGGGATTGCAGCCGGAACTCAACGGTATGAAATATGAGGACTTCAACGTCTCCAACGAGTCGGTCGGTGTAGTACAAACCGAGAAGGTCGGTCCGAGTATCGCCGACGATATGACGCAAGGCGCAGTTTGGGCTGTAGTGTTCTCGTTGATTGCAATCGCGCTCTATATCCTGTTGCGTTTCCGCGACTTGTCGTTCTCGATGGGTGCTTTGGCGTCATTGGCGTTCACTTCGTTCGTGATGATAGGTTTCTATTCGCTGTTCTGGGGCGTGCTTCCGTTCTCTATGGAAATCGACCAGTCGTTCATCGCGGCTATCCTTACGATTATCGGTTATGCCATAAACGATACGGTGGTTGTGTTCGACCGTGTCCGCGAGATGATTCACCTCTATCCTAAGCAGGATCGCCGCGAGGTAATCAACCACTCGTTGAACTCTACGTTGACACGTACCATAATGACATCGTCGACCACAGCGTTGGTATTGCTCATTATGTTCCTGTTCGGCGGCGAGACATTGCGCAGCTTTACGTTCGCTATGTTGCTCGGTGTGATTGTCGGTACTTTGACAACAATCTATGTGGCAACTCCGTTGGCTTACACGATGCAGAAACGTAAGATTGCCAAGAAAGCTGCAAAAGCTGCAAAAGCTGCTGTGAAGTAAGACAGAGATTTTGTTTTCATACTTATGTTGAGGAGAGCGTTCCCTGACGGAATGCTCTCCGATTTTTTTATAACCGGGCGATTTATGCTAAATTTGCCGGTAAATTTGTGCTTATGAAAAAAGTGGCTTTTTTGACGGTGTTGCCGATGCTGCTGTTGTCGGCTTGCGGTGAAGACGATGCGATGGTGATTACTTCTTCCAAAGAAATAAATTTGCATAAGGGAGAGCAGTCGCAGATAGAAGTGGTTTCCAATGAGCCGGTGCGTTATGGCAGTATGGACGAGTACCACGCTGTGGTGGACGAAAACGGATTGGTGACGGCCAATTATGTCGGTGAGACTATGATTGGGGTGAAAAGCGGCTCTGGGCAGGATTTTGTCACGGTGAATGTCGTGCCTGTCAGCTCGTTGTTGGTAGAGCCTTATCATTCCGATTTCACGATACGCAGGGATGTTGTGGAGAAAATGTATGGCGACGGATATTCGGTTGCTGACGACGGAATTGTCTATAATCTTGAAGAAATGGGGGCGTCGGCATCATTCGGATTCTATTTCGCCGGAACGAAAGAAGTGCTTTACCGTTCGGAAGTAGTGTTGAAACCGGGTACGGACATGGCATCTGTCGAGCAATTTTTGGCAGAACGCTATAAAGCTGTCGACGGTGAAGAGTTGAAATATCAGAACACTTTGGACGGTGGTGCCGGTACTGTGTTTGTCCGGGTTTCGGAGGGCAGCGATGGCGTAATAACCATTTCTTATTCAGAAGTGAAGTGATTGAAGTATGTAGTTGACAGAAAGGGCGTTTGCTGAACGAATTGTGCATCGGTTAGAAGCTACGGGTTAGAACAGTAGACGGTAATTGCGTAGTTCTTTCCGTAGTGTCTGTGCCTTGTTGCCGGTGAATGAGTCAAGAAGCCGCCAGAAGCGCGGTCCATGGTTCATTTCCACGGTGTGTGCCAGTTCATGCAGGAGCACGTAATCTGAAAGATGCGGCGGAAGAAGAATCAGGTAGCACGAGAGATTGATTGTTCCGGCTGCCGTGCAGCTTCCCCACCGGCGGCGCGCTCCGTTGATTTTCACTTTCTTGTATGTCAGCCGGTGTCGTTGCGCAAACATTTCGAGCACTGGTGGGAGCATAAGCGCGGCGTTGTGTTTCAATGCCCGGACGATGCCGTTGCGTATAGTGGTTTGCACCGTTTTGCTGCCGAAATCGGTTTCCGGAGGGTAGAAAAGTGTCACTTCATCTTCTCCGTAATGCAGGGTGAAATTCTTGCCTTTTCCTTGCTGGAGGCTAAGGCGGAAGCATTCTGCGGAAATGCGGAATTCAGGCGTTATGCCCTGTGGTCTGACGCGCTCGAACGACGGCAACAGCTGGCTGCGGTACTTTTCCACGGCTTCAATGATTGTGGAGAATTTCGTATAAGGCGGCACTGTGACGTGCAAGCCGTCGGCACGCACGCTCAGTGACAGGTTGCGTGCGTTGGAGCGCGAGCCTACTATTATCTTTCCGAAATCCTTGTCTTCAAAAACTCGTTTAGCCATATTATTGCCAGCTTTCAGCGCAACAAAAATAGGCATAATTCTGCATTTAGCCACAACAACCGCCATTTAGGATAATTATAGGGTGTGCGGAAATGCTTGTGTGGCTGGGAAATTTCGGAACTTTGCGCTATGAAAATTGTTTTAGGAAAAAGCTGTTGGAAATGGCTCATAATGTCGCTTTTGCCTTTTGCCGCCGGATGCGATATGATAGAGTATCATCCTTATGATCTCGACATTGAGGGCAGGACTGGAATCAATGCGGAGAATATAGCGGAAATCAAGGTGCTGACGGATGGCAGGGATGAAATATCGTTTGCCGTCATAAGCGACACGCAGCGATGGTATGACGAGACGGAAGATGCCGTGGCCGACATCAATAGCCGTGGCGGGGGGGATTTTGTCCTGCATAACGGCGACCTTTCCGACTTCGGGGCAAAATTGGAATTCGAGTTGCAGCGCGACATATTGGAGAAGCTGGCTGTTCCGTATGTATGCCTGCTGGGCAACCACGATTGTGTGGCTACCGGCAAGCAGGTGTTCAATAAGATTTTCGGTGAAGATGATTTTGTGTTTACAGCCGGAAATGTGCAGTTCGTCTGTGTCAATACCAACGCTTTGGAGTTCGACTATTCGCAGGCTGTGCCCGATTTGTCGTTCCTCGGCGATTGTCTGGAAAACACTCCGGATGGCGTTACGAAAACGGTGGTGGCTATGCATGCCGGACCTTATTCCGAGCAGTTCAACAATAATATAGCCGATGTGTTCGAGTTTTATGTCCGCCAGTTTCCCGGTTTGCAGTTTTGTGTGTATGGGCACGGACATCAGCTTGCGGTCGACGAATATTTCGACGACGGAGTGATGTATTATCAATGTCCTTGCGCGAAGAAGCGCACTTACCTTCGTTTCACTATCAATAATGACGGTTATGAGTATGAGGCGGTGGAATTTTAGGGCGTTTATGCTTTGTGTGGCGTTGTCGGCATGCGTTCCGCTCTTTGCGGCAGATTCGGCCGATTCTGTTGCTGCCCGGCGTTGGGACAGGCGTGTGAATTGGAAATATGACGGTTGGGAGCGTCTGAAGCCTAAGAACGTTAAGGTGCAGTATGCTGGCGGAATGGGATTCCTTTCGTTCGGGGCGGGATGGGAATACGGCAAGCGAAATCAATGGAACAGCGACTTCTTTATCGGATTCTTGCCTAAGAAGTTTTCCGACAAGTTGCATTTCACGTTTACCGTGAAGCAGACTTATACGCCATGGAGCATGCGTCTGTGCGACTGGCTGTCGTATGAGCCGCTGACTTGCGGTTTGTATTTCACCACAATCAACGGCGAGGACTTTTGGCAGCGCGAGCCGGGAAAGTATCCTAACCGGTATTATAATTTCAGCTCGAAAGTGCGCACATCGGTATTCTTGGGGCAGAGTGTGACATTCTATCCCGAACGTTATCCGTGGATGCGTGGCATCGGCTTCTTTTATGAGATAGGCACCAACGAGCTTTATATCGTGAGCAAGGCTACTAACAGCACCGTCCGTATGCGCGACATCCTGCGTTTCTCTTTCGGCCTGAAAATGCAGATTTTCAAGCCTTGTGAATGACTATAAGAATGCTGCCATATAGACAGGCAGGCATAGAATGTCGTTGTCTTTGCGTAAGTCTTTAGTGTATAGCAAATAGCGTTGTTGTATCCTTCCGGAGTATTTCTCTTGGAATTTGTCGAGCGATTTGTGTGAATTGTAGCCGGATGATTTTACCTCTATAGGGCAAATCTTGTTTTTGTGAGATAACAAGAAGTCAATTTCGTAGTTGCGTGTAACTGTATTTGCAGGCGAGTTCTCTTTTTGTATTTCTTCTTTGAATGTGTAGTAAAAAAGTTCGTTACCGGCACTTTTTAGCATTTGTGCAATGATGTTTTCATAAACGTATACTAAATCTGTTCCAAGTTTGTCGGAAAGAAGTTTTTGATATATGTCGTTTTCTGTATAATCTTTGTCCATAAAAGCTAATGTGACGAACAGGCCGGTGTCGGATAGAAACATCTTGAATCGGTTGTAATCGGCATGAAGTGAGAAGCCTACGTTAGGATCGTTGGCGTGATAGGCAAAGTTTACAGTCATGGAGTCCTCCATATCCATCAATAATTCGCTGAATCGGGAGGCCGTGGCATTCTCTATGACGCTTCCTATTTTGTAGCGTGCCGTATTACGTGAAAGCTCGGCAGGAATGGACAAAAAAAGTCTGGAGGCGCGTCCGGATGGGTCAATCCTTCGGAAATCGTCGATGTATAGTTCGAGTATATTCCGCTTTATGGAATCTACTGCTGAAAAATCGTTGGATTCAAGATATGCGTTTACGGCTTGTGGCATTCCTCCGATGAGCATATATAAGCGGAAATGACGCATCATGTCACGATTTACAGCATCTCCTAACGGCTTTTTAGTTAGATAAGAGTACTTAATCATCTCAAAGACTGTTGCTTTGCCTGTTGCCCATAAAAATTCCTCATAATCCATAGGATACATTGCAATGCGTGTTTCCTCGCTTGGTATTACTATCCCCTTTATGTTTTTCTTTATCGACAGGAGCGATCCTGTTTCAATGTAGTCATATCGGTGGTCTTTTACCAAATGCTTTATTGCTTGACGCGCAGGTGGGAAAAGTTGTACTTCGTCAAAAATAATGACTGAATTACGTTCATGTAGCGATACGTTGAATAGCGATTGAAGTCGAAGGAAAAAATAATCTAAATCGGAGATATGGCTGAAAAGTTCTTTTACAGCTTCACTGGCAATAGAAAAGTCGATTGCTATGTATGATTGGTATTCATTTTGTGCAAATTCTTCCGCAATAGTCGATTTCCCAATGCGTCTTGCCCCTTTTATCAGTAGAGCGGTAGTCCCATTGCTTTGTTTCCATTGGAGCATCTTTTGATAGATTTTTCGCTTGAATATCTTTTTTGTCATCTGGAATAGTGGCTTTTATTTTGCAAATCTAAGGTTTTTGTCGGAAAATGGAAAATGTTTTTGGCGGTTTTTGTCGGAAAACGGAAAATGTTTTCGGCGGTTTTTGTCGGAAAACGGAAAATGTTTTGGCTGCAAATGTTGTAATGCCAGCCATAAATGATTGGAAGATAATAAAAAACCGCTCCCCACCACGGGGAACGGTTTCCGTAAAATTAAAACATTGCTTATGAAAAAGAATCTTATTCTGCTTTTCCTTCGCTACCAAGAACGTATTTGATCTTGTGGATGTAGAGCTTCTTCATATTGTCGCGAGCCGGGCCGAGGTATTTGCGCGGGTCAAATTCTGCTGGTTGTTCTGCGAATACCTTGCGGATAGCCGCTGTCATTGCAAGACGGCTGTCGGAGTCGATGTTAATCTTGCAAACTGCTGATTTGGCAGCCTTGCGAAGCTCATCCTCAGGAATACCGATGGCTGCTTTCAAAGCGCCGCCGTATTTGTTGATTGTGTCAACCTCTTCTTGCGGAACTGATGATGATCCGTGGAGCACAATCGGGAAGCCCGGAAGTTTCTCCATAACAGCGTCGAGAACGTCGAATGCCAATGGCGGCGGAACGAGACGGCCTGTCTGCGGGTCAACGTGGCACTGTTCCGGAGTGAACTTGTATGCTCCGTGGGAAGTACCGATTGAGATAGCCAGCGAGTCGCAGCCTGTGCGGGTAGCGAAGTCGATTACCTCTTCCGGGTTGGTGTAGGTGTGGTGGTCGGATGAAACCTCGTCCTCTACGCCTGCCAATACGCCAAGCTCGCCTTCTACAGTTACGTCGAACTGATGTGCATATTCAACCACTTTCTTTGTCAACGCTACGTTTTCTTCGTAAGGAAGGTGTGAACCATCGATCATTACTGAAGAGAAACCGAAGTCAACGCACGACTTGCAGAGCTCGAAAGAATCGCCGTGGTCGAGGTGGAGGACAATCTGCGGATGCTCCCATCCGAGTTCCTTAGCATATTCAACGGCACCTTCTGCCATATAGCGGAGCAACGTCTGGTTTGCATAGTTGCGCGCGCCTTTCGACACTTGAAGGATAACCGGTGATTTAGTTTCAGCAGCGGCTTGAATGATAGCCTGAAGCTGTTCCATGTTGTTGAAGTTGAATGCCGGGATTGCGTAGCCTCCCTTGATTGCCTTTGCAAACATCTCGCGGGTGTTTACAAGACCGAGATCTTTATAATTTACCATAATGTAATGAATATAAAGTGAATAAATTTTCTATTCCTTTTTTACCGCTGCAAAGATAGTGCAAAGCGGCTGAAAATCAAATATCGCAAGTGATTTTTAAACTTTATTTTCATACGTGGCTTTCTCTTTGGCAATCAGCTTCTTACATAGACATTATAACGCTACGTGTATCCATTTGCCGCCTTGTTCCCAAATCAATTCGGTGTGGGGCAGTTGCCGGAGTATTTCGTAGAGGCGGCGGTTGTCGCCTGTGCGTGTGTCGAGGTCGGCGGCACGCCCTTGCAGGTGGTAGGAATTGGCTACGCCGCCTACTTTGCGGTTGAGTTCCGGACAGCGGTATCCGCTGTTCACATAAATGGGTTTCCCTAACCGCTCTCTGGCCGGATCGAGAACTGTCTCCACCAGCCGCCGCATATTGGCTGTTGATTCCTGCGATGGAGAGTTGTCGATACCGAATTGTGTAGCTGTCGTTGAGCGTGTCAGCTCTTCAATTGTGAAATACTTCATTTTTTCAGTGATTTTAGAATGTTGATTAACTGGTTTAGCCGGTCGCTTTTGGCGATTCCGTCGAGCAGGTCGGCAAGTTCCGCTATGTCGGATTTTTCTTTGTCGTTACCGTTCTCCATGATGCTTTTCACTTCTATCAGGGCTATTCCGATAGAGCCTATCAGAGTGAAAAGCGGAACTGTCGGCAGTGGGTAGCCTTCTATTGCGCGGAGATAGAGTGTAGCGGCTATTTGCATCACGTCGATTATTGTCAGGATGGCAAGCAGATTGTAGTAGCGCAGCAGTTTGTCGATGGTGCGGCGCAGGGCGCGGCTGCGGGTTGCCTGACCTTTCCGCTTTGCCTTGCGTATCCCGCTCGCCATGTCGGCTATTGCAGCGGCAAGCACGAGCAGGTATTCTACGGCGACGAATGCGGCAGCCCAAGCCGCGCGTTCTGTGATTGTAGTTTCCATGGCTGTGATGTTTTTTGCAAATTTACGCTCATTGCGGCCGCTTTTCTTGCGGAAAGGGGAAGTTTCCGGTGTAATATTTTGAATAAGCCGAAAAAATTATTAGCTTTGCCTAATAAAATTATTAGTCTAACCTAATAAAATTTTAATAGCTATGCAACGTGCTTATTTTCAGTTAGTAAAAAGCAGGGTGGAAGAGCCGAGAAAATTTATCCAAGTGCTTTATGGCCCTCGTCAGGTGGGGAAAACAACGTTGATAAAGCAAGTTTTATCGGCAATTAATATTCCATATCTGTTTGCAACTGCGGACGACATAATCGGGACTGACAGTATGTGGTTGCGAAATTTATGGGATAGGGCAAGATTGTTGCAGAAAAAAGAGGGGCGTGAGGTTGTTTTGGCTGTAGATGAGGTGCAGAAAGTGCAGAATTGGAGTGAAGTGGTTAAAAAAGAGTGGGATATGGATTCTTTTAATGATATTCCAATAAAATTGGTGATATTAGGGTCTTCTTCACTTTTGATTCAACAGGGTTTGACAGAGTCGTTGTCAGGTCGTTTTGAGGCAGTATATATAGACCATTGGTCATATAAGGAAATGTATGACGCTTTTGGCTTGTCGCTGAATGAGTATATTTGGTTTGGGGGGTATCCGGGTGCTGCTTCTCTGATTTCAGATGAGACGCGTTGGAAACGCTATGTCAAGAATTCTCTTATCGACACTAGTCTTTCGAAAGACATATTAATGTTGACAAGAGTCGATAAACCGGCATTATTGCGCCGGTTGTTTGAGATAGGATGCTCATATTCCGCACAAATATTGTCATTGACAAAAATACAGGGGGAATTGATGGAGAAAGGAAATATAACAACGTTGAGTAATTATTTGTCTCTGTTGGAGACAGCAGGGCTGTTGTGCGGATTGGAAAAATATTCCGGTGATATTATCCGCAAGCGTTCTTCAAAGCCCAAGTTTCAGGTTTTTAATAACGCCTTGTTGAGTGCGCAATGTGAGCAGACGTTTAGTGAAGCGCTTACGGACGGGAAACTTTGGGGCAGGTTTTTTGAGTCGGCCGTTGGAACACATTTGCTGAATAAGTCATATACAGAGGATTACGATTTATATTATTGGAATGAAAACAGCATGGAGGTTGACTATGTATTGCAAAAGGGAAGCAAGGTGGTAGCTGTCGAGGTGAAAAGTGGAAAAGATTCCTCAAACAGCGGAATGGATGTGTTCCGGAGTAAATTTCATCCGTCAGCCTCTTTCATAGTGGGAACTGACGGAATTTCAATTGAGGAGTTTTTGTGTACCAATCCGTCCGATTTGTTTTAACTCAAATCGTCCATTAGATTTTTGGTTAACTCTAAATCCTTAGATGTTTGACAGACTGCCGTGTGTTCTGAAGTGTCCTCCCCTATTTGCTACGCTCCGCTTCGCAAACAGAGGGAGACACCCGAGTGGACTTTATCTTTCGGTACACGCCATCCTTGCTTTCAGACAGAGATAGTGTAGTCCAATGACATATGTTAAAGCAGAAGATTGGATGGATACTTGTTTGACAAATATACATCCAATTTGGGCTATTCCTTTGTCCTTCCAAATTGCATAATCTGGGAAAATGTCAATTGTGTGATTTCTTCAGGAATGGTTTTATTAATTGCCTTGTATAGCGGATTGAATTCTTTGATGCGGTTATCAAACATTTCTTTGAATTTTTCAGATACGAAATCCCCTGTGTCATAGTAGTAATTATTACTTATTTCTGTGTAATCCTTGATGACTATTCTAATTAGCTCGGAATTAAGAAGGTCAAAGGCTTCTTTATCTTTGCCTGCTAATTTGAGCTTTAATACCTCTTTCGTTAAATCATCAGCAACGACACAGTATTTGTTTTTAATCATATTTATGTCGTTTGTCGCTCTCCATAATTTGAAAAATAAAATTATATTGAGGATTCCCCATACAAAAAATATGACACTTAGGAATATCATCCATCCAGGCCATTCGATTTCATAATCTCCATAATAGGCAAATGCAGGAACACTTGCAGTGGCAAAAACTGTCAAAATAATAATTTTCTTCATATTGATTAAATTTTTAGTTTTTACAAATATAGTGAAAATTGTGTTAGGAAACAACTGAAAAAATCAGTTTTACGCAAGCTCTGTATAAGTAGTTTTTGAACATCTCTTTGTGGGTCGCAGTTTATCAAGTTTTCTTTTTAGTTGGATTGTTGTTTCCGATTTGTTTAAATTTGCGGTAATAAAAATCTGGAAAATGGACTACTGCATATACAACGAACAGACCGGTGATAAAGCGGAAGTGCGGTTGCCGGCGTCGAAGAGCATCAGCAACCGGTTGCTGATGATTGACGCTTTGTTGGGCGGCGGGAGCGTGCTGTGCAACCTCGCGGAGTGCGACGACACGGTGGCGATGCGCGACGCACTACGCCGTTACCGTAATTCCGACAAACGATGGACGATAGATGTCGACACCGGCGCGGCAGGAACAGCTACACGTTTCCTTACAGCGTTTTTCGCTTCGCAGAATGGCAGTGACGTGATGCTCGACGGGTCGCAGAGAATGCGCCAACGCCCGATAGTTGAGCTCACTGGCGTTTTATTCAGACTTGGGGCGACGATAACTCATGTTATTCCTCCGGGTGGAGACGGCAGCGGTTGCCTGCCGTTGCATATTCTTGGGAAAAAGTTGTCCTCACAAGGTCGTGAGATTCAGATAAGAGGCGACATAAGCTCACAATATATATCAGCTTTAATGATGATAGGTCCATACGTCACCGGCGGACTTTCACTCGTCTCTCCGACCGGATTCATCTCTCGCCCTTACATGGAGATGACCGCTTCTATTATGCGGCAATGCGGCGCGGAAGTGGAGACTGGCGGCAATTTCGTCAGGGTTGCAGAAGGTGGTTATCGCAAAGTGGAAATGACTGTGGAGAGCGACTGGTCGGCGGCAAGCTATTGGTATGAGATTAAGGCTCTCGTTCCTGAATTGGAAGTGCGTCTGAAAGGACTTTGTAAAGATAGTCTGCAGGGCGACAGCCGTGTGGCGGAATATTTCCGCAATTTCGGCGTTACGACGCGATTCGACGGCGGGGATGCCGTTCTTGGCTATGACAGGTCGCTGCTTGCTGGGGATTTGCAACTTGACCTTTCCGATTGTCCCGACTTGGCGCAGACCATCGTGGTTACGGCTTGTCTGCTTGGCGTTAAGTTCCGCATAAGCGGATTGCGCACGTTGCGGATAAAGGAGACCGACCGCTTTTTGGCCTTGCAGACAGAACTGGATAAGTTGGGCTACCGCTTGCATGCCGCTTCCGGCGACCGTGATGCCTTGCAGTGGGATGGCGCAAAGGGCGATTATGTGGCCTGCCCGCAAATAGCCACATATAAGGACCACCGTATGGCTATGGCATTTGCTCCGGCGGCAGTGCGGTTTCCGGGTTTGGTTATCGAGGATGCCTGGGTGGTGAGCAAGTCGTATCCGGGATTTTGGGACGATTTACGGCAAGCAGGATTCAGAATGGAGGAAAGGCTATGAAAGGTGCGTTGATAATATTGGCGGTTACAGTGGCGGCAGGTGTGATATTGTATGTTTTCCACCGCATAGGCGAGGCTCGCGAACGTAGGAATCCTTCACCGCAACTTGATGCTGGCGATGAAGAAGCGGGACAACAGGCGGAATCCGAATGTTGCGGGATGCATATCACGTGCGAGAAAGATTCATTGCTGCGAGGCGTTTCGACAGAAATAGTCTATTACGACGACGAGGAGCTGGACGAGTATGCCGGCATTGCGCCCGACGCTTATACCGATG
>URQP01000045.1 GCA_900550025.1 uncultured Porphyromonadaceae bacterium | reverse complement strand
TCGGCGGTATCTTCCGTTATGGATTGTATTCCTGCCGACAAGCCTGTATTTTCCCCGGTAGAGCTTATCGCTCCGCCGCTGGCTTCATCAAGTCCCTTCAGCAAATTTTCCGCCGCCTGAACCATAGCATCCCCCTCCGTGTCGAAAAACTCGCTTATCGTCTCCATCACCAATCCGGGATTGTTGGCAATGTCCTCGAATGTCTTGAACATACCGCCGTTGCCGTTCTCGTCTCCGAAAAGCATTGTCTGCAACTTGTCGAGCATCGGCGATATTACCAAGTTCTTCAATATGCTGTTTGCCACGGTTTTCATTATGCTGTTGGTTGTATCTTTGAATGCTTCCACGGCATTCTCTCCGTTGGCGAATGCGTCTGTCAATGCGTCGCTAATCTGTCCCGCCCAGTTGTCGAAGTCTATCGAATACAGTTCCTTGGCCAAATCCTCCACGAAGTACCGCACCTGCTCGTTCAGGTCAAGCAATTGGCTCTGGTAGTCGGCTATCGCGTCCTCGTCCTTTGAACTGCCTTTGTCCTCTTCAAGCCGTAACTGATTCTCCACTTCCGCACGTTGTGCCACCAACGCCGCATATTGCGCCTGATACGCTTTCAACGATTCCGTGCCGCCCACGCCGACAGAGGTAAGGGCGTTCAGTTGCTCTAATATTCTGTATTGCTCTCTCTGTCCTTTCTCACTGAAAAGCCCTTTTCCGTTGTATAGTGAGTTTAGCTGTTTCCGCAGGCTGCTTATGTATTCGTCCGGATTCCCGAAGCCTTGCATCATCGACCGGTATATCGGATTAAGCTCGCTACCTGATGCTTCCGCCTGTCTCTCCAATTGCTCGAACAATGATAAGGTAACATTAGCCGCACGGTCGGTAAGCCCTCCGTAACGGTCTATCGCGTTGCCAAGCCTGTCGAAAGAATCCGACAACGCTTCCGCCCGCCGTGCGCTCTCGTCTATCTGCGCTTGCAGACGTTTTGTTCGTATCTGCAATATCTGTGTCACACCGCTTATCGCCGCACCTATTGCCGCCCCGTAAGGGCCCGCCGCTTGTCCGAAAAGGGTGGAGGCTATACTCATCCCCTGTGTCGCTCCGCTTAATGCGCCGCCCATCACTCCTCCGATGTCCGACAGGGTACTGTTGCCTAATGCGTCGAATAGACCTCCAAGCAAATCCGTTGCTTGCGACAATGCGTCGAACTTGTCAATCAAGCCCTTTGTAGAGTTGTTCAGGTCGGAGTATCCTGCCGATTCCTTGTTCTCGGCTTCTGTCCTTGTCACTACCGTTCCTGCCGGATAACCGAGATTATCTCCTTTTTGTATGGTATAGCTGTCTGCACCATTTGTGTCCATCCTGCGCAGAAGCTCCCTCGCTTCACGGATGCTCGCTATGCTGTCCTTTATCCCTTTTAGCGGATTACGCTCGAAACTTTCCTCACGCAGCTTGCGCATGGCTTGTATCAGCGATTTAGTTTCCTCTACCGACAATTCCTGTTCATTGGCGAATTTCTGTATCTTGTCAATCATGCCGTCTATCGTCGCTGTCGACACACGGTCCAAATCATCGAAGATGGTAGTCCACTCGCTTGTCTTTTTGAAATTCTCGAAAAGCAGCTTGCTGCGCTTCCTGTCGTATTCATCGTTTATGGCTTGCTTCTTTTCATCTTTCTGCTCCGGCGACAGGCTGGAAGCCTCTACCGTGCCGATTTTTGCATTGCGCTCATTCTCTATTTCCGCCAGTTGCTCGTCGAATGTCCGGTAATTCTTGATTATGTCGAGCAGGTCGTTGGCATTGTCCGATTTCAGCTTCTTGGTCTCTTCGTTTATAGCGTCATACAGTGCGGATATGGTATGCTCGCTGCCGAACATGTCGTTGAAAGATTTTTTGTCAAGTCCGAGTACCTCGTCTACCGTCAGCTTAGAGCCTTTCTTTTTCAGTTCTTCTTCCAATTCCTTGCGCAGCTTGTCCGTCACGTTCTTGAACGACACGTTTTCCCCGAATGCCAGCCGCGAGGAGAATCCTCTGTCGCCTGTCACCTCCATTGCCTTGTCGAACAGGCTAAACTGCTCCTTGTCCTCGCTTATCCGCCTTTTCGCGTCCTCGTATGCCGCTTTCAATGAATCGTACAAATCTTCCGACAACGCTTTCGACTGCTCTTTACGCCATTTCGTGCGGCTCGCGTTTGCCTGTTTCGTGGAGCGGTCGCCAAGCTCGTCGAGAACATCGGAATAGAGCAAAGCCTCGCCGCCGTCGTTCAGGTACTTGCCGTCATCAGCCGTCAGCCCGAACATATCCAACGCCTTTGTCCTTGCTTCTGCCTTGCCCATCGTGTCGGCAAGTTTTTCATATTCCGCTATTGCGCTCTTTATCGTGTCTATTCGCTTGTTCAAGCGGTCAACGAACGGGTCCGACTGCGATTGCCGTCCTTTCGCCTCCTTCGGCGCGCCGGCCGCAGAAAGCACCCTGTCGTAATCGGCAATCTTCGCGCGTTTGTCCCTTATCTGCGCAAGCTGTGTGTCCGTCAGGTTATCCGCCTTTTCCATAGCGGCAATCTCGTCCTCCAAGTCCTTGCGCTCCCTCTGCATCCTTGCCACATAGTCCTTGAAATTCTCTTCTGCCAATGGCCTTAATGAGTTCCAGCGGCTTACTTCCGACAACGGCACAGGCCCTTTGGCGGCAAATTGGTTGTCGAACCATTCCTGCGTTGCGGTGGTCGGTTTCACGTCATTGCCTACCAGCACCCCGATTTTAAGGTTCAGGTTAGCGTCGTCGAACATTGCCTGTATCTGCTCCCGCCATTGCGGGAAGTCGTGTTCCATCCCTTTCTGCAAATCGTCCAAAGCCTTTTTCCCGGTGTCGCTCATCGGCTTCGACAAGTCCATTTTCTGGAACAGCTTGCGGTATCCTGCATTCAGGCGGTCGCCGAACTCCTCCCATACTGGTGTCTCCAGTCTGAATCCTATGGCAAGCCGCTTGTTCAGCTCCTTTGCCGCATCTTCTGTAAGGCTGTTGGCTTCCGCGAACTTGCTTGCTAATATCAAAAGCATACGCTCTCCGTTAGCATCAAGGTTGGCTGGGTCGAAACCTGCCACTTCCAAACGTTCCGCAAGATTTTTCTGAAATTCGGCGAATTTGTTGTCAAGTGCCGTTTCCGCCTCCCATAAGTCGCCTACGGCGTTAACCATATTTTGCGGCAATTCAGGACGGTCATAGATTGGTACCTGCATCCATTTCCTTACATATTCGTCCAGTGAAGCGTTCACCTTGTTCAATTCCTGCAACTGTGCGGCGAAATCAGGATAGCCGGCCGGTGCGGTGCGCAATTGCGCCCACAAATCCGGTGTAACCTTTATTCCGCCCATCACGTTGCGGTAGTCAGCCAACGCCTCCGCATAGTCTTTCAAGTCATCGGCTAAATTATCTTCAAGGAATCCCCCGGTGTCGTTATTGGCGTTCTCGAACAGGTCACTGAATTTCGCCACGTTGGCGTATGTGTCGGCAAGATTCTCCAGTTCCCCTTGCAGGTATTTCACCCTCTTACCTGTATCTTCTATGCCCGCAGCCTTTATCAGTAAGCCGTCTTTGATTGCCGGATAGTTGGAAATCTCATCCACCTGTTTTTGCAGCATCTTCTGCACGCTTGCGTCGTCCTCGAAATTTACAAGCGTAAGCGGATTGTTCTTCAGGTATTGCGCAAGCTCCGCATACGACCCCTTGATGGATTCGTTGGTCTCCCTTATACGGCTGGCAAGTTCTTCCTGCCGCTGGTAGTATGTCATTATCGCGTCCGTCACAAGACCTATCGCCAGCATAGGCGCGAAGCTCGAAGCAAGCCCTTTTATCGTTGTCCCGAGTCTCGCCGCGGCTATCTGCATCCCTTTCCAAGTACGTTGCAGTATGGTCGACTTGGCCGCCTGTGCTATCTCCGCATTAGTCAGACCGAGCGTCGCCGCCATTTGCCTTGCCTGTTCCACGGTTATCTTCCTGCGGGCCACAAGCTCCAACGCCATCGACTTGGTAAGCATGCCCTTTGAGGCCGCCTCCATTAAGTTTTGAGTGGTCAGTTGCTTTGCCGTGGCTACCTTCATCTTTTCCACCGCGTTAAGCTCCCTTACGACGGCTTGCTGCCGCAGCATCTCCGCCTCGTTGGCTTTCGCTGCCATCGTGTTTTTAAGCCATGTCGCCGTCTGTTTGGTCATCGTAGTATTGTATAGGTACACGGCTGTCTTAACCAGTCCATACCCCGATGCCAATGCGGTTATGGCATTAAGCAGGTCGTCGCTGTGCTGCATTATTTCCACAAGCATATCGACTGTCCCTTTAAGGAATCCGTCGTTGCTCTCGCCTATGCGGTTCAGCATTAGCTCGTATTGGTCGGCAAGGTTGGAAATCTTTCCTTTCAGGCTCTCAGATTGTTTTTCCTGCATCTGATAGAAGCGTCCTCCCTCGTCCGTAAGGTCGTCTATGACCTCTTTCACCATCTCGAACGGCACTTCACGCTTGCTTATCTTGTCGAAAACCTCTCCTGTCGATACCACACGGTTCTCCAACAGTCCGAATTTGTCTGCCAATGCCTGCACCATAGGCAGACCGGCTTCTGTGAACTGGCGCAATTCCTGACCTCTCAAAAATGCCGCGCTCCTCACCTGACCGTATGCCAAGATGATGCGGTTCATATCCACGCCCAAGCCCGCACTAAGGTCGGCAAGGCGTTTCGTGGTGTCATAAAGCTCGTTGGCAGGGATTTGGTATGCCGAAAGCTGCTTGGCGAAGCCTGTCAAATCCATAAACTTGAACGGAGAGACTACTGCCAGCCCTTGCAGCCGGTTGTAAAGCTCCGTGGCACGCTCCTCCGATTGAAGCAACGCTTTCAGACTTATCAATTGCATGTCGAACTCTCCGCGTACCTCCGCAAGCCGTTTCACGAAATGCACCGCGCCCAGCACGCTCACATAGCCCGTCGCCATTGTCCTTAGCTGGCTCATTATCGTTGCGGTTGACAGCAAGGCACGGTTATGGTTCTCCTGCGCTGCCGCCGCTCTCGCCGCCTCCTGCGTCATCCGCTGCTGTATCTGCAACGTCCGCATCTTCCGCTGCTGCTCCAATGCGTCCGCCGCGCGTTTCCGCGCCTCGGCGTTCGCTTGCTGGGCCTCCGTCCTTTCTATGATTTTCTGATTCCTCTCGTTCATGGCGGTAATCGTCTCGGAATTTCGCTTCTGCATCTCTGCTATCTTTGCTTCCGATTCCGCACGGATAGCCGCGGCCTTGGCATATTGCACCGCCTCTTTTGCGGCTCTGCTCCCGGACGTATTGCCCGATTTGCCCTGTGCCGTCAGCAATGCCGTCAGTTCGGCGTTCGCCTGTTTGGCCAACGCTATGTCTTTCTCCAACCTCTCGCGGAACTTGCCGTCGTCAAGCCCCATTTCGTACCAAAGATTCCCTAAACTCGCCATATTCAGTCATTCTTCTTGTTAAGGTATTTTTCCGTAAGGCTCACCTTTTTGCCTTTGCGCTTTTCCCTCTCGTTCCATTTGCGCATCGTCTCTTCAACCCTGCGCTCGTCCTGCTTGCGCTTGTCCTCTTCCTTCTCCTTGTCCGTCAGCCATTGCGTCACCACATCGTCACAGTACAGTATCTCCGTGTATGCCTTGCTGTAAACGCAATCGTTCAGCCACCTCGGCACGCTCCACCATAGTATGTGGCGGGGCTGCATCAGATAGCCCAAGTCCTTGCCTATCACCCTTTCTTTCCCGATGAGGGTTCTTGCCGGAAACGTTCTACTTCCTCTCTCGTCATCGCCTTTACCGTGTCTTTCATACTTGCCGTTGATGCCGTAGCTATCAAGTAGCCTGTCTGCGGCACTTTTTTTTAGCGCACTCGATTATCGGCAGCAATTGCTCGGCGTGATATTCCTTTATGTAGTAATACCAACGCCATAGGAAAGGATAAAAAAGGCAAATCCTGAAATAGCCGTTAAGCACGGCCAACGCCGCCTGTTTGCTCACTACCTTGCTCTCCGTCGCCAAATCGGTGCGGTCGTCAAGCATCACGTCGGTCATCTTCCTCAATGTGTAGCGTTTCATATAACGTATGCCGACCCGCTTCGGTTTCTTGGAAAAAAGCCTGTGAGTGCCGCCTATCTCGACAAATTCCTTTTTGTCCTCTATCACATTATTGAGTTCCCTTTGTATTTCTATCGCAACTCCGTCCATATCTTTTAAATTCTTGTATTAATCAAAAGAGGCGGAAGCACGTACCTCCGTCCTCCGCCTCTGTCTTCAAGTCCTTTCTCACAGCTATTCGCCTCTGGATTCTTGGAATTTCAAGAATGCGATGTCGAAGTCGTTGGTAAGGTTGTCCTCCGATACCATACCGCTCAACGTCGCGGTTATCTTCACTGCGAACGGCGTGGTGGTAGGGTCGCTGAAAGCAAACGATGTGTAGCCGACAATGTGGCGCACTATCAAGGCATATTGCTCGTCCTCGCTCACTATCATGACCGTTCCCTCGACGGCCTTTTTGGTCAGCTTGTAGCCTTTTCCGCTGAAGCTGCCCGACTTGCCGCCCTTTGTCACCTCTTCCGCCGTTGCGACAGATGCCGCTCCCTCGGTATAAAGCCAGCCCATAATTCCCTCGGATACGGTGGGCAGGTTTATCGCCATATTGATTGAGCCGCTCTCGCTCGTCGATGCCCACGGACGGCTTTCGCCCAATACCTTTACATCGTTTACCGTCGGGTCATCCTGACTGAATTCCAATCCGTCGGTAAGCACCGGAAGCTCCTTGTCCCACTTCACCGTTGCCAATGCAGAGGTCGAAACGTCTCCGTCTTTCCAACGGAACGTGCTTACGCCCATAAACACTTGTCTGAAAGTGTCTATCAGGCTCGTTACATTTTGTCCTGTTGCCATAATTCTAATAAACCTTAATTGTTAGTTCCCCTTGCATCAAAGTATGATGACATTAATTTGCATAGCGTATATATGGAAACCGTTGCCGTCACTCCCCATCGGTATCGTTACAGGCTTGCCGAACTGGTAGCCGTCCGCATGCCAAGGGAACAGACGGAACACTTCACGCTGCATTTCCGCCGCTTTCTCCACATCCTCCACGCCGCTCGGCTTGTCCCTCACATAGAGCCTCACTCTTGCGGTGGTCTCGCCGTAGGCGTGACGGTCTGACAAACGCACCGGAAGCTCCACGACCACGAATCTTTCCATCTTGTCCGGCACGGCTTTCGGACGGTCGGATGTGAACGTCCTTTCTCCTATGCCGTCCACACGGCCGTAAAGCGTTTTCAGCAGCTTGGATATGTCATAGTTCCCGGCCTCCATATCATCTCATCGGTTTTAACGATTTCAAGAAACTCTGGCGCGCAAACTGATAATTGTCGGTAAGGTTGTCAAGGGCGCGGAACTCGGAATATTCCGTACCTGTGCATACCACTATGCAGTAGCCGTTGCGTCCGGGCTTGTATCCCGAAAGGAATTTTATGGAAGTCTGGCCTCCATAGCTGCCGTCGGTATCAACTCTGGCCACGAATGTTTGTTCTTGTTCGCCACCGTCATAACGGATAGTTCCTTTCGGGAAGCTCTCGCCCTCGCGCAATTTCTTGCGGATAGGCATGCCTCCGTCCATAAACACCAAATCGTACAGCCGTTTGTTGTAGAAAATCCCTGCCGTAAGGCTTTTATAGGTGTTGCCTGTCATCTTGGGCATGCCGCCCAAAACAGGGTCGTCAAGCAAGGCTTTGCCAAAATTAATAAGGTCTGCGCAAAGCCTGTCCCTGATTTTCTCCACCGCAAGGTTGAACCCGCGTTCAAGCACCCTCTCGTTGTCAGTTCTTGTCATCGTTCCAGTACACTGTATTCCCTAAATTGCCCGCACGGCAATCGACTACATATCCCCTGTATGTCCCGGAATAGTCCGTAGCCTCCACCGTGTCGCCCGCCAATGCCTTTACCATTACGCGTTCCGTCACACCGTCGGCATTTGTCCTCTCTCCGGGTATCGACAGGCAATAGTTGCCGGTCATAACCTCGTCGGTCTGCCGTGTCTGTCCGTTGCGGTACTTCCGGCACTCGCCCTCGTAGACGGTTGTCTCCGTACCGGCGGAGAACTCGGTCTCGCCCTCCGTCCTGTATATCTTGCACCTGTGCGGGAATCTCGGGTTGTCCATCTCACAAATTTATTATCCTGATTGTGCTGTTGGTGGTGCTTTCCTCCCATTTGGCATATATGTCGTTGGCCATAGCCCGCAACTGCCGTTTGTCATAGGCGGATGTCTGCCAGCCGCCCTCCACGTGCCTCCAGTCGCCGTCGGCGTCCTCCGTGTTGCTCCTCGTACTCGGGGTGCTTGCACACCACATATACAAGTCCGCCGTGCAAAGCTCGCGGTCGCGCCGTTCAAGCTCCGACACCGGAGTGCCGGGGGCGATGCCCCGGTCTATCAGTATCGTCTCTATCGCGTTGTCGGGTATATCATACCCTACCTTGCCCCGCAAATATGCCTCTATGGTCTTTTCCGCCATACCGCATCACTTTCAGACTGTCACTACCCACGCGCACATATACTGCGGCATGTTCGGCACACAAAGCACCGCCATCTCGCTCTCTACGTACATCGTTTTCGTCTTGCTCTCGAAACGCTCCGTAATCAAGGTACGTCCGCCGTCGAACCAAGCGGTCTTGACGGTCGGGTCTTCGGCGATGATTATCGGCTGTACGCTCTTTATAGTGCCTATCATTCCGTCAGGAACGAACGCCACATTGGTAGGCGTGAAGTTCTCGATGTTCACAGGCTTGATGCCCTTTATCGAATCCTCGAACTTCTCGACCGCCGCAAGGCTGTCCCTCGTGACGATAGGACATCCCACGATGCTTTCAACTACACGCTTCTTGGCCTCGTCAGTCAGGTTCTGTGCATACGTGGCTGCGATGTCCGCCGTACTTGCCGCCGGATAGTTGGCGAAGCCTATGCGCTCCAATACCTTGGAGTGCATCAGCATATCGTCGAATAAATCCCGAGCCATTTCAAGATGACCTGCCGGGAATCCTTTCTTGCGAATCGCCCGTACCTTGTTCCGCAGATAAAGGAGCGGGTCGCTCGACGTACCCTCGTTGGCCGCCGTATGCTCGTTTGTCTTCCACCAACGGTTTTCGCCTGACAGCGTTTCCTTGTTGGCGGCCGGTACGCCGAAGTCGAAAGTGATGCCTTTCAGACCGCGCGGGTTGTTCTCCACGTCGATGGTGAACTGCCCGGTCGATACCGTGCGCATACGCTGGTGCGTCAATGCGTTGCGGTTGCCCGCAATCAGCTTGTCGGTGCTGTCGAACAAGAGGTTGAGAAGCACCTCCTGCGTCCCTTGCGTCAGGTAGGCCTGACCCAAACGCTGGTACATCACCATCATTTCCCTTAGCGTGTTCGCGCTTATCGGATAACGGTGCTTCTGCGTCGGTATCTTGTTCTCTCCGATTTTGAACGTGCCTAAGCTCTTGTCAAGGCCCTCGCTGTCAGCGTCCACATACACCGGGAGCGTCGCTATGTTCAATGAACTGATAAGCTGCTCGTAAGTGTACCCCACCTGTATCACCGGGTCCCATTGGAAACCGTCCACATTCAACTCGTTGTACTTTTGGTTGAAGCGGTCAACGAACTCTTGGAAAGTGGCGTTGCCCAACCCGAATTCAAGCAGCCTGTAAAAACTTAATTCCCTGTTTGTCATAGCTTATTCCCCCTTTTCCTTAATTTGAACAATCATCGGCAGGTTTCCCCATACGCTGTCAGGCACGGCTTCTGCCAGCCTGTCGGAATAGATTTCACCCGCGAATACCACGCACCCGGTATAGACGGCGTTCGCAACGCCGTCAGCCGTAGCGTCAACATACACGTCCCTTTCAAGCAAGCCCTTGACTGCCGTAGCGTCAACCGTGCCGGTCTCTTCTTCCTCTCCAGTCTTGATGTCGGATGCCTTGACGATTTTTATCGTCTTCGTGGCTTGGTCGTACTGGCACATCGAACCTGCCGGGATTACCTTTCCCTGATACTCGGCATAGTTGGAAATCGTGCCGCCGACAGGATATGCGCCTCTGATTTCGTGCCAGATGTGCCTTCCCCCGCCGTATTCGGTCTCTTTCCTGCCGAAAGAATTGCCTAAAGTTCCCATAATCCTACACTTTTAATTACTACTTTTTGTTCTCCGTTTTAGGAAATCTCCCCTCATCAGCTTTCCGGGCGAAAAATGCGTCAAGGCTGTTTCCGCCGCCACCTCCGCCGCCCGAAGTATTGCGCGGCAATGCCCCCGACGACCTCGATTCGGCAAATTCCTTGTCATATTCGCCCAAATAGCTCTCAACCAGCTCATCGACCTTTTTATCAGGGTCGAACACCACGCCTTTCAATGTGTTTTTCAGCACATAAGGGTCATTCGCCCCCTTGGCTTTCATTCCCTCTTCCACCTGCTTGCGCAATTCCGTCTGTCTGCGCGCCTTGGCTTCCGCCTCCTCGCGCTCATTCACCTCCTTGCGCCAGTTGGCGTTTTCGGATTTCAATTCCTCAAGCTGTTTCCTGATTTCCGCAAGTTCTCCGTTGCCGTCTCTCCGCTGGTTATCATTGTTTGCCTGCTTGGCGTTTTTCACCTGCTCGGCCACTTGGCTGCGCATCTGCCCTCCCATTGATTTAAGGATGGCGCAATGACGCGCATAGAAAGTGTCATCGATGTCTTTCTCTTCCAGCTTGTCCGGCTGCAATGCTTGCTCCACATAGTCGTTAAGCGTCCTGTCGGATATGCCGGTATCTCCGTAATATCCGTTCGCGTCGGGTTCTCCGATTACCGCCCTGATCCCTGTCAAAAGTGTCTCTTTTTCCATTTAGTCTGAATTTGGTTGAACAAAAAAAAAGCCGCAAAGCATCGAGGGGTTTCCTCCAAAGCTCTGCGGCCTGTATCTCTTTTCTGAAAACTATTTCCCTACGGCGTCGACTTTCACATATTTCTTGCATCTCCGGCATTTAAGGCGCATCCTCACATATCCGTTGGCCTCCGTCACGTCCGCCAATATCTGCCCGCATTCGGGACAGCGGACATTGCAAGGACGTGTGTACTCCTGATTGCTGTCCGTTTCTGCATAAATATGTATCATTTAGTCTTCTTTTATGATAAAAATCATATTTCCACTGCAAATATATGTTCCACGAAGCATAAAAGCAAATTTTTATGCAGAAATCATTGCATAAAAATTCATAAAACGGTTTTTTATTGGTATTTTTGCGATATGGTTGATTCAGGGAAATTTAGCGGCATACGCACGGCCACTGGTGCGCAAGTGCTTTCTTATGAGCATATAGAGGACCTACGTGCGCACAATAAAGGGAAAGCGGCTTCGCTTGCAATAATAGCGCAGAAAGGCGGGCAGGAAAACATACTGTCCACCAACGCAGACATTGCAATCGTAGGAGGAAGCCGTGGCGGCTCTAAATCGTTCTCCCTGCTGATGGAAGCGTTGAAGGACATACGGAATCCTTATTTTCAGGCTTTGCTGATGCGTAACGAGATTGCCGACCTTTCAGACCTGATAACGACTTCCTACACTCTGTATAAGGACTTCGGCTCTTACAACAAGTCGAAGAACGATATGACGTGGAACTTCAACAAGGGAGGGATGCTTTCTTTCTCCTACCACGCAGGAGGTGTCGAGGATTTTGACACCCGCTTCCGCGGGAAACAGTACGCCTACATAGGCATAGACGAGGTGACGCAAATCGACTACCGGAAGTTCAAGCACCTTACCACGTGCAACCGTAACGCCCACGGCATACGCAACCGCATAATCGGGACGTGCAACCCGGACCCTGATTCGTGGGTCGCCAAGTTCATAGCGTGGTGGATAGGCGAGGACGGCTATCCGCTAAAGGAGCGCGACGGCGTACTAAGATATTGTTTTATGGACGGAGATTCGCCTGATTCGATATATTGGGGAGGCACGAGGCAGGAAGTTTACGATATGTGCCGTGACAAGATAGAACGTTATTGGAGACCGGAATACGAACGGTACGGCACTCCGCAGGACTTGTTCATTAAATCCGTGGCCTTTGTAGAGGCAAAGCTTGCGGATAATGTGAAACTGATGGAATCTGACCCGGCATATCTCGCCAACCTCGTGAACCAGACCGAGGAAGTCCGGGCGCGCGACCTTGACGGGAACTGGAAATTCCGCACCGCCGGGACAGGGCTTGTGACATTGCAGAATATGGAGGATTTCTTCAACAACGCTTTGCAGACAGAGGGAGGCCGGAGATACCTTACCTGTGACCCGGCTTTCACCGGCGGCGACAACTGCGTGTTCTGGATATGGGAGGGATGGAACATCATAGGGGTGCTTGCATGTAAGCGCGACCCTAAGAAAACAGTGGAGACGGCGGCGTTCCTTATGCAACAGTACGGCGTGCTGGAAGAGAATTTCGCATACGACCTTAACGGCGTGGGACAGATTTTCACAGGATTCTTCCCTAAAGCGATGAAATTCAACAATCTCGAATGCCCTACCGACGGAAGCCATACCATTTTCGACAAGCTGAAATCGGAAGTGGCATACCGTTTTATCGAAAAATTCGTTTCCGGAGGGGTCAGCATAAGCCCTGACTTGCTGCAAAGGAAATTCTCCGGGAAAGGATATAAGGATTTGCCGCTACGCCAAATCCTTATCGACGAAAGGCAAGCAATGAGACAGGACGATTCAGTCTCCGACCGTTACTGGAAGCTCATCGGCAAACAGGAGATGAAAAAGCTCGTGGGACATTCCCCTGACTTTTGGGAAAGCATGATGACCCGTGCGCTTTTCGACATAAAGAAACGTAAACGTATAATTAAGGGACTTGGACTGTTATGATTAGGAATCTTTTGACAAAAACGCCGTTCTCGCGCGTAACGCCCGACGGCTACATGCAAGGCAGTATGACCACTTTGCCGGACGCTTCGTCATATTTCGAGGGACGGCTTATGTACCAAATTGTCTCACAGGCGGATTTCGTAAGGGAATATTATCCGTCGGGACACAAAATCAATTCCCCGCTGTTTTATCCGAACATCGTCAAATATGATGAAAAGTCCGGCAAGTTCTTCGAGCAGCAGGTATTCCGTGCATCTTTTCCGTTCCAGCAGATAATCTTGGTACAGCAACTTATACACCTTTGCGGCAACGACATTCACCACGAGCTTACGGATGCGGTTGCCGACAATGCCCGCGACAAGCTGTTCCTTGAATTTCAGAAAGGATGGCTTGAAAAAAATATGGAGATTGCGTTCTATGAATTCGCCAAGAGCGTGAAGATTACCGGCGACGGCGCGATAGTGGTATACATAAAGGACGGAAAGGCGGGATACCGTAATCTGTCGTTCCTTAACGGCGACACTTTATTCCCCCACTATGACAGCGAGACCGGAGAGCTTGTCGCTTTCGCACGGAAATATCAGGATTACGACATCAGCGGGAAAACAAGGACATCTTGGATAGAAGTGTGGGACAAGAAAACACTTACACGCTACAGGCAGGATTTTGACGGAATAGGGGACAGGATTGCCAACAAAGTGAGAGACTGGCTCGGTCTCGACGGCTATACGCAGGATGGAGAACCGCAACTCCACGGCTTCGATGAAGTGCCGGTGGTCTATCACCGCGACAGCGGCCCTTGTTGGGAAGCCTCGCAGGACAGCATAGACAAATACGAGCTTGCCGTATCGCAGCTGTGCCAGAACAATATGGCATACGCTTTCCCCATAATGGTGTTGAAAGGCGACGATGTGGAAATCAAAGGCGACATATACGGCTCAGTGAAAGCGATAACAATGGGCAGTGACGATGCCGCGGAATATCTGTCGCATCCGGATGCGACATCTTCATTCGAGCTTCAGCTGAAAGTGTTGCTCGACAATATTTTCCAAGGAAGCTTCATCGTCAAGCCTCCGGAAATCAAGAGCGGAGACCTGCCGGGGGTCGCCATAAAGCTCATATATTCGCCGTCGCTGGAAAAGGCGATAATCGACAGCCGCGAGTTCGACCGAGACGTTGACGCACTGTCACGGCTTTTCAAGTTCGCATACGCCGTGGAACTGAAAAAGTCCAGCCAGTTTGCAAATATGAGGATATTCTCGTGGATAGAGCCTTACGTGCATCAGAACACCGCAGAGCTTATCAACAACCTCGTGCAACTGACCGGCTCTGAAATCCTTTCAAGGCAGACGGCTACCGACCTCACAGGCTACGGACGGAATCAGGAATGGGACAGGATAATAAAGGAAAGGAAAGAGGAACAGATGGCCGACAGGCTCACGGACATTAACGGACAAAATGGAACAGGAACAGATACAACAGGCAAAGCGATACCTGCGCAAGAGGCTTGACGAGGAAATCGCCGGGCAGGAGAAACTGAAACGGAGAATATTGCAGACTTTCACAGACCTGCTGTCATTCGGATTTTCAGGAGGGAAAGGCTTCACGTTCCGCGATTCACGGCAAAAGGAGAAAGTGGAAGCGTTGTTCGCCGAACTGCGGCAATACATCTATATGGTCATAGAGGACGGATGCAATGCCGTGGCAAGGCTGTCACAGGAAGAGAACTCGTCCGATTACCTGCTGCCGGTAGCGGAATCAATAAATGCGGAATCTTACGGGCATACGCTGAAAGAGCGCATAGCCATCTATGCCAACCGTCTCGAATACGAGATGGAGGCGTGGATTGCCGCCGCGCTCGCCCTCGGCATAGGCAACGCGGAATTAAAAACGCTATGGATGGCATACCGCACCAAGCCGTTCTCAAACCCGGTGTTCAACGAGGCCCGGAGGATGGGGCTTGCCGCGTCGAAACTTTCAGGCGGCAAAATCTCTTATGGAGCGGGCAAATATGTCAGCGCGGAAAACAATCTTGTCCGTCTGCAACGCTCCACCGTGGCACAGACAATGCGCCTTTCCGACTGGGAAATATTCAGCAGGAAAGGCGCGGCAGGATATTATGTGGGCAGGGGAAGCTCATATCCCTGCTCGCTTTGCGATTCGATGACCGGTTTCCATTACATAATCGACATAACGCAAATGCCGCCGTACCACGCCAACTGTGTCTGCTGGTACTACCCGGTATACGCCTGATTCAATTAAGCTTGACCTGACGGTATGTCTCTTTCATCTCATCGAGGATTTTCTTATCCTCCTCGTCCGTCAGTGGCTTTGCCTGATAACGTTCCGACATCCTGACGTAGGCGTTCGTCATATCTTCCAAGAACTGCAAGTCAGGCACAGTGTTGCATACTATGTACGAAAGCTGTATGCACGCCGTCAGGTGCTGCTCCAATACCGGCTCGGAAAGTATGCGACTAATCTTGTCGTACATCTCGTTGTCGTCACGGAAGCGTGTCTCCCAAAGACCGCTTACGGCTTTTATCCTTAACCAGTTATGGTCAACACCTGCCTCCTCGCTGATTTCAAAATTACCCAATCTCTTTTTCATTTTCCTTTATTTTAGGTTTCTTTTTCTTCTCTTTTTCCGCGGCGGCTTTCTCCTGACGCTTCCGCTTCATCCGCGCATACTCGTACTGTTTCAGCACGGGCGCACCGTATATGCCGTACATATTGCCTTTTGGAGAGCGTTTCTTCCTGTACCCGGCTTCTCCGAGTATCCTGCCGAAATTAAGGCGGCTCTCCGGCTCTTCTATGCCCTGCTTGCCGCACCATTGCACATAACGGCCGTAAAGCACCGAGGAAAGATACCATTTCGGCTCTGCGTCCGCGATTTCCTCATAGGTGCGCATATATTTCTTGCTGTGCATGAAGTTAAGCACGCTGTTGCTCTCGGCCACATATTCATCCATGACGTCCGTCAGGGTGCTGCTGTCGGTCAGCTTGTAACCGTTGGCGATGAAACGCTGCCGCCCCTCTATCACCCAATTGAAGATGGCCGGGTATTCGTGGCGCAGCTCCTCCGCAAGGCTTCTGCGCTGCCGGTGCTTGGGTATCTCCACCTCGAACGGCAATATGCAGATCCTCCGCCGCATACCGTGGCTCCAGTCACGCAAATAAGGCATCTTGTTGGCGTTAGCCATCAGCAATGGAATATCATAGGCAGTGAAATTCTCGCCGTACAACGCCCTTGCCTCCGTAGGCTCGCCGCTGATGAGGGCTTTCAGGGTGTCGCTGTCTTTGCCGATTTCCAAAGCCTGTATCTCGGAACAGACGCTTGCCGTTGATGAAAGCGATGTTGCGCTTCCTCTCCGTCCCGCTGACCAACGCGCCTATCCCGAAGTTGCTGACGTTCTCGCGCCCGAGAAGCCCGGTTATCGTCTCGAACACCACGCTCTTGCCGTTAGAGCCGTTTCCTCGCAGTATCATCATAGTTTCCAGCTTAGCCTTGCGCCTGTCTATGAATATGCTGCCTATGAACTCCTGCAATACACGCTGCCACGTCTTGTTCGGCAATACCTCGTCCAAGAACTGTCGCCAAAGGAATATGTGTTCGTTGGCGTTATATGGATAGTCCACGCACGTGGTCTGTACGTATTTCCTGTCGAAACGGTGGGCGCGGCCCTCGTTCATATCGTACACGAAATTCGAGAATACCATTATCGCCGGGTCGGGACGCAATTCCTTTACCGAAACGGCACGGCGGCATATCCTTATGACACCCTCTATCCTGCTGAAATCGCCGTACTTCACGCCGCAACGCTTCAACAAGTCGTATATCAGGTTCTCGAACACACCCTTTTCCACCGGTTCATAGATGCGCCCTCCGAAATAATACACCCTTCCGTTATACATCGACACCGACGAACGGCTCAAAGCCTCACGCAAGATGTCCTGTATCATATCCAAGCGCACGGACCACCTACGCTCTTTCAATGTCTTGGCGACCCTGTCGGAATCCATCTCACCGGCTATCTCGCCGACAAGCCTCTCATATTTCTCTCCGTCCATATTTCCCGATATTTCAACGCAAATATAATAAACCGTATCGGAAATCCAAAAAAACTACCGATTTTGTCATTGCAAAGCACCTCCCAATCAATTGATAACCAAATATATACATTTGCACTGTTCAAGGCTCTCAAAAACCGCAGGATTTCACACAAAGCATTAATTATCAAGCTATTCACAGCAAACAACACCATCCGCAGAAACACCGTTTTACCCTATGCAAATACTCCCGAAAACCGCCTTAAATCCCCTTTATTTGACAAAAACGCCCCGAAAAACACACGGAAATCACCGTTTTTACCCGGTTTTCAACCGCTTTCACATTCCCCTGCATACACACTCAACTGCCTGAAATCCACAGCTATACATAAAACACCTCTCAAAAAACTATGTATGGTTTTTCACCCCGACCATACATATCTAACCGGCTGTAAACCACCCTTATAGAAAAATCAGTGTATGGTATGTATGGTCTCCCGACAAAAACTCTTTTTCTCATTTATTTCTCTACACCATATTTTATTATTTTACCATACATACCTATATAGATAAATACAAAACAAACCGCAGACGACATCTGCGGTTCACTTATTTTTATTTAGTTTTTGCCCTTTATGCTCTTTATCATATAATTATTAGGATACCCAATCACATATCCCACTGCCCGAACTAACAACCAGATTGCAATAAAACTGCCGAATAAACTTCCAACAATCACACATAACGTCATCATTCCAAGTATTCCTGATAAATCCCAATGCCATGGAACCATGAAAAACATATGGGGGATTCCTACCGGAACACCATATACCAGCATCAGCCGGAACCAGTCAATTTCTCCATCTACCAGATACAGATACTTTCCAAGCCATCCGATCAATGCCAGCACAGCTATCATCAATACCCCTTTATACATAAAATCTTTAAATGTCATGCACCCTTCGCCCCTTCCATATATTCTGAGATCACCTTTTGTAAAACATCATCAAATCTTAAAATTACTTCGATCCGTTTTTTATCATACACATACACGGTATCAATCATTGTATCTATAATCTCTTTCGTCAGCTTTCCTCTTTCTATCTGTACCTCCAACTGTTGGACTGCTGTTCTTATCCGGCTTCTGTATCGTTCTTCTTCAATGATCACACTGGCAAGTGCTTTTTGTTCGGATTGTATCTTTTCGATTGTTTCTGTCAGCTGTTTCTTCACTGTTATATATTTTTCTCTGCTAAGTACGCCTTCTGCATAAGCTTCATACTGATGGATACGTTCATTTTTTAATTTTTCCAGTTCCGACTCCAACACTCTTTGTTGTCTTTTCCCTGTAAAACTATTATCCGTATATTTTTCTTCGGATTCTCTTTGCACTGAATCCAATATCCTTAGTATCCTTTTTAAAGAATACCAGATATGTCCCTCTATCACAGATACCGGATACGCATCTTCAGAACAATGAGAATATCTTCCTGCCTGAGCTTTATGGGGACAATATATTTTTGGATGAATACCGCCATCTGTATAAGCTAATGACCTGTGGCAGTTTCCACACCGCACTTTTCCTTTCAGAAGGAAGTCTTTCGCACCACGATATTCTGGCTTTGTCATAAACATAATAGATGCACTTGCCACTTCATACTCTTCTTCCGTAATGATTGCCGGATTGATATTCTTCCGGATAACGACATCTCGTTCTGCTGTCTTTCTTGTTACTTTACTCCCAACCGCTACGGTATGCCGCCTTCCCATAACTAAAGCACCTGTGTACTCAAATCTTCCAAGAATTGTACGGATCATTCCGGTATCCCAAACAACTTCCTTATCTGGCATTTTATAATTCCCCTGCCGCAGCAATCCGTTCATCTGATTATATTTTCCAGGTGTTGGCACCTTCTGCTCGTTCATGTAATAGCAGATCTGAGAAGTATTGCAGCCTTCCATCGCTTTATCAAATATCATACGGACATATTTACCTGCTACCGGATCTATTTTCCAGCATCCATGCTCTTCATCTTTTAAATAACCAAATGGAGGTTTCG
>URQP01000044.1 GCA_900550025.1 uncultured Porphyromonadaceae bacterium | reverse complement strand
CCCAGCCGCTGTCGCTCGTGGAGATAGAGGCCGACATCGCCGCCAACCGCGAAATCTACCGCATCCGCGAGGCGCGCTGCCTCGTGCCGCTGCCGTCGCTCCACTCCCACCCTGTGAAAAACGCCGTCTCACTGTTCATCACCGAGCTGCTCTCGCACGTCATCGTCGAGGAGGAGCAGAACGCCCCGCTTTTCGCCTACATATCGAGCAGCGTGCAGTTGCTCGACCGTCTGGAAAAAGGCATCGCCAATTTCCACATCTGCTTCCTCTACAATCTGGGCATATTCCTCGGCATCGAGCCCGACACGTCGACCTACGTCAAAGGCAGCCGCTTCGACATGCTCAACGGCGTGTTCACCACCAGCATACCTTCGCACAGCCACTTCCTCTGCCCTGAAGAGTCGGAAGCCCTGATGACGCTCTCGCGCATGACATTCTCCAACATGCACCTTTTCCGCTTCAGCCGCGACCAGCGCCGCCGCCTGCTCGACCTGACAATAGGCTACTACCGCCTCCACAACTCCGCCGTCGGCGAAATCCGCTCCCTCGACATCCTCACCGCCCTATTCTCCTGACAACCCGGAATTATTCAACTATAAAACTATAAAAAATCCACTCACAAAGCAATCAATTTACAATTATTTTCATTATCCTTACAGCAAAATTGAGCAACTCTCAAGACAAACATAAGAGCGTTATTGAAACTTCCCTTTAATAATCAGATTCTCGCAAAATTTGAATATAGAGTAAAGGTGGTGACAACAACGCTCACGTCTGTGATACAATTTGTCATTAAAATGGCATCTATACAACAAGACGTGAGCGACTGTAGTTTATCTTACTCTATAGGCAATGCGAGAAGCCGGATTATTAGATAGCAAAATACAGTCCTCACGCTCTTTCTTTTTTAAACGCCTTTTCGGGGATTGAAGGCACAAAACAAAACACAAATGAAAAATTCAGATTTGAAAAAAGTTTACAGTGATTTACCAGAACGCTTACTTGACATCTCCGCTATTGCCTCAGCAATCATTGGTGTCATAACAGCAATTAGTGTATTTAAATTAATCGCATCTTTTAATGACATGAAAATTGAGGCTATAATAGCAACCATTTTAATCATCACAGATACTGTAATCACATATGCTGTGTTACGTGCTATTGCAAATATATTGCGATGTAAAAAATATCAAGCAGGATTATATATAAACGAATTCGAAGAAGACAGCACTGAACACGAAGAGAAAGAATATTAACCCTAAATAAACTCCCAACCGGTAAATTTTTCAACGGCGTTGAATGAATTTACGTAAATTCGTTCAGTCAGACTGAAGAATTTACCAGTTTTTGTGTTTTTTCTGAGAGAAATTGCCTATTTTTGCAACGGAGGAATATGCAAGATGGAGGCAATCAGAAGAATATTGCATGACGAAATAGAAAAACGCATCCGCCGGCAGAAAGTGATGCTGGTCTTCGGAGCGCGCCGTGTCGGGAAAACCGTGCTGCTGAAACAAATCGTAGAGAACTACAAAGGCAAAACCTTACTCGTCAACGGAGAAAGCATGGACACCGTTAGAATGCTTGCCGACCGCAGCGCAAGCAACTACCGGCAGCTATTCAGCGGCATCGACCTGCTTGCCATCGACGAGGCACAACACATCCCTGAGATAGGACTGAAGCTGAAACTGCTCGTAGACGAGCTGCCCGGCATCGCAGTCATCGCAACAGGCTCTTCCTCATTCGATTTGCAAAACCAAGCGGGAGAGCCTTTGGTAGGACGCAGCACCACGTTCATGCTCACGCCATTGTCGGCCGAAGAGCTAATGGATTCGGAAACGCCTTTCGAATTCGCGTCACAAACCGACAACAGAATTGTTTACGGCTTCTACCCGGAACTGCAAAGCCTTGCATCCGAAACAGAAAAAAGAGAATACCTCACCGACGTGGTTGACGCTTACCTGCTACGCGACATACACGCAATCGACGGCGTGAAGCACGCGCAGAAACTGCACGACCTGCTGCGGCTCATAGCTTGGCAAGTGGGCAGCGAAGTGTCGCTCGACGAATTAGGCAAGCAACTGTCGTTAAGCCGCAACACAGTGGAACGATACCTTGACCTTTTGCAAAAGGTGTTCGTTCTCTACCGCATAGGCGGATTTTCGCGCAACCTGCGCAAAGAAGTGAGCAAATCATCGAAATGGTATTTTCAGGACACTGGAATACGCAACGCCGTGCTGCGCGATTTCCGTCCGTTTAACGAACGGCAGGAGACGGAACGCGGCGCATTATGGGAGAACTTCATCATCAGCGAGCGCATAAAACGCAATTTAAACCACCGCTATGGGCTGAATTTCTATTTTTGGCGGACATACGACCGGCAAGAAATTGACCTGATTGAAGATGACGGACTACGGCTGTCGGCATTCGAGATAAAAGCGGGCAATAAAGAGCCAAAAATGCCTAAGCCTTTTGCCACGGCCTACCCTGAAGCCGATTTCAACACAATAAACCGAAACACATACCTTGGATTCATCAAATAACGGTAAAATTTTCAACGGCGTTGAACGAATTTACGTAAATTCGTTCAGTCAGACTGAAGAATTTACCAGTTTACGGTCTTAGATTAAATCCGCACACAACAAAAAAAGCACCCTCGGCTACCAGCCGGAGTGCTTTATATTGATACCGCATTAGCGGATATTCGTCAAAACCGCATCAGATAGAGAGACGGCGGAGAGTGTCGAGCAGGTCGCGGTTGATAGGCTTGTCCTTCTTCACGGCCTTGGAGAACGGCACATAGACAATCTCCTCGTTGGAAATGCCAATCATCACGTTGCGCTGGTCTTCGAGCAATGCGTCGATGGCAGCCGCACCCATACGCGATGCAAGGATACGGTCGTGAGCTGTAGGCGAGCCTCCTCGCTGCAAATGTCCGAGAATAGTGACACGCACATCATACTGCGGATACTCGTTCTTCACACGCTCTGCCAAGCCCATCGCGCCTCCTGTGACAGGACTCTCGGCAACCAGCACCAACGACGAGTTCTTGCTCTTGCGGAAACCGTTGTTAATAAGTTCCTCCAACTGGTCAACCTCCGTGGAAATCTCCGGGATGATAGCAGCCTCCGCACCTGCGGCAATCGCACCGTTCAAAGCAAGGAAACCCGCATCGCGTCCCATAACCTCGATGAAGAACAGACGCTCGTGGGAAGTCGCCGTGTCGCGGATTTTGTCGACACACTGCATAATGGTGTTCAACGCCGTGTCGTAACCGATGGTGGTATCCGTGCCGTAAAGGTCGTTGTCGATTGTTCCGGGAAGCCCGACAATCGGGATATTGTATTCAGTGGCAAAGATTCTCGCACCGGTCAGCGAACCGTCGCCACCGATTACCACCAACGCGTCGATGCCCTCTTTCTTCATGTTCTCATAGGCAAGCTTACGACCTTCCTCCGTGCGGAATTCGGCACACCGTGCCGTTTTCAGAATCGTGCCGCCCATTTGTATGATGTTGGAAACATTCTGAGTGCGGAACTCCACAATCTCGTCAGTCACCAAACCTTTGTAACCACGATAAATACCTTTCACACGCATGCCGCTGAAAATTGCGGAGCGGGTCACGGCGCGTATCGCCGCGTTCATACCCGGCGCGTCGCCTCCTGAAGTCAGGATTCCAATACAATTAATAGGCATAATCTATAATTTAAAAATTCAGGCTTATGCAAAGGTAATGCAAATCGCCCGCAAAAAAAATTCTGACAGATATTTTTCACAAAAATGTTACATGCCCGCTTTCAGATGATTCCCATCGTGCGCATCAGATAATAGGCGTTGGCGTTTTGCGCTATTCCGGACATAATGCGGTAGGAGAACGACAGACTACCGCCCGACAATTCGGCCTCGAAACGGAAATTTTTTATTCTGCCGGGAAAAGCATCGGCGAGCGAGCCGAGAGCGAGGTCGTGGGTGGCGATTATCCCCGCGACAGGCAGTTCAACGAGCTTGCGCACCAATCCGAGCGAGCCTTTCTGCTTGTCGACGGAATTCGTGCCGCGCAATATCTCGTCGAGTATTACCAGCATCTTTTCCCCGCATTCCGCCCTCCTCACCAATTGCCGCAACCGCGACAACTCGGCAAAGAAATACGACGCTCCGTCGGCCAAAGAGTCGGATGCGCGCAAGCCTGTAAAGAGAGTAGCAGGACTGAACACCATGCGCTTGGCGAACACAGGCGCGCCTACAAGGGCGAGCAGATAATTGACGGCAACAGTGCGCAAATAAGTGCTTTTCCCTGCCATATTAGCCCCGGTGACCACAAAAAACGAGTGTAAAGACAACCGTTCCACACCGTTGCACACACATTTACAGGCAGGAATCAACGGATGCCCGGCATCCACAGCCTCCATAACCGTATTACCTGTATGGTCGAGCGACGGAAACACATACGAAGGATTGTTGAATCGGAAAACGGCCAACGCACAAAAAGCGTCGAATCCAGCAATAGCATCGTCCCAACCGGCCACCTTGCCGGCATTCAAAGCCATCCATCGGGAAGCACTGTCAATCTGCCGCATATCCCAAAGGAAAAAGCCGTTCATTATGGCATAGCCGAACACATTATAACGCTGGTCGAGATTATTGATAATCCTCATCAGCCGGGAAGTCTGCCGGGAAGCGCAACTGCCGCCCTGCCTGACATTAGACTGCAAAAGGAGCAGTATCCCCGAACTGAACCGCTCGTTTTCTATAGCTCGAAGCAATTCCGAGCAACCGGCCATACGCCGTACCGACTTAGCAAGCCATCCATGCAACTTGCCGACACGCTTGGCCTGCAAACCGCTTGCGGCCAGGACAAGCAGGAAAAAATAAAAGATAAATATCCCCGGCAACAAATCCAATGCCATCAAGGCAAACAAAGCCGCGTACACAAACGGCACTGTCCTATATGCCGCCCGCCATACGGCATTCACAGAAAAGTCAGGTATCTTTGCGGCATCAAAAGTCTTGTCGCCGGAAGTTTCATCATCGGCGATTTTCCCAATTGAGGCCATCTTCAAACGGAAACCGTTATTCTCCGACAACTCCTTCACAGCTGCCTGACGCTCTTCCACTTCGGAGGAGACTTTTTCAGGATGAAGCAACCAATCCGCCAATTTACGGCTTCCTACGGCTGTGGACGTGGAATCGAGCAAGGAGAAAAGCGACTTTTTCCCGAACAAGTCGATGTCGAAGGCATAATCATGCGCAGGGTCGATATAAGCCGAACCTTCCGGAAGGTTGTCGAACTTCAAATCGAGCCTGTCGATATTCAGCCGCGAACGCTCTATCTTCATTTCCTCAACAGACTTCCGTCCGTCCATCCTTCCGCTCAATTTAGCAAGCCACAAAAACAGCACCAATCCGCAAACAGCCACGACAGCCACCAACGCAGAAACCTCCGCCACAAAACAGGCAACTACCGTGGCAATAAATACCGCAAGCCGCGACATTGCCACAAAAAACGACTCTTTGCGCAGACGCGACAAAGCACAATTACTGCCGTCAATTATATCCTGATAATATTTTCTTGGTTCCATTTACCTTTTCACGGAATTTAAATCACGGAATATGGCACGGGCCGTCTCCTTTCCGCTTTCTTTGTTACCCAGACGGCGGCTCACCTCCTTATAACCGTCGCACATCGCACGCCATTGTGGCGAGTCGTAAAGCAGCGGCTCCAGCTCTTTCGCCACATTGTCAGGGGTGCATTCATGCAACAGCAATTCTTTCACCACCTCCCTGCCGGCAATGAGATTAGGCAACGACACAAACGGCACATTCAATATGCGCTCAAACAATTTATACGCGAATTTCGAGCCGTTGGCACGGTAGCATACCACCTGCGGCGTACCGATTACAGCCGTCTCAAGCGTGGCCGTCCCCGATGTGACCAAAGCCACCGCCGAATTGGCGACCAAGGCGAAAGTGTCATTCTCAACCAGCAACGGATACACATCCATTCCTTTATTTTTCAGCACCGCGGAATAAAAACCACTGTCGATATTCGGAGCTGCCGCAACTACCGGCTGGAAATTGGGAAAACGCGCTGCCGCCTTATACATAACCGGTAAATTGTTACGGATTTCTCCGGCTCTCGACCCCGGCAGCAACGCTATCACCGGCCTGCGGTCACGTATTCCGTGCTTCTCCATAAAAGCGAGGAAATCCGGAACATTTAGTTTGAACTCCGCAATTTCATTTGCAGTCGGGTTGCCCATATAATCAGCCTCAACACCGTGCCGGGCGTAGAAATCAGCTTCAAACGGCAGTATGGAAAACACTTTCCGCACATATTTCCTTATATCTTTCACACGCCATTCTTTCCATGCCCACACTTTCGGAGATATATAATAGTAGACCGGCAATCCTTTTCCAAAAGCGTATTTTGCTATTTTCAGATTAAACGACGGATAGTCTATCAAAATCACGGCATCGGGAGCAAAATCATCCAAAGCCTTACGGGCAGCACGCATATTGCCTAAAATGTCGGGCAGATGGCGCAGCACTTCGGAAAACGCCATATAGGCCATCCTTTTATAATGCACCACAGGCTTCACACCCGACGCATTCTCCATAAAATCGCCGCCAAGGAAACAAAACCGCGCGTCGGAATCAGTTTCGCGCAAAGCCTTTATCAATCCGCCGCCATGCAAGTCGCCCGACGCCTCTCCCGCAATCAAAAAATATTTCATCTAACGGAAAAATCAAAGATTAGAAAGCTCATCAACTGAAAGGCCAGTCGCTTTAGATATGCCATCAAGCGGCATTCCTAAAGCTTTAAGATTACGGGCGATGGCATAGCGCTCCTCTTTACGCCCTTCTTTACGACCTTCTTTGAGACCTTCTTTGAGACCTTCTTTGATGCCTTTCTCGCGACCTTCCCTGACACCTTTGTCGAGGCCTTCCTTCAAACCTTTCTCAAACCCTTCCCTATGGCCTTTCTCTATGGCATACGCCTCCGTAACAAGATTGTCACGATAAATCTTGATACTCTCATCGTACTTCATACGCTCCTCTTTCGACAAGGATGCAATATCGACAATCTCCTCCAATTTTTTAAATACCGATTTTTTCGCCTTAAACGGCAATCTTTGCAGCGTTTCCATATTCTTCAATACATAAATCCAACGTTCAAAATCTGTCTCACAATCTTTTTCGTCTTTTGTAAACGACGGCAATTCAAGGAACACAAACCTCAGTTTGTCAGAGAACACGCCGTGAGTGTCACGGTCGGCCAACACGACATCCGTACGCAACTTCCCCGGAGAATTGTCCAACCGGAAATTCATGAAAAACACGCCATAGACAGCTTTCAAATTGAACATCCAGTCCACACCCTGCTGCCCCTGTTTGGAAATGGCGCGCGACAGATAATACAAAGCCCTCTCCTTGAAATTCTGCTGGCTGCGGTTCTGCATCTCCACGATGAATTGCTCACCGCTTTCCGTCGTGCAGTACACATCATAAATGCAGCTACGGTCGCCCACTTCTTCCGGCAACACTTCCTTGTCAAGAAAATGAATGTCGGCAATATGCTTCTCTCCGACCAGAAGGTCATTAAGGAAATCGATAAGCAAGTCCTTGTTGATTTCCTGTCCGAAAATCATCTTGAACCCCACATCGGTGAACGGATTGATGAACTTTGCCATAACAGTCGGTCTTTATCATTGTCGCATCACAAAGATAGCGAATCCGGCAGGAAAAACAAACTCATTTCCATTTTTTACCCCTGAAAAGCAGCACCACTATAATGGCAACGAGCGCCATGACCATCCATGCGAACAAATATCCATAACGCCATTCCAACTCCGGCATAAACTTGAAATTCATGCCCCACACGCCGACAAGGAATGTCAAAGGTATGAAAATCGTTGAAACTATTGTCAATCGCTTCATAATGGCATTCATCCGCATATCGTTGTTGGAAATATACAGGTCGGTGAAAGTTGCAAAAGCCTCACGGCATATCTCAAGCGTCTGCAAGGTCAGCTGCAAATGGTCGTTCACATCTTTAAAGAACGGGCGAGTACTACTGTGGATTATTGGGTTCGTAGTATGCAGCAACAGCACATAATTGTCACGCAACGGCAGAATCCCTTGTTTCATCTGCAAATACCTCAACCGCAACGACTGCAATTTCCCGCTGGCATCCTCCCCATAGGCATTTGCCATAAGGTCGCTGCCTATGCTTTCCAGCGTGTCGTCTATCTTGCCCGAGAGCACTACATACTCTGAAATGATACTATTGATTGCCACGCTGAACAGATAGTCGGAGGCATGTTCACGTATTCTGAACACATTATCCTTTATGGCAGCTTCCACATCTTTAAAATACTCGTTCTCTGTCTCCATGAACGTGATGACAAAATTACTGCCAAGCACTATCGAGACATTAAATTCCTTAAATTCGTCATACATCGTGGCGCCCATCTCATATTTGCGCAATATCGCGGTCAGATAATCCCCATTATCTTCTATCTTCGGCTGATGGCTTGTGTTAAGTATGTCCTGAACTGTAAGGAACGAGATATGGAAATAGTCGCATATTTTCTTAACGCTTCCAGTATCAACCAACCCATGCACCTGCAGCCACACTTTCTCGCCTGCGGCTACGGCTTTCAGAATTACTTCAGGGTCGCAGGACGATGTAACTTCCATTCCGCCGACATCGTAAGTGCATAGATGCATGTGCGTATGGGTCGGACTGTCGCCATAGTACGAAAATCTGTCGTTGAGCAAATTATTCGCCATTTCACAGAATATTTAGATTTTACCTTATTTCAGCAATTCCGCCACTATCAAATAATCCATAACGAGAATGAGAAATCCCACGGCCAGATATATAACCCTTGCCGTACTCCGCGAGAACCTGCCGGTAAGCAATTTGGCATTAGAACTGTCGAAAAACCAATCCCAATTAAAGGCAGAAGCAAGCACCGACAATGCCCCCGCAACAAAAAACATTACAGCAATGAATATCTCAGCCCAGCCGCAGGTCATTCTTCATCGGGAAATTTCATGGTGACAGTGCGGGTACCGTCATCTTCTTCGGCAATATCTACCCTCACAGTGTCGAGAGGCAACAAGTCTTCCACCCTTTCAGGCCACTCGATAAGGCAAAGCGCGCCGGAGTCGAAATAATCCTCCACCCCTATATCGCAAGCCTCTTCGAGACTTTCCAGACGGTAACAGTCGAAATGGTAAATCAACTCTGCCGTAGTGTCGGAACGGTATTCATTAATAATCGAGAATGAGGGAGAATTAGTGATGTCCGTCACACCAAGCCCGGCACAGACAGCATTGATAAATGTAGTTTTACCTGCCCCCATCTTACCGTAAAAAGCAAATACCGTATAATCGCCTGTCGACTTGATGAATTCATGCGCCGCATCGGCAATCCCGTCCAACGAATTAATCCTTATTGTTTTCATAACCATATTGTAATTCTGCAAATTTACTGAATTTTTCCAATTGTTATCCGATTTCACAAATTAAATGGAATATAGGTCGGACACTTTGCCTGTTTACAAATAAAATGATACCTTTACATCAAAAAACAGCATATTATGAGAAATTTCATCCTATCATTAACGATACTGGCCGGACTGATACTATCCGGCAATGCACAGGCCGACGACTTTATGGACACTGGAGTGCCGTCAAAACCGATTTCCATCGGTGTCCGTTTCGGGCTTAACTCATCAGGACACAAAATGGCTCTCGACGGCTACAGCGACAACGTAAGCGTCAACCATGGCACAGGATGGACTGCCGGTGCGGTGGTCGATTTGAATGTCCGCGAATTTTTCTCCGTGCAGCCGGGATTTTTCTACGAGAACCGCAGCTACGACTATACCGTAATACGCCATAGCGACAATGGCAATGTGAAAAAACTGAATAATGAAATAGGCCATACGCGCTACAACATGTTCACCATACCGGTGCTTGCGGTATTCCGCTTCAACATAACAAGCCACCTGCAATGGGACGTAGCCGCCGGACCATATTTCGGGTTCTCGCTCGGCAACGGCTCCGACGACGTGGAGAGCATCGCCATGAGCTATCAGGGCAATAATGGACAGGATAATTCAACCGACTCATACAGTTACGTAAAAACATCACGCGATTTCTACGGCGGTGAGCAATGGCAGCACAAAAGTTTCGACTGGGGGCTGAAAATAGGCACAGGAATACGTCTGAACAAGCGTTACTCGCTAAGCTTTTACTATATGAACGGATTCAAGGACATTTCCGCCGACCGCGACTGGACAATGAAAAACCGCAGTTGGAGCTTCGTGCTCGGCTACGATTTCTAAAAATTACGTAACTTTGCAGCCACAAAATTCAACGATGGTGAGCAAGGTTTACGACATAAGAATAGAGGATTACAATTATCCGTTACCCGACGAAAAAATAGCGAAGCATCCTATCGAGCAGCGCGACATGTGCAAATTGCTGCTCTACCGCGATGGCGGAATATCAGAACACATATTCCGTGACATTCCGGAGCTGCTCCCTGAATCCTCTACATTGGTGTATAACAACACGAAAGTCATCAACGCGCGGCTACGCTTCCGCAAGCCCGGAGGCGGTGCATTGATAGAAATCTTTTGTCTCGAACCGCTTACGCCGCGCGACTATGCCCAGTCGTTCGCTTCGGCGGAAAGCTGCGAATGGCTTTGCTTCGTCGGCAATTCAAAGAAATGGAAGCAAGGGGCGCTGTCGCTTACGCTCACAGTCGAAGACAAAGACATCACGCTCAACGCAGAACGTTGCGGACAAAGCGGCAACGCTTTCAAAATAAGATTCTCGTGGGACGGCGGCGTGACATTCGCATCAGTGCTCGATGCCATCGGCGAAATACCCATCCCCCCATATCTCAACCGCGACACCGAGCCGAGCGACTCGAAAGACTACCAGACAGTCTATTCCCACATCGAAGGCTCAGTAGCCGCCCCTACTGCCGGGCTGCATTTCACTGACCGCCTGCTTGAAGAAATAGACCGCAAAGGAATAAAACGCTGCGAACTCACACTGCATGTCGGAGCCGGCACATTCCAACCGGTGAAAGCCGAGTCGATAGGCGGACACGAGATGCATACGGAATTCATTTCCGTGACACGCCAGCTTATCGGCGATTTGCTCGATGCAACCGGCAAAATAATCGCAGTAGGGACAACGTCGGTACGCACACTCGAAAGCCTCTATTACATCGGGGCGGCATTGCACGACAACCCCGGCGACCCGCAAGCGGCATTGCACGTAAAGCAATGGATTCCATACGAATACGACAACCGTCTTACCGCAAAAGAAGCATTACAGGCGATAGCCGCATTTATGGACAGCAACGGAATGGAACACCTTGTCGGGAGCACACAAGTGATAATCGCACCGGGATACTCATTCCACATAGTAGACGGAATCATCACGAATTTCCATCAGCCGCAATCCACATTGCTGCTTTTAGTATCGGCTTTCGTCAAAGGGGACTGGCGCAAAATCTACGATTATGCCCTGAGCCACGATTTCCGGTTCCTGAGCTACGGCGACAGTTGCCTACTCTTATAATCGCCACAGACCGACTGCCGGCAAAGGCATATAAATCTTCACGCCTAAACACATTAGCACTTATTACCGCACAACGTTGTTACATCAATGTCACAGAATGTTAACAGGATTGTAACGGTACAGTAATCATATCGTTACAAAACAAGGGGAATTTTGCACCGTGAAAATTGAAATAAGGTAAATATGAAGATTGTTTATGGTTTGTTATTATTTGTTGGTTGTAATGTGATGTCTGTAAAAGCAGCAGATGTGACTGGTAGTGGTAGATTCCTCCACAAAGGAGCCCCTCATTGGAGCTACCGTCCAATTAGAAGGCTCTTCCGTAGGCACAGCGACCGACATCGAAGGGAAATTCAGCCTGAATGCGGACGATGGTAGTCTGATTGTGAAATATGTTTCTTATAAGGACAAGACAGTCAGCGTGTCGTGGCTGAAAGCGGGCAACGACACAATCGCCCTTATCCCCGACAACACCGTATTAAGGGAATTGACCGTCACAGCCCGGGCAAGACAGGATTCTGAAATAACGGTAGTCGGGAAGACTAAAAACAGCATGACGGTGCAAAACGGCGTATCATCACAACAAATCAAGAAAACACAGGACAAGGACGCATCGGAAGTTATAAAACGAGTTCCGGGCATCAGCATCATCGACGACAAGTTCGTAATGGTGAGAGGATTGTCGCAGAGATACAACAACGTGTGGATCAACGGCAGTGCCGTGCCAAGTTCGGAAGCCGACTCGCGCGCTTTCTCTTTCGACTTGATACCCAGCTCGCAACTCGACAATATAATGATTGTAAAATCGCCGGCACCGGAATTGCCGGCCGACTTCAGCGGAGGATTCATCCTCGTGAACACGAAGAATCTGCCAGAAGAGAACAGCTCGTCGGTATCAATCGGCGGCAACATCAACGACCGCACCCATTTCCGTAATTTTTCGTCAATCAAAGGTTCAAAAACCGATTTTCTCGGATTCGACAACGGATTCCGCAGCCTCAACGGCGGAATGAACGGACAGCTACGGCCTTCAGGCGACGGCGTAGACTTGACAGGAAACGGTTTCAACAACGACTGGCGTGTGAAAAAATCAACGCCTTATTCCGACTTGTCACTTGGGGCTAACACCAACCACCAATGGCACACAGCCGACGACCACCGCATCGGATTGCTTGGCGCAATCAACTACAGCTACAGTTACCGCACACTTGAGAATATGACCAACTCGCTGTTCGGGGCATACGATGTGGAACACGACCGCAGCAACTACCTGCGCAACAGCACCGATGACCAGTACACGGAAAACGCGCGTGTCGGAGCGATGCTCAACCTCACTTTTGTGCCCGACGGCAACAAAGGACGCTATGAGTTGAAAAACATATTCAATCAAATCGGCAAAAACCGTTACACCCAGCGCCACGGATTCAACGCCCAAAGCGAAATGGAAGAAAACGCCGAATATTACTACAGCAGCCGCACCATTTTCAATACGCAGTTCACCGGCGAAAACACCATCAAAGGGAAAAACGAGCTCAACTGGAACATCGGCTATGCCTATGCAAACAAAAACACTCCCGACCGCCGGCGCTACACACTGACCAACGCGATGGACCCCGACAGGATAGGATTGGTTACAGGGAACGACATACAACGGGAATTCACGTTCCTGAAAGAGCACATTGCCTCTGCCGGATTGAATTACAGCCGCAATTTCGAGCTTGGAAAAATAAATCCGACAGTAAAGGCCGGCGGATACGGAGAATACCGCAGCCGCAATTACCGCACACGCGCCTTTTACTACAACTGGAATGTACAGTCCAACAACCTGCCCGACGATTTCCGGTATATGCCTATGCAAGAATTACTCTCCAACGAGGCTTATTATGGCGACGACATGCTCCATCTGTTCGAGGAGATGCGTTGGCGTGACAGCTATAAGGGCAACAACACCCTGCTTGCGTCATATCTTGCTTTCAACATTCCGATAGGCAAGTTCAACGTGTATGCCGGAGTGCGTTTCGAGCACAGCAAAATGGAGTTGATAAGCAATTCAAGCGACTATGAGGAAAGTCCGTACAGCCGTTTCTACGACTACAACGACTTCTTTCCTACGGTAAATACGGTATACAAATTCACAGACAAGCAGCAGATGCGCCTTGCCTACGGCAAGTCGGTCAACCGTCAGGAATTCCGTGAAGTATCCGGCTCCGTATATTACGATTTCGACTTGGCGAGCAACGTGCAAGGTAACGCCGACTTGAAACCGTGCTACATACACAATCTCGACCTCCGCTACGAATTCTATCCTTCGGCGGGAGAATTGATTTCAGTGGCGGCTTTCTTCAAGAAATTCAACGACCCGATTGAGTGGTCGTACAGAGTACAAGGCGGAACGGATTTGCTCTACTATTATAAAAACGCAAAAGGGGCAATAAGCTACGGCATAGAAGTCGACATCAAGAAAAGCCTTGACTTCATCGGCCTCGACGACTTCTCGCTGCTCTTCAACGGTTCGCTCATCAAAAGCAAGGTAAACTTCAATCCCGGCGACCTTGAATCCGACCGTCCGATGCAAGGCCAGTCGCCATACCTCATAAACATGGGGCTGTTCTATCAGAACGACCGTGCCCAAGTGAGCGCAAGCGTCCTCTACAACCGCATCGGCAAACGCTTGGTGGGCGTAGGGCGCGAAATGGGGATGATGGAAGGTGAATCGGTAAAGATTCCCGACTCTTACGAGATGCCTCGCAACCAGATAGACCTGAACGTGTCGAAAAAGTTCGGCAAAGGCTTTGAGATAAAATTGTCGGTACGCGACTTGCTTGGCGAAAAGGTCAGCTTCAAACAGTTCGACGACATAACGCGCAAGGACGGGACAACGGCTACAGTGGAAGAAATCACAAAACAGTTCCGTCCCGGGCGCAATTTCAGCCTTTCGTTGTCATACGATTTTTAACGCAAAAACGCAATTTGATTATTAATAAGTTATTAACCAATTTACAAGATTTGAAAAAAATGAAGAAGAATTTTCTTGGCGGCAAAATGCTTAGCCTGATTCTTTCGGCTATGGCCTTGACAACATTCACGGCCTGCAACGACGATGAAAACACTCCTGAACCGGAAACCGACGGCGGATTGAAAGTAATCACCGAAATAGTGACAGACGGCAACGTCATCGGCAACGGCGACCAAGAAGTAGTGTTCAAAGGAAAACAAACCATCGCCAAAGGCACATACGTGCTGAAAGGCTGGGTATATGTGGCAGAAGGCTCGGAATTGACCATCGAGCCGGGAACAGTAATCCGTGGCGACAAGCAGACAAAAGCAGCCCTGATAGTAGAGCGCGGCGGAAAGATTTTCGCTGAAGGAACAGCCAACGAGCCTATCGTGTTTACTTCCAACGAGGCTGCAGGACAACGCCGTCCGGGCGACTGGGGCGGACTTATCCTTTGCGGTAACGCCGTAAACAACCAGCGCGAGCAGCAAATCGAGGGCGGCCCGCGTTCGTTCCATGGCGGCAACAATGACGACGACAATTCCGGCGTATTGAAATATGTACGCATCGAATTCGCAGGTTATCCGTTCGAGAAAGACAAGGAAATCAACGGACTGACACTTGGCTCGATAGGACGCGGCACGACAATCGACTATGTGCAAGTATCTTACAGCAACGACGATTCATTCGAATGGTTCGGCGGCACGGTCAATTGCAAGCACCTCGTGGCTTTCAAAGGCTGGGACGATGATTTCGACACCGACAACGGTTTTTCAGGCAACGTGCAATACGCCCTTTCCGTACGCGATTCACGCATAGCCGACACATCGCAATCCAACGGTTTCGAGTCCGACAACTGCGCCGACGGCTCACAAGTATCCCCCTACACTACGGCAACTTTCTCCAACGTCACTTTCTTCGGCCCGAAGTATGTCGACGCAAGTTTCGAGAACACTACCGACTACATCAATGCCGGCAGCATGAATCCTAACAACGGCTCCGCTCTCGGCCGCTTCCAGTCGGCAATGCAGATACGCCGCAGCAGCCGCCTGAACTGCATCAACTCGCTTGCGGTAGGCTTCCCTATCGGTCTCATAATCGACGGAGAGAAAGGCAACACTCAGGAGATGGCATCGAACGGGACCATAAAATTGCAAAATGTATGGTTCGCGGGAATGGATGTAACCGGTAGCGACGCCAACAAGTTGTACGACGATTACTTGGTTACAGGATACGATGACGAGAAGAAGCCGGTTGTAGACAACACTAAAGAATCTCTCTCTTCCACATTCTTCAAAAGCGGAGCAGGAAACCGCATTGCAGAAGTTTCTGACTTGATGCTTACCGGCAACAGCATTGTCAACGGATTGAACATCGATTTTATGCCGTCGGCAGGCAGCCCGTTGGCTTCCGGAGCTTCTTTCAGCGGATTCAGCGGTTTCGATGCCGTAAGCTACATAGGAGCGTTCGGTCCCGACAATTGGCTTTCAGGATGGACGAACTTCGACCCGGAAAACACCGCTTATTAATCAGCGCAAAGACTCATAATATATTGTTGATCCCTAATGTGTTTGCAAGGTGTGCCGCATACGGCGCACCTTTTTTGATTAGAAACTTTTACAATAAAACACCTGCCGCTGCGTTAAATATAAATGCTGAAATCCTGTTCGAAATGTGCAGACATCTGATATATACAGTACTTTTTGCGGTAATTGCAACCCTCTGCGGCTGCAACAACGCCAAGCTGTCGGTAGCCGAGGAGCAATACGCCCGCGGGGAATACTACGACGCTTCCGTAACCTACAAAAAAGTATACAACAAGCTGCGCGCGAAAGAGGAACGTCCGCTGCGCGGGCAAGTGGCCTACAAGATGGGGCTGTGCTACCGCCTGCTTAACATGTCGTCGCGCGCTTCGGCGGCCTTCCAGAACGCGCTGCGCTACGAATATCCCGACTCTACGGCATACCTCTATCTTGCCCAGTCGCAACACCGCGAGGGCAAATATGCCGCGGCCATAAAAAATTATGAACAATACCGCACTTTCAATCCTAAAGACGATTCGCTGGCGATAGTCGGCATCGAAGGCTGCAAGAACGCGTTGGCATGGAGAGATTCTCCCACCCGCTATGAGGTAAAGAACGCCAAACTGTTCAATTCGCGCCGTTCCGACTTCTCGCCTATGTATTTCGGGGCCGACAACGACCAGCTTTATTTTTCATCGACAACGGAGAAAGCTACTGGTGACAAAAAAAGCGAGATAACCGGCATGAAAAACGCCGATATATTTTTCGCAAAGAAAAACGAGAACGGGCAATGGGAACGCCCCGAGCCTGTCGAGGGAGAATTGAACACGGAACTCGACGAGGGAATAATGTCGTTCACACCCGACTGGCAGACAATGTACCTGACAAAAGCGCGCCGTGAGGAAAACGCCAACACCTCGGTGGAAATATTCACGTCGTCGCGGTCGGACGCCTCGTGGAGCGCACCCGTGAAATTCGAGATAACGGCCGACACTATTTCCACATACGGACACCCGGCGGTATCGCCCGACGGCGAATACCTGTATTTCGTCAGCAATATGCCCGGAGGCTACGGAGGCAAGGACATCTGGCGCATATCTCTGAAAGAGCGTCAAGGCTCGCTGATGAATCTCGGGCCTGACATCAACACAGCCGGCGACGACGACTTCCCTTACGTACGCGCCGACGGCACGCTCTATTTTTCGTCCGACGGCCACCCCGGGATGGGCGGACTGGACATTTTCAAAGCCGTAAGCACCGGTGAGAATTCTTGGAAAATCGAGAATATGCGCAATCCGATAAATTCGGCCGGTGACGATTTCGGGATAACGTTCGGAGAGGGCGAAGAAGGATTCTTCAGCTCCAACCGCGGCGACGCGCGCGGCTACGACCATATCTACAGTTTCATTCTACATCCCATAAGAGTAACAATCGAGGGAATGGTTATGGACAAGGACGAGGAGCCGGTGAAAAACGCCATCATACGCATCGTCGGCAACGACGGCTCCAACCAGAAAGAAGTGGCGCGCGACGACGGCTCGTTCAGCTTCGAGCTCGACCGCGGAGTGCGCTACGTGATGCTTGCCGGCGCAAAAGGCTATCTGAACCAGAAGCAGGAGTTCGTTTCCGACACCACCCGCGAGGACGCCAACTATTGGGTGGACTTCATTCTCCCGGCAATCAACAAGCCGCAGGTGGTGGAAAACATATTCTACGATTTCGACAAGGTCGACCTGCGCCCGGAATCGGTGGCAGCATTGGACGAGCTTATAAAAGTGCTGAACGACAACCCCAACGTAACGATAGAAATGGCTTCGCACGCCGACCGGAAAGGCAGCGACGAATACAATTTGCGGCTATCGCAAGGCCGGGCGCAATCGGTAATCGACTATCTTGTGTCGAAAGGCATAGATGCCGCCCGCCTACAGCCCCACGGCTACGGCAAATCGCGCCCCAAGACCGTGACCAAACGGATTGCCCGGCTCTATCCGCAATTCAAGGAAGGCGATACGCTGACACCGGAATTCATCGAAAAACTGTCGCCTGAAGATCAGGAAGCGGCCGACCAAATCAACCGCCGCACGGAATTCCAAGTGCTTTCGCTGACATATAACATTGATTGACATGGCAACCTCCGACGATGAAAAATATATGCGCCTCGCGCTGGCCGAAGCAGAGGCGGCCGCAGCGGCCGACGAAGTGCCGGTCGGGGCGGTAGTGGTGTGCAACGGCAAGGTGATAGCGCGCGCCCACAACCTCACCGAGACACTTACCGACGTTACAGCCCATGCAGAAATGCAGGCCATCACATCGGCAGCCGCCACCCTCGGCGGGAAATACCTCAACGGCTGCACTCTCTACGTCACTGTCGAGCCGTGCCTGATGTGCGCCGGGGCTTTGGCGTGGAGCCAGATAGGACGCATCGTCTACGGAGCGTCCGACGACAAGCGCGGCTACCACACGATGTGCGCCAACCCATTCCATCCGAAAACCGAAGTAGAGGGCGGCATCCTCGCCGGCGAATGCGCCGCCCTCATCACCACCTTCTTCCGCAGCAAACGCTGAAACAAATTCGATTTTCCACAATAAAAATCCCGCGATGATCATATTTTTTGCGATAGTATGCACAATCCTGTTCATGTGGACATTGTGGCTTCTTTCAAAAAATAAGTCATACGGATGCGGCTGTGCCCTGTCAGGATTGGCAATTCTCGCTTTCATATTTGGCTGGGCTCAAAAAGACGGATTTTGGGAAATTGCCGCACTGGCAATCATTCCGATAGCGATTGGACTGACTGTCGGACTTATTTACAGCAACAGGGAGGAAAAACGCAAGAAAGCCGCGGAAGAGGCACGGAAGGCAAGAGAGGCGGAAAGGATGGAAAAATCCGTAACACGGTCTATTTGGCTTTCAGAAGTGGAATATTGGCTGACACCTAAAGAAATAAAGCAAATACCATATCTTCCTAACAATCTCAAACTTACAGCCTACAACGATGATGCAACAGGCAAATTGAAAGAAATCAGGGTTATTGTAGACCGACAAACAATAGGCCTTATTCCGAAAGAATTGGAGGGCGAGATATTACCTCTTATAATGGAAAACCGTATAACATTTGCCACATTCCCCGAAACTTATTACAACCGGAAGCGATGTACCGGACATGTGAAAATGAATCTAAGCTACATCCCATTCGACTCTGATTATTGTCTTTCCTGAAATTGCCATATTCTTCGTTATTTACGGAAAAACAGCAATTGAACGATTCCCCGACCCGCCAACCGCCGTGACATCCCCGCCTTGCGGCTGCC
>URQP01000043.1 GCA_900550025.1 uncultured Porphyromonadaceae bacterium | reverse complement strand
ATGTCTGCACACTATTTGCTAATGTGCGCAACAAAGATACGCATTTTCTTTGGAAAGACGCTCGTTTGCCTGAAATAAAACTACAAATGTCTGCAATTTGGACTTAAAAGTCCAATAAATCGTATGTTTCTAACAATTCAAGAAATCCGACATCGATTAGCCTCTGAAGGCTTGATTATCTGTAAGCAGAAACTTTCAGAGGTGTTTAAGAATCCTTTCTACTGTGGTTATATGGCTCATAAGTTTTTACAGGGCGATATAGTAAAGGGTAATCACCCTGCCCTTGTTTCGGAAGAAATCTTCTTGAAGGTCAATGGTGAGTTGAGTAAGAATCATAGCGGCTATGAGTTGAAGATTGATAAAGACTATGCGCCATTGTTAGGTAGTATCAAATGCCCTTGCTGCGGACATAACTTGACTGCAAGCATTTCTACGAAGATGCGCAAGCGGTTTGGACGCACTGATATAGGCTATTATGTGTGTGGGCGCAAGGGGTGTAGATTCAATAGCTCTACTCGAAAAGTGCATGAGGCCTTTGAAATCTTGCTGAATAGTTATGCTTTGTCTGACAAAGTGGAGAACTTGCTGAAGATACAGCTTGCCATGACTTTTGATGCTATGAATAAGGAAAATCAGGAAAGAGTAAAGGGCATCAGGGCAAATGTGAAGAAGAAAGAAAAAGAATTAGAGCAGGCTGAAACAAACTATGTGCTTTGTACTGATGCTAAGAAGCAGGGGATATGTGAGAAGGTGATTGGAAGATTGGAGAGTGAAATCAAAGATTTGAAGATAGAATTGGCCAACCTTGATACGGGAATATTGAACCTTGATAAATTCATTAATTTTGCCTTTAAAATGAGGTCTAACTTGCTTGAACTATGGCAATTACAAGGATTGGAAGGAAAGCGGAAGCTACAGAAACTCTTATTTTCGGACGGATTTGTCTATGATAAAAATTCGGGCGATATTGAACCTAAAAGCGTCAATGTGTTCTTCGTATTAAACAACTCATATACAAACCCTTATGGAGATAAAAACAAAGGGACGAACCGCGATTTTAACGATTCGTCCCTTAGAGTACCCGGAGCGGGACTTGAACCCGCACAGCTGCAATAGCCAAAGGATTTTAAGTCCTTCGTGTCTACCATTCCACCATCCGGGCAGCTATTTTCAGAGCTGTGCGCTTGGTGAAAAAGCGTGGCAAAGTTAACTCTTCCGCTACGTTCTTGCAAGTATTTGTGCCCCAATTTTTTCTAAATTTCCCTATGGGGACAACAATTTCGTGTTTATTTTGTTGATATTAATAGTATGATTAATTTTGTAAAAAAATCGGGTATGAAGAAATTGATAATGTTTTCGCTTATGGCGGCTATTTCGTTGGTTGCCTGTTCTCAGGAAAAGCAGTCCGCTGCAAGCCAGCCTTCCGGGGAGACGGCTGCCGCTGCCGTGAGCGATTATAAGCCTGTGGAGATGAATACGCAGATGTTCATCGACCGGGTGGTGGATTTTAAAAACGCTAAGGAGTGGGATTATAAAGGCGACAAGCCCGCGGTGATAGACTTTTACGCCACTTGGTGCGGCCCGTGCAAGAAACTGTCGCCGATACTCGACGAGTTGTCGTCGGAGTACGCCGGGAATGTGCTGTTTTATAAGGTTGACGTTGACCGCGAGCAGGAGCTTGCCGGCGCGTTCGGCATACAGTCGATTCCGATGGTGCTGCTTATCCCGAAGGAAGGCAAGCCTTACGTCGTGCAGGGCTTGCGTCCGAAAGCTGAATTGAAAGAAGCGATAGATTCGGTGTTGTTAAAGTAGGATTTGCCGATGGGAGGAGGAATTTCATCTGAAGTATTGCAGGCCAAGCAGCGGTTCAGCATAATAGGCAATTCGCCGTCGCTCATAGCGGCTGTGGAGCGTGCCTTGCAGGTGGCTCCTATTGATTTGTCGGTGCTTATCAACGGCGAGAGCGGTGCCGGGAAGGAATTTTTCCCTAAGATAATCCACGCCTACAGCTCGCGCAAGCACAACAAATACATAGCCGTGAATTGCGGCGCTATACCTGAAGGCACGATAGATTCCGAGCTGTTCGGCCACGAGAAGGGCGCGTTTACCGGGGCGATTTCTTCCCGGAAGGGCTATTTCGAGGAAGCCGACGGCGGGACAATATTTCTCGACGAGGTGGCGGAATTGCCGCTGACCACACAGGCGCGCCTGCTGAGGGTTCTCGAGTCGGGCGAGTTCATAAAGGTAGGCTCGTCGACCGTGCAGAAGACCAACATCCGGGTGGTGGCTGCCACGAACGTGGACATGCGCCGCGCCGTGGAGGAAGGCCGTTTCCGTGAAGACCTGTACTACCGCCTTTCGACGGTGTATATCGCCGTGCCGCCGTTGCGCGACCGCGGCAACGACATATTGCTGCTTACACGCAAGTTCAGCAACGATTTCATAGAGAAGTACCGCACTCCGCCAGTGGAGTTCGACGAATCGGCCAAGGCGGCATTGCTTGCATATCGCTGGCCGGGGAATGTAAGGCAGCTGAAGAACGTGATAGAGCAAATCTCGCTTTTCGACGCCGGCAAGACGGTTACGGCCGGCGACATTAAATATTATCTGCCTGATTCAGGCAGCGACTACGCCCCGGTGCGCCAGCAGTCGGCGCAATTGCCCCATACCTACGAGCAGGAGCGTGAAATGCTGTTCAAGCTGATTTTCGAGCTGAAAAAAGAAGTGACCGGGCTTAGGGAAGAAATCGACAGCCTGAAGAAGCACGACGAGCCGGCGGTAGGCTCGATAAAAGAGTTGCAGAAAGAAATCTCGTCGGTGCTTCCGGCCATATACAATAAGGATTTCGCTTCTGGCGGGATGCACCGGATTTTCCCGGAAGAGGCGGAAGGACAGGATGCTCAGGGGACGCGCACCCTCGAAGACACGGAGAAGGAGACCATACGCAAGGCTCTGGAGCGCAACGAGGGCAAGCGCAAGAAGACGGCCGACGAGCTTAAAATATCGGAGAGGACACTTTACAGGAAAATCAAGGAATACGGATTGGACAGCCTATGACAAGAAAGATAGTTTCGATAATCATATTGCTGCTGATTATGCAGGCTTGCAGAATCAGCTATACGTTCAACGGGGCGGCAATCGACTACAATGTCTACAAGACGCTGCGCATCGGCAATTTCCCGATACGCGCGCCGATGGTCTATGCGCCGTTGCAGCCCATGTTCGAGAACAAGCTTACGGACACCTACACCAAGCAGACCCGCCTGCAGATTATCGACAGCTCGAATACAGACCTTTCGGTGGAGGGCGAGATAACCGGCTACAACCTTACGCCGCAGGCCGTCAACGAGGACGCGTACGCGTCGCAGACCCGCCTTACCATCACGGTGCGCGTGAAGTACACCGACCATAAGAACCCGAACAACAGCGTGGACCAGTCGTTCTCGGCATTCCGCGATTTCGACTCCTCGCAGATGCTTACGAGCGTTCAGGACGAGTTGTGCGAGGAGATTACCGACGAGCTTGTGATGCTCATATTCAACGCTACGGCAGGAAATTGGTAGGCGATATGGAGAAAAGCGGCAGGGCAAGGGAGTTTGACAGCGTTATTGCGGCTGATGACGGCCGGATTGCGAGGGAATTGGCAGACGGCATAATGTCGGATTATCCGTATTTCGTGCCTGCCATGGCGGCCGCATTGCGTAATTGCGGCGATTATACGCCGGAGGAACGCTCGCGGATAGTGTCTCTTGCCGCGGCCAACATTGCCGACCGCACGGCTTTGGGCGACCTTGCCGGCCCGGAAAGCGGGAAATTCAGGGATTTTTATCCCGAAACCGAGGCAAAGGGCCGGTCGACGATGGATGCCATATCGCATTTCTTAGACACGTTCGGCAATGACGACGAGGACGAGATAAAGGCGTTGGAACAGAAAATCTTCAATCCTGTGCCCGACTATGCGCAGCTACTTGAGAAAGAGGAGCGGGAGAATATGCCGGGCGAGGAAGAGCTTGAAGGGCAGGGCTTGGATGACAAGGAACTGCGCATCAACCGTTTCATAGCATTGAGCAGAAAATTGGAAGGGCATTTCCCGCCTCCGGAAGGAGAAACAGACACCATAGCCGATGAAATAGCTGACGCGCCGTCGCCAAAGACTCCGGAAGAGCAGGCCGACAATTCTTTGCTGTCGGAAAGTCTTGCCAAAATCTATATACGCCAGCACCGTTATGAGAAAGCGTTGGAAATTATTATGTCGTTAAGTTTGAATTTTCCGGAAAAAAGTATTTACTTTGCAGACCAAATCCGGTTTCTAAGGAAACTGATTGTGAACGAGAAATATAAAAACAAAAAATAACAATAGACAGACATGTTTTCAGCATTAATCATTCTAATATTGATTGCCTCTGTTCTGATGATAGGCATCGTATTGATACAGAAGTCGAAAGGTGGCGGTTTGGCATCTAATTTCGCAAGCTCTAACCAGATTATGGGCGTGCGTAAAACCAACAGTTTCGTGGAAAAAGCGACGTGGACGCTTGCAATAGTAATTTGTGTGTTGAGCATCATCTCATCGTTCTTCGCTCCTAAACTGGTGGTTAACTCGCGTGTTCAGGCCACTCCGCAAGAGCAGACAGCCGCACCTTACCAAACGGCTGCGCCTGCCGCTCAGAAGACACCTGCCCAGACTGGCACTCCGGCTCCTGCCGCACCGGCACAGAAGTAGGCGCATAGAATTGTCAAAAATTAATAAAAAGCGGATTCCTTTCTATAAGCGAATCCGCTTTTTGTGTATCTTTGGATAGGACAGATAAGACAAATAGGACAGATAAGACAAATAAGACGGATATGGAGACGAACGGAAGTATTCTTTGGGCAGACGATGAAATAGACTTGCTTAAGCCCCATATATTGTTCCTCAAGCAGAAAGGATATGACGTGGCCACGGTCAACAATGGCAACGACGCTCTCGACGCGGTGGAGCGCGAGCGTTACGACCTGATAATCCTCGACGAGAACATGCCCGGGTTGAGCGGTCTGGAGACTTTGTCGCGCATAAAGCAGTTGCAGCCCGATGTGCCGGTGATAATGATAACCAAGAGCGAGGAGGAAAACATCATGAACCAGGCAATCGGCAACAAAATCGCCGACTACCTGATAAAGCCTGTGAATCCCAACCAGATACTGATGTCGCTGAAGAAGAACCTGCATTCCGGGGCGCTTGTCTCGCAAAAGGCCACTTCCGACTATCAGCAGGAATTCCGCCGCATCACGGAACAAATCAACGAGTCGTACGACATCGACGACTGGTACGGCCTGTACCGTAAATTAGTGTTCTGGGAGATGGAGCTCGCACAGACGGAGACGAATATGGACGAGCTTCTGCTGATGCAGAAAAACGAGGCTAACTCCGCCTTTTGCAAGTTCGTGCGCAAGAACTACGAGCGGTGGGTGACGACCGACGACCACCCGATGATGAGCAACGAGATTTTCAAGAAAAAGGTGTTTCCCCTGCTCGACGAAGGCAAGAAGGTGTTCTTCATGCTGATAGACAATTTCAGGCTCGACCAGTGGAGGATAATCAAGCCTTTGCTTGCTGATTATTTCAATGTCGACGAGGAGCTTTATTGCAGCATCCTCCCTACGGCCACCCAATATGCGCGCAACGCCATATTTTCCGGGCTGATGCCGTTGCAGATAGAGAAGATGTTTCCCGACCTGTGGGTCGACGAGGATTCGGAGGAGGGAAAGAACGTCAACGAGTCGCCGCTTATCCAGACTCAGCTCGACCGTTACCGCAAGCGTTACAAGTTCTCTTACCACAAGGTCTATGAATCGTCGTTCGGCGAGAAGATATTGCAGAATTTCAGTTCGCTGGAGCATAACGATTTGAATGTGATTGTGTTCAACTTCATCGACATGCTTTCGCATGCCCGTACGGAATCGAAGATGATACGCGAGCTGGCCTCGAACAACGCGGCATACCGCTCGCTGACGGAGTCGTGGTTCCGCCATTCGTCGGTAAGCGACCTGCTGCGCAAGATTGCCGACAGCGGCTATCCGGTGGTGCTTACCACCGACCATGGCACGATACGCGTGGACAATCCGGTGAAGGTGATAGGCGACAAGAACACCAATACAAATTTGCGCTACAAGGTGGGCAAGAATCTGAGCTACAACAACCGTCAGGTGTACGAGATACGCCGTCCAGAGCGTTTCGGCCTGCCTTCCCCCAACATCTCGTCGGCCTACATATTCGCCATGAACGGTGACTTTTTCGCGTATCCGAACAATTATAATTACTATGTGCAGTATTATAAGGACACTTTCCAGCATGGCGGCATCTCGATGGAGGAGATGCTTGTGCCGATAATCACGATGCAGCCGAAGTAAGGAAATACGAAATAATTTATTGATGTACTGTAGTTTGGTACAGCTGTGCGGTAACTTTGTACCGAGAAAGGGCAAGAGATGGAACTGATACATTTTGTCGGCAAATTTTCCCGGAGAGGAAAGCCGCAAGGTCAAATTATGGGAGTTCATATTTCGTAAATTGCCCGGAAAAGGATATTTTTGCAAATGGTAAAGAAGAGAGTGTTGTCATGAAGATATTCACACCATCGGACATACGTGAGATAGACCGGCTCAGCGCCGAGAAGGAGAAAATCACTTCCTACGACTTGATGGAACGTGCCGCGTCGGCGGTATCCTACGAGGTGATGTCGCGCTGGCTTCCGTCGCAGCGCATAGTGATTTTCGCCGGTCCGGGCAATAACGGCGGCGATGCCCTTGCCGTGGCCCGCCATCTGATAGACCAAGGCTATAAGCCCAAGATATTGCTTCTTAACACAAAAGGCCGCCTTTCAGCCGATTGCGCCAAAAACCGCCAGCGGATAACCGATTATGGCTACGACGATTTCGTGGAAGTGACGAAGTCGCTTGACATGCCGGATTTGTCGGAGTCGGATGTGATTATCGACGGCTTGTTCGGCAGCGGCTTGTCGGATTCTTTGCACGGCGGCTACATAGCGTTGGTGCGCGCGATTAACGAGTCGGGGGCTTTTGTTGTTTCGATAGACATGCCTTCCGGACTTTTCAGCGAGTTCAACAAGGGAAATCTGATAAGGAGCAATGTGGTCCATGCCAACCTTACGTTCGCATTCCAGTTCCCGCGGCTGTCGTTCTTCTTCGCGGAGAATGCGTGCGCCCTCGGCAGGTGGGAGATTCTCGACATCGGGCTCGACAGCGAGGCAATTTCCTCCACGCCGTCGAATTATTTTCTGATTGACGCGGAGGGAGTGAGGGAGGCCCTCAAGCCGCGCGACCCTTTCGCTGCGAAAGACGATTACGGGCGGATGGTGCTTGTTGCCGGAAGCCTCGGCATGATGGGCGCGGCCGTGCTTTCTGCGCGTGCGGCGATGCGCGCCGGGGTGGGGGCGTTGACGGTACACGCTCCTAAATGCGGCTATATAGTGTTGCAGACAAGCGTGCCCGAAGCGATGGTCGACATGGACGACAATGACGAGTATGTTTCGTCGATTCCGCGCAAGAGCAAGATGGTGTATGCCATAGGCCCGGGTATAGGCACGGATTCCCATACGATAGACGCGCTTGAGCAGTTCCTGCGGCAGGCCTCTGCCCCGGTGGTGCTTGACGCTGACGCATTGAATTGCATCGCGCAGCGGAGGTCGTTGCTGAACGACATACCGCGCAATTCGATAATTACACCCCACTATAAGGAGTTTGACCGTTTGTTCGGTGAACATTTCTCGGAAGAGGAGCGTTTTATGAAAGCGGTGGAAATGGCAAAGGTGTTGCGTATCGTCATAGTGATGAAGGGGCATTATACGAAAGTGATACGCCCTGACGGCAAGATTTTCATCAATATGAACGGCAATTCCGGTATGGCCACGGCAGGAAGCGGCGATGTGCTTACCGGCATAATAGCGTCGTTGCTGGCGCAGGGCTATAATTCCTGCACGGCAGCGTCGGTCGGCGTATATGTCCACGGTCTCGCCGGCGACATTGCCTGTTCTGTCAACGGGGAGGAAGGTCTTGTGGCCGGCGACATTGCCGACTGTGTCGGAAAGGCTTTTCTCAGGATACGGGAAAACGCGAAGTTGAAATAGAAAAATATGAGTGATATGAAGAAAATATGTTTTGCATTAGTTGCTGCTCTGTGTGTGCCGGGTGTTGCTATGGCGCAGGAGACGCAGAGGCTTACGGCCAATAAGCTGAACGAGTATGGGTTGATATATTCGTTGCCTGTCACGCATCTTAATGTCGAGATTGAGGCTGTCAAAACGGTCAAAAAGGCCGGCCCTTATTATAAGTATGCCAAGAAATATCTTGGAGTAGGAAATGTAGTTACCGAGGATTCCCAGACTTGGGACATAAAAGAGGTGTCAATCTCGCCGAAAGGCGTGCCTGACAAGGAAAATGAATATCTGATGAAGTTCAAGAGCGGCTCCGCTCCGTTTCTTCTTCTCGACGAGGCCGGCTTGCCGCTTGCTATAAACACCGAGGTGGAGGAGTCGGTGGTGAAGCGCAAGCGTAACAAGTATGCCGACAAGGATGTGTTCGAGGGGATGGACTATGCCGATGTGTTCTCGGAGGACATGGTGGCGAGCGAGTCGACCATGAAGCGCGCAGAGGCTGCCGCACAGAAGATATTCGAGCTCCGCGAGAGCCGCAACGACCTTGTCTCGGGCAATGCTGACCAGATGCCGCCCGACGGGCAGTCGTTGAAGCTGATGCTCGACGAGCTTAGCCGTCAGGAATCGGTGCTTACCGCGATGTTCATCGGCACTACGCAGACGGAGACAAAAGTGTTCCGTTACGATTATCTGCCTACCGGCGATGTGTCTAATGAGATTCTGTTGCGTGTCTCGGATTTCGACGGTATTGTGGACAAGAACGACCTTAGCGGCGAGCCGGTATATTTGTCGCTTACGGTGACTGAGAAAGGCGAGCTACCTGTCGACGAGAAGGGTGAGTCGAAGAAGTTGCCTAAGGGGGCCGTGATGTATTGTATTCCGGGAAAGGCAGAGGTTACCTTGAAGTATAAGGGGAATGTCATTGCCCATGAATCGGTGGAAGTTTCCCAGTTCGGTGTAGAGCATGGGCTTGAGCCGAAGATGTTCACTGACAAGAAATCGCCGGCATACGTGATATTCAATCCTGAAAGCGGTTCGATACGTGAAATAGGTACGATAGAGACAGTGGAAGAGTGATTCACTCTTCCACTGTCTACATTTACTTGCCTATGAAAAGATTTTTTAATCTTCTGTGATTACCGGGCCCAGTACGCGGCATGCCCCGATGTAGCGTTTCGCATAGTAAGCATCGGTTGAATGCGAGATTGTCACGCCTTCCGAGCAGCTTGAATGGATGAACGAAAATTCGCCTGTCTCAGGGTTTACTTTTGTCACAATGCCGACGTGTCCTATCCTTTTGGATACTTTAGAGCCGGAAAAGAACACTAAATCGCCTTTCTTCAGGTCGCGGCAATCGTCGATTGCCGTTTCTTTTGAATACTGCGAGCGCGAAGAGCGCGGAAGTGTGATGTCGAGTTTTTTGAATATGTAAGAGGTGAAGCCGGAGCAGTCGAATCCGCGGGTGGGGCTCATGGTGCCGTAGCGGTAGGGTGTGCCTATGTATTCCATCGCGCTATTGACAATGTCCTTGCCTGTGGCTGTGGTTATGTTGCCTTTGATGACAGTCTGCGCGATTGCGCTTCCGGCTGTCGCCAAGAGTATTGCCAATATCGTGATTGCTTTCCTCATACGCTTTTTGTTTTGACTTTACAAATATAGCAAAAAACGCGATGCCGGCAATGGCGGCGCGGTTTGGCAAAGCCCGCGGTTAAGTTCTTTTAGCGACTTGCTCGGAAGTTTTAACTAAAATGAGGTGACAGTGGTTTTAGCGATGTTTTTTCTTCCGGTTGAACGACTTCTTTACCGCCCGGCTCTTGAACTGTTCTGCCGTAGAGCCGTTGAACACTACATACAGCCCCGGATAGGTCTGCTCGCGGTAGATACGCTCCAATTCCGGAAGCATGCGCCTGTCGAGCATCCCGCTGCGGATTACGAACAGCGTGTGGGTTGCCGTTTGCGCTATTTCGTGGGTGTCGGCTATCATATTGATTGGCGGAGCGTCCAAGAATATGTAGTCGTAATGCGGTTTAAGCCCGCCGATGAGCTCGCCGAGTCTTCCGTTTTGCAGCAATTCCGTTGGGTCGGTAGGTATTTTCCCGGATGGAATGATGTCCAATCCTTGCGCGATGCGGTCTTTCAGAACTATCTTTTGTATGTCGGTTGTGCCGTATAGGTAGCTTGTCAGTCCTGTCCGCGGCTTGCCTACATATTCACTCATCGAGGCACGGCGTATGTCGGCATCGATGAGCAGCACTTTTTTTCCGCCGGCGGCTATGCTTACGGCGAGGTTGAACAGGAAGAACGTCTTGCCGCTGTTGGGGTTGAAAGAGGTCAGCAAGGTGACGGGTGTATCCTTGGTGTTTGCTGTCACTTTGTCGAAATTGTAGCGGAAAACTCTTATTGATTCGGTGAAGATGCTTTCTTTGTTGACAAGCAGTTTCGGCGTTTTCTCGGCTTTTGCCTCGGTGTGCAGCAGGTTGTTGAACCGCTCCCTGAGGGTGATGCGCCCCATTTGGGGTATCTGCCCGATTACGCTGAACGAGAAGAAGCGGAAGTCGGAGATGTCGGTTATGTTGTAGTCGAGCGAATTGCTTGACAGCGCGGCAATGAACGGTATACCTACCAATCCGAGGAACAAGGCCACCAGCATTACGGACTTGGTGTCGGGCGAGTCGGGCTCGTCGTCGCCGTATGCCGACATGACCGTGCGTACCGGCTGCACGTTGAGTCCTGCGGCTATGTCGTTCTCCTCGTTCTTGCCGATGAGATACATCATTACCGCTTCTTCCGACATCAGGCGGCGTTGCAAAGCCCTCCATTCTTTTTCCGATTCTGACAATCCGGCGGCTTCTGACTGTATTTCGTCATAACGCCGTTCGATGGCATCGAGCTTGATCCCTGTCTGTTGCCTGTATTGCGACAGTGACGTTATTATGTTGGCTTTCATCCGTTCCAGCTCTTTTTCACGGCTGAGTATTTCGGAATTCTTGTTTCCGTAGTCGCCCGACAGTGCGGCGTATTCGAGGACGCGCTCGTTGTAGCCGGCTATTTGCCTGCGTATTGCCATACTGTCGATGCTGCTGTCGACGGGTATCATCCCGAATTTGCCGTTTCCTTCCGTCTTTAGCTTGTCGAGGATGAAGCCTGTCACTTCGTATGCTATCGACGCGTCGACGGCCGCCGTTCCGTAGAGCGCCTTCTCGTTGTAGTGTTTGGCAGCATCTATCATGGGGGCGGTCATTTTCTTGCTTTCCATCAGTTGTTGTAGCCGGGATTCAGTGTCGCGCAGCTTCTTCGTTATGGTGTCGAGCATCTGTGTGGCCGTCTCTTTCGACATTGCCGCCACTTCGTTTTTGTGGCGGTTCCAGACGGTGGTGTATGCTATCGGGATGTAGTTGAGTATGTCGTTGGCCCGGTCGGGCGAATAGTCGGAGTAGGTGGTCTCGATGATTGTAGCGTAACGGTCTGTGTTGCCTTGGCTCACGGCTGTCTGCATCTTCGGTATGTAGACAGGCTTGGCAGTATACAGAAATTCGATGGCGCCGTTTTCCCATTCGCTGAAATAAGCTGTTGCCGTCACGGTTATTTTTCCGGCCGGAGTTCCGGCGGTTTGGCCGGGAGCAATGGTAATGTCGTCGGTGTCTACGGATTTCTCGTTTATCGAGAAATCGTAAAGAGCCAGCCCGTTGCCTTTTTTCTTAATCCTGAAAGAAAGGTAGTCGATTTCTGAATTTTCTATATCGTCGGGGAGCGTTACTTCTACGGGATTGTCGCGGTAGAGCGGCGTTTTGCGCCATAATGCGTTGATTTTGCTGTATTCGTAGTTCAGTTTCAAGTCGTCGACTATCTCGTCCCATACGACGTAGGAGTTGACCAAGTGCTTTTCGTTGTCGAAGCTGATGCTTTGGTTGAGGATGCCGATGTCGCTGAATATCAGCAGGTCGGATGTGGTAGGGATGCCGTGCGCGCTGAATTTCATCGTGATTTGCGATGTGCGTGTCCAGCTTTTCGGCGTGTAGTACAGGTAGGCTATGCCGGCCGCCGAGCAAATGACCGTTGACCATATTATGAATCGCCAATGCCGTCTTGCCCACTGCAGGAAAAACGCCAAGTCGATTTTTTTCATATATGAATTGTCAGCAGGACTGTTCATTACGACACCACATTTAAAGAATCACATTCTATACCTGAATAAAATTTGCCGCGGTATGGCAGTTCCGCTGCCGTCAGTCGAGGATATTGGCAATCATCACGCCTACTGAGCAGAGCAATGAAGCGACCGATACCCAGAGGCTTACCGATTTCAGGCTGTTCTGGTTGAGCGTCGACTGCCCTGCCTTGACCTTGTTGGGCTGGACGTAGACTATGTCGTTTTGCTTCAGGTAGTAGGCCGGCGACTCGAAAATTTCCTTCGAGCGCAGGTCGAGCTTGTAGGTGTGGCGTTTGTTGTTCTGCTCGCGTATCACGTACACCTCGTCGCGCAGCCCGAAGATGGTCAGGTCCTTGGCCATCGCGATGGCCTCGAGGATTGTGACTTTGTCGCCGTTGATTTTATAGGTGCCGGGGCTGTTGACTTCGCCGAGAATCGACACTTTGAAATTCATGAATTCCACTGTCACGACGGCGTCTTTCAGCATATTGCGCGATTTCAGTTCCGACTTTATTTTCTCCTGCAATTGCCAACGGCTTAGCCCGGCCGCATGCACCTTGCCGATTACGGGGAAGTTGATGTCCCCCTCGTTGTCCACCACATACCCTTGCAGGTAGTAGCCGCTGGCATTGTCGGAGGGCACACCGGCGCGGTAGCTGTTGACCGGCAGGTTGAACATTGCCGCAAGTTGCGGGTCCTTGCTCGACACGACAATCGACATCATGTCCTTCGGTTGTATCATAATCGACTGTTCCGGCGATATCTTTTGCGGTTTTCCCGTCTCTACGTCCTGAATGTAGAGAATCTCTTTCGACGTGTTGCACGAAGCCAACGCCAAAAGCATACAACTTATGATGATAAAATTACGCATATCCTGTTCGAATTATTTTGCAAAGATACTGATTTTCACAAAATCCGCTGAAAAATCGCTATAGATTTCACAAAATCCGCCTATAAAAAGCCGTAAATTTCACAAAATCCGCCAGCGTAACGCCCGGGTTTTCACAAAATCCGCGATTTCAGCGCGGTTTCAAAAGCATCATCGCGTGTCTCGGTGAATGGGAGATGCTGTATAACCCCAATTTTAATTGCACCGAATTCGGTGCAATTAAAAATATAGTGCGGGCGGAAAAAGCAGGGCGGGACAGCCTACGCCGCCCCGCCCCAGCCAACCTTAATCAAACTATACGGTTTATTCTGTCTTGAATGTAATGTCGTCTGTTCTTGGGTGGATAAATTCAAACTCCAAAGTACGGGCAAGTCCTTCTCCGAGAGTGTATGGCGGTTTGAATCCTGTCTTTTGCACTTTTGTGGCGTTGAACTCTGTTGTGGCGCAAAATTTTTTTACACGTACAGAACTTATCGTGAGTTTTTTTCGTGTTATGAATGCAAGCAGGTCGAAACAATATCCTCCAAACATTCCGAGCCAGTATGGAAAATGGGTGGATGGTATATGTTTGCCGAGCACTTTCTCAACGTGGTTCACCAAGTCGTTCATCGTAAAATCGGGTTTGTCGATATAGTTGAATACGTTGTAGCCGGTAGTGCATTTATCAATCATATATTTCACGAAAGCCACAATATTGCCTACATAGGCCATTGACTTCTTATTGTTGCCGTTGCCGACCATCAGGAATTTACCGCTTGAAATCTGTTTGAGCAGGTTGTAGACGTTTCCTCGGTTACGCTCTCCAAAAATTACTGTAGGGCGTATTATGTTTACGTTCCAATCAGGATGTGTCTTATGCCATTCTTGCAATACCTGCTCGGCTTGCCATTTCGATTTGCCGTAATGGTTGAATGGGTCTTTTGGATGATCTTCATCAGGATTTTTCTTGTTTAGTCCGTAAACTGCAACCGATGAGAAGAAAATAATTCGTTTTACACCGTTTTTCTCCATTGCTTTCAGTGTCTTTTCCATCCCTCCTACGTTGGTGTCATAGTACAGTGATATCGGGCTTACGTCATCTCTATGCTGTGCGGCGAGAAGAATTACAATGTCGCTTCCTGCGAGTTCCTTGTCCATTTGCTCTTGGTTGCGTACATCGCCGATAATCGTCAGGTCGTTAAAAAAGTGGCTTGGTTGCAGGTCTATATTCTTCAACTGATAGTTCTCTCCGGATTCTTTAAGCAATCCAAGCAGCCGTGTTCCCACGAATCCGCTGGCACCAATCATTGTAACATTCATATTCATGTTAATTTAGATATTTTGTATAAATGAATAGCTTTTTTTCATTTGTGTATCAAAGTCGAAGTCGTTTTTAGAAGCTTTTATGCAATTCGACGAAAGTTGGCGGTATTCTTCTGGTGTAAGCGATTTAAGTTTTTCAATGTTAGCTTTGAGCCCTTGATAGTCGCCCGGTTCGGAAACATAGCCAACGTTGTAGCTTTTTATGATTTCAGCACCTTCGCCGCCTCCGCAGAATATCACGGGTATTCCGATAGGCAGGATGTCGAATATTTTTGATGGGACAGCTCCTTTGATTCTTACGGCAAGAGGTACGATTGAAGCATCGTATTTTGCTAATTCTCCGGCAATTTTGTCTTTGCTGACATATCCGTGATAGAATACGTTACAATCGTGGGCGTTAATGAAATTTTCTATTTCTTTTGTTTGATTTCCTCCACCATATATATGGAATTCAATTCCTAAGTGCTTAAAGTCAATGTTTTGTATGATTCCTAATATGTCTTGAGCCACGCCAAGCAATCCGGCGTATACGATTTTTAAAGGTTTGCCTTTTTCTTTATAATCAATGCTTACTTTATAGCGTTGCAAATTCCGGTACAGGGATTTTTTCTCTGGTGATTCAAAACCGTTGATATGTTGTAATATTTCATTTGACTGCCCGAATATTCCGTCTGCTTTTCGATATATGAACCGTTCTATCTTGGCAAATATGTCATATAATTTTGTTCCTTTTTTCATCGCTCCGAGTTCTACTGCCGACAGTGGCCACAAGTCGGATATGTTGAGTATAGTCTTTTTCCGGTACAGGCACTTGAACAGCATTATTCCAGAACATGACACGAACAATGGAGGGCTTTGTATGATTACCCTGTCATAGCTGCGTATGAGTCTTATTTTGAATGCGAACAGCCACATCGTCATTGCGAATGAAATCATACCCCATGCTCTTTTAATGGGATTCTTCGACACTGTAGCGTATGTCCAATAGCGGTAGATGTTGCCGCCGTCGATTTTCTCTTTTTTGTATAGCCGTCCACGGTAGCCGTCGAATATCCTGCCTTTCGGATAATTAGGCAGGCATGTCAATACGTCTACTTTCGCTCCTTGCTCGCGGAGACCGTGTGCCATATTTGTGATGCGCGACGGTGCCGCTCCCAATTCGGGGTGATAATAGAATGAAACTAATAGTATTTTCATTGTTGTTAGTTGAATTTGTCTTTGATGATTGTCCATGCAAATTCAGGACTATATTTTTTGCTTTCTTTTATTGCGTTTTGTTTCATTTGCGCCAAAGCTTCAGGATTGTTATACAGAAAATCTATTTTTTCTTTAAATGCCGGAAGATTGTCGGTATAAGGGATGATACATCCGCAGTACCCGTCTGTTACAAGCTCTTTTGCATATTTCCAATTTGATACAATGACAGGGATTCCGGCTATATATGCATCTATTACTGAGCCAGGCAATCCTTCCCCCGGATATCTGGTCGGCAAAATGAGTGCATCATAGAATGCAAGTGTTGAGTGTATGTTATCAGGTTGGAGTACTCCTTTGTAAGACATAAAATTAAATTTATCGATTCCTTTTATAAAGAAGTCTTTGTCTGTAGGGTTTATTTGACCATAAAAGTTTATGGTTATTTGTTCTTGTGTGTATTTTGTGTTAATGTAGTTCCCTAATTCAAATATAGTATCGATACCTTTTTCTATGTCGATGCGTGCCATAAATACTAACTTCAATTTCCCTTGTTCGTGGTGATTTACAGGCTTATAGTTGGTGAATCTGAAGTTCGGGAAATAAGTTAGATTATTGAAGTGATATTTGGCTTGTAATCGTTGTTGTAGTATTGATGATTCTGGATATATTCCATCTATCCTTCGCAACATAGCCCGATGCATTGGTTTTGTTGACAAATATTCAGGAAGCCATCCGCCAATTATGAAGTATAGGATTTTGAATCTGAACAGTAGTGATAATAAGAATAGTACCGGGAAGATGTATTTCAAATTGCCATGAGCTGGCAGATATACGAGCGTGTGGCATTTTGCCAATTTCTTTAACAATTCAAGTACTGAGAGCTTGTCGTATTGGAAGCGTTCTGTGTCAAAGTAAGATACATTGTCGCATTTGCTTGATATTAGCCGGTATAAATCTCTTGTCTTAACGGTTTGTCCGTTAAGCTTATTTGATTTATCTCCAAAATAGCCTAATATTAATATGTCTTTTTTCATTTATGTTTTATTAATTTAGACATTAAATTTTCATAGTTGTTGGCACATGTCTCCATATCGTATTTTGCGAACGAGGCTGACGAGTTGCGCTTCATTTCGGCTTTTTCTTCATCTGTCAGGTTTAGGAAGCGGAGAATCGCTGCCTCGATTTCTTCTTGCGACGTGCCAGTGGCGAGGATGCCGTTTTTGCCGTCCTCAATCATGTTGACTATGCCTCCGACCGGTGTGCAAATCGGGATTGCTCCTACTGAGAAGCACTCTATTAAGGTGATTGGCATTCCCTCGTAGACTGACGATAGGCAGAAAGCATCAGAGGCTTTCATATAGTCGCGTGGATTGCTGCGTGTGCCTATCAGATGCAATTGTGTGCAGTTTAATTTGAGTATTTCTGGTGTTATTACATCATCTTCTCTACCTATAATAGCTAATTCAACGTTTTTACCTTTTTTGTTAAGGTTGACAATGGCTTTCGCTAATGGTAATTGATTTTTTTGTGTACTTATTCGGGCAATGTTGGCTATCATTGCAGAATTTATGTTTGTCTTTAGTTTGTTCAGATTGTTTTGGGCTTCAGCGAGTTTTGAAGTAACAGCATACGCTGGGCGACCATTGTAAATCATAGGTGGAGTAATGCCGTAGAAATCAATGAACGAGCGTCGGGATTCTTCGGAAATAGTCACAGGTGTAACTCTTTTGGTGCGGAACGCAAATTTCCTGCACCATCGGCTTAATCGTTCTCCTGCCTCTTTCCCGGCATCGTTGTGTACGGTATGTATGAATTTTGTTTTTGTCGGGAACGTAAATGCCAACAGACAATAGATTATCGCTCGTAGATGGGAGTGTACTACCTCAGGCTTTTCTCTGCGTATTATTCGCCATAATTGGAAAAGTAGTTTGAAGTCTATTCCTGATGGTTTGTCCATGCAGATTACTTTTACTTCCGGATTGATTTCCTTTGCGAAAAATCCTGTACGCTCGATGCTGTGTAGCACGACGAGTGTCACGTCATGCCGTTTTGCCAGTTCATTGCACAAATCGACTGTAAACCGTTCCGCTCCACCTTGGCTTAATTGTGGGATTATTTCTAAGATTTTCATTTTATGGCAAGATAAACGAAGTGCAGGAAAATAAGCGTTGCGTAAGAGACTGCCCGTATTTTGCTCGTGTTTAACCGTAGCGAGTCCTTGACTGCGATGTATGCTATGAATATCAAGGGGTATGCCGCAAACAGCCGTCTTGTGTTGAATTCGCTTGCCGAGCATACAAGCAGGTATAGAACACCGATATAGAACAGTAGTAATATTTTTGAATCCCATTTTTTGCGGTATTTCCACCACCATACGAATGTTGATAGAACTATCGGAATCCAATATATTGGGGTGAAGCATTCCACTATTCTCAGCCATGTGTATGATGTATTGTATGTCATATATACCCAGACAGGGAATGGCAGTAGTTGTGCGAATATGGTTTTCCCGATTACATTTATAGGGAATGGTAAGTTTTCTAGTTTTGCGCCTAACGATCCAGCACTTGCTTCTTCAAGGCTTCGTTCTGTATATCCAGACAGTGTCTGAGTCATAGTCTCAAAGACGGCAGATGCGATTGTTGCAATAAGGGCTATGGCTATGACAACAATCATCATTTTCCCAAGGATGCCGCCTTTTTTGTATAGAGAATAAGCCGGGATTGCGAAAAATGCAGTTGCGAACATACCGTTTTCTATTCGGAAAGTATAGATGATTGCTATGATTATTAGCATCACCAATACCCTTAATGGAAATTTGGGGCGTATTGCCACGTAGGCGAGTATGGTGTACAGTAAGCAGATGTGTATGTCGCGCATTAATTGGGCAGATAGCATAAATATCGGGGAGAATATGGCGAACAGCAGTATATGTTTGTGCAGGTTGCGGATGTTGCTGTTGAATGCAATGACAATTTTATAAATTACTACAGGTATCAGGCTTGACAGGAAAACGATGTGTGATTTTAAAAAAAGCAGGATGTCAGTTTCTCCTAAAGCCTTTCCTATTTTGAACAGTATGGCGAATAAGGCGAATGCGCCTGATGCGTCGCCATATTCGAATTCTGTAAAGCATCGTTCTACTATTTGCCGGTAGCTAAGGCTTGATAGTGTGGATGCTTGTGTGTAGAATGTGATCTGATCGCTATTTATAAAATAGGATGTGAACGGATTTGCGACGTATGAGTGGCTTATGAGCGTATATATAAAGAATAATACAAATGAGGACAACCAAAGTATGCGTTGCTCTTTTTGTAAGCGATAGGATTTGTTTTTGGTTATTAATATTGCAATGATGAGATATAGTATTATAAACAGGAACATAAATTACTTATGTGTTTTTAAGAATGATTTGATTTTAACTACAATGGAGGTTAATCTGCTTCCTAAAAGTTTTATAATGCGTGTTTTAAATAATTTCTTTTTAGGAAGCCATGACCCGGCATAATGGTGGATGGATATAGTGTTATTGGTTATTTTGAGTTCGAAAGATTGACCAATAGGGTTGAAATATTCTTTGGGATAAATATAAATTTCTCCGATTTTTTGTATCCCTTGTTTTCTTTCCAATCCGTTTTTTTCCAGTATGTCGGTTGTATATTTTACAACAGTCGTTAGATTGAGTGAGTTGTCATCATTTATAAAATGAATAGTGGAATAAAAATCAATGATTTCTTTATATAGGCCGAGGCCCGGATTACATCCGAGGCCGAGGCCT
>URQP01000042.1 GCA_900550025.1 uncultured Porphyromonadaceae bacterium | reverse complement strand
CAGCCGCTACAGGGTGCAAGGGCACACAGGCGCAGGCCGAGGCCCCGGTTTCAATCGCCGAGGAGGCCATTAACCGCCCTGACACGTTTGCGAGCGACAGCGCGATGCTCGATTTCATCCAGAAAGTGCATTTCAACTATATGTGGGAAGGTGCCGACAGCACTTCGGGACTTGCCTATGAGCGCATCCACTTGGACGGCGAATATGGTGCCGACGACCCTAAGACCGTGACAATCGGCGGCAGCGGTTTCGGTGTTGCCGGATTAGTAGCGGCTATGGACCGCGGCTTCATCACGCGAGAGGCGGGAGTTGAGCGTCTGAACAAGATTGTGGACTACCTGACGAAGGCCGACCGCTTCCACGGCGTGTGGCCTCACTGGCTCGACGGCCCGACAGGCAAGGTAAAACCGTTCGGAAAGAAGGACAACGGCGGCGACTTGGTAGAAAGCTGCTTCCTGATGCAGAGCCTTTTGTGCGTGCGCCAGTATATGAATGCAAATGTCCCGGCAGAAAAGCAGCTTATCGACAAAATCAACAAGCTGTGGAACGAGATGGAATTCGACTGGTACCGCAACGGCGGAAAGAATGTGGTTTACTGGCACTGGTCGCCGGAATACCAGTGGGAGATGAACTTCCCGTTGGAAGGCTATAATGAATGTCTGATAGTCTATATCCTCGGAGCTTCCTCTCCGACACACTCCATACCGGCAGAATGCTACCACGAGGGCTGGGCGCGCAAAGGCACGTTCACTACCGATGCCGCTCCTTACGGCTATCCGCTGGAATTGAGCCATAACTATGCGGAGAAGATGGGCGGCCCGCTGTTCTGGGCGCATTATTCATATATCGGTCTCGACCCGCGCGGCTTGAAGGACCGTTATGCCGACTATTGGAACGTGACGCGCAACCACGCCATGAGCGACTATGCATATTGCGTGGATAACCCTAAAGGCTATAAAGGGTATGGCGAAAACTGCTGGGGGCTTACGGCAAGCTATTCCACAAAGGGATATGCCGCACATTGCCCGGGCGACAACGATTTGGGCGTGATTACCCCGACGGCCGCATTGTCGAGCTTCCCTTACACACCGGAGGAATCGATGCGCGCTTTGAAATATTTCTACAGCAAAGGCGAATGGATTTGGGGAAAATATGGTTTCTATGACGCTTTCTCCGAACAATATAATTGGACGCTTCCACGTTATTTAGCAATAGACCAGCTTACGATAGCCCCGATGATTGAGAACTACCGCAGCGGATTGTTGTGGAATCTGTTCATGAGTTGTCCGGAGGTTCAGGCAGGTCTACAGAAGCTTGGATTCACAATCAATAAATAATTATTAATGCATTAATATTTATGAAGTTATCTAAATTGTTATTCGCATCCGCTCTGATGGCTTCGGCAGCTATGCCTATGGCAGCTTCCGGCGACGCGGAGATGGACAGCTTCATCGACAACTTGATGAAAAAAATGACCCTTCAGGAGAAAATCGGTCAGCTCAACTTGCCTGTTACCGGCGAAATCGTAACCGGAGAGGCAAAGAGCAGCGACGTTGCCGGTCAAATCCGCAAGGGGCAGGTTGGCGGTCTTTTCAACCTGAAAGGCGTTGACCGCATACGCGACGTTCAGAAAATCGCCGTAGAGGAAAGTCGTCTCGGTATTCCTTTGATTTTCGGTATGGACGTGATTCACGGTTATGAGACGGTATTCCCTATTCCGTTGGGACTTTCCTGCACATGGGATATGGAAGCGATAGAGCGTTCGGCGCGCATTGCGGCCACAGAGTCGAGTGCCGACGGCATCAACTGGACTTTCAGCCCGATGGTCGATATCAGCCACGACGCGCGTTGGGGACGTGTCTCCGAGGGTAACGGAGAGGACGCATATCTCGGCTCGCGCATAGCTGAAGCTATGGTGAAGGGCTATCAGGGCGACCTTACCCGCAACGACCAGATACTTTCGTGCGTGAAGCACTTTGCACTCTATGGAGCTCCGGAAGGAGGACGCGACTATAACACGGTGGATATGAGCCACTGGCGTATGTATAACGATTATTTCCCGCCTTACAAGGCCGCTGTGGAGGCTGGTGCGGCAAGCGCGATGGCATCGTTCAACATCGTTGACGGTATCCCGGCTACGGGCAACCACTGGCTGCTCACGGAAGTGCTCCGCAACCAGTGGGGATTCGACGGTTTCGTGGTTTCCGACTATACCGGCATCTATGAGATGATAGCCCACGGAATGGGCGACTTGCAGCAGGTTTCCGCTTTGGCTCTGAAGGCCGGTCTGGATATGGACATGGTTTCCGAGGGCTTTGTCGGGACTATCGAGAAATCGGTGAAGGAAGGCAAGGTTTCGGAAGAGGATGTGAACACCGCTTGCCGCCGCATACTTGAGGCTAAATATAAATTGGGCTTGTTTAAAGACCCTTACAAATATTGTGATTCGAGCCGTCGTGCAAAGCAGATTTTCACTGCCGAGACACGTGCAGCGGCGCGCGAAATCGCGCGTGAGTCGTTTGTGTTGCTGAAGAATCAGGGCAACGTGCTGCCGTTGCAGCGCAAGGGCAAGATTGCTTTGGTTGGCCCGCTTGCGAATACCCGCGCCAATATGCCGGGTACGTGGAGCGTAGCAGCCGTTTCCGACAAGTATTCCACATTGTTGGAAGGAATGCAGCGCGCGGTTGCCGGTAAGGCTGAAATACTCTATGCGAAGGGCTCTAACCTGATGTATGACGCAAAACGCGAGGCCGATGCCACTATGTTCGGACGCGAGATGCGCGACAGCCGCAGCGACAAGGAAATGCTCGACGAGGCTCTTGCAATTGCAAAGGAGGCCGACGTGATTGTAGCGGCATTGGGCGAATCGTCGGAAATGAGCGGTGAATCGAGCAGCCGCACCGACCTTGAAATGCCTGACGCTCAGCGCGACCTTCTGAAAGCGTTGCTCGCTACGGGCAAGCCGGTTGTATTGGTTCTGTTCACAGGCCGTCCGGTAGTATTGACTTGGGAAGACGCTAATGTTCCTGCAATATTGAATGTATGGTTCGGCGGTAGCGAGACTGCCGACGCTGTCCCCGATGTGTTGTTCGGCGACTATTCGCCGAGCGGAAAGCTCACCACTTCTTTCCCATTGACTGTTGGTCAGCTTCCGATGAGTTATAATGAGTATAATACAGGCCGCCCGCTTCCTGCCGACGGTTGGTTCACCAAGTTCAAAACCGGTTATCTTGACAGCCCTAACTATCCGCTTTATCCGTTCGGCTATGGCTTGTCATATACCACATTCGAATATGGCGACCTCACTCTCAGCGCGGACAATATGACGGAGAACGGTTCTATCACGGCTTCTGTGACTGTGACTAACACAGGCAACTATGATGCCGACGAAATCGTGCAAATGTATATCCGCGACATGGTCGGCTCTGTGGTCCGTCCTGTCAAGGAGCTGAGAGGCTTTGAGCGCATCAGTTTGAAGAAAGGCGAAAGCAAAACCGTTTCGTTCAAGATTGATGCCGAGACTTTGAAGTTCTACAATTCCAAGCTTGAATATGTCTGCGAGCCGGGCGAATTCAAGGTTATGGTAGGCCCGAACAGCAGAGATGTTCAGGAAAAGAGCTTCGTTTTGAAGTAAGGATGTAATACTCTCTTCATAATCGACAACTGTTTTTTTTGCCCTGTCCGCCTGTGATAGGAGGACAGGGCTTATTTTTTGCAAACCTGTTAATTTAAATTATATAAGTCTGTGAGAATCAAAAGAATGTTTATGGCCATCGTGGCTTTTTCAGCAGTGTTGGGCGCATTTGCCCAGACGAATTTGTCGAGCGATATGATGACGCTCACAAAAATGCGCAGTGGCGTTAAGAGCCACCGCATAAGCAGTTACGACCGTAGCGGGAATAACCGTGACCACTTGAAGGACATCAAGCCGGGCGAGAAAGCCGTGCTTGCCGACATAAAGGGAGCCGGCGTTATCAACCATATATGGGCTACGATAGCTCCGGGACCGGCTGACTTGTGCCGCAACGACATTATCATCCGTATGTATTGGGACGGCAACGAATATCCGTCAGTGGAGTCGCCGATAGGCCCTTTTTTCGGGCAAGGATGGAACGAAGCCTACAATTACGCTTCTTTTCCGTTGTCGGCCGGGCCTAACGACGGTACGGGGCTGTCTTGCTATTTTGCCATGCCTTTCGAGAATGGCGCGAGGATAGAAATAGAGAACCAGACTGACCGCAATATCGACTGCTTCTACTATTACGTGGATTACGTGTCGATGGAGGAATTGCCGGAGGATATGGGGCGTTTCCATGCTTGGTACAACCACGAACTTACCGAAGCTTTGCCTGAAGGCGAGACGGAGTGGGGCGTGCTCGGTCCTCAGACGGAGAATACAACCGGCAAGGATAACTATGTTTTTGCAGACATTAAAGGCAAGGGGCATTTCGTTGGGATCAACTATTATGTGCAGAATCCGTCGCCGATGTGGTATGGCGAGGGCGATGACATGTGGTTTATCGACGGCGAGGACACACCGTCAATTATAGGCACAGGAACGGAGGATTTCTTCAACACCTCGTGGTGTCCGAAGCAGCCGTTCAGCCATCCCTATTTCGGTTATCCGCGCGTGAATAATAATATAGGATGGCTGGGACGCACGCATGTTTACCGTTTCTTTATCGACGACCCTGTCTATTTCGACAAATCATTGAAAGCCACTATCGAGCATGGGCATAATAACTGCCTGACGTTGGACATAGCTACCGTGGCTTATTGGTATCAGTCGGAAGCATGCGCGCTGCCGGCGGCTCCGTCGAAGGAGGAGCGCGCCATAAAGCCGCTTATCGACACTGTGGAGATTATGAAATGGCGTCACGAATGGCGCAAGAACCATGGCAACGGCGCAAAGCTTTGGGGTAACGAATAAATTGGGAATCTGATTTTATGAATGTCAGATTGTTTATACCGCTTGCAATAGCTTTGTTGCAACCTGTATGTGCTATTGCAATAGAGAATGGCACTGCAAAGATATACACAACTTCAAAGGCGGAAGGAAAATATATTGATTGTTCTGTATCTGCACCTTTTAGCAAATATGGACAACCATTGGAGGGTGATGCCCATATCTTTATTGATTTGAAGCATCGTTTTGAAAAATTCATAGGATTTGGCGGCGCTATTACAGACGCATCAGCTGAGGTATATGCAAAGTTGCCGGGAGAAAAGCAGAAAGAGTTCATAGACGCTTATTATGACGATGAAAAAGGCATCGGTTATAATCTGGTTCGGACTCATATGAACAGCTGTGATTTTTCTTCGGATAATTATATCTATATAGAAGAGGGCGACAATAGCCTTGAGAGCTTCGATGTCTCGCACGATGAAAAGTACCGTATTCCTTTGATTAAAGAAGTGATGCGTAAAGTTGGCAATGATTTCCTGTTGTTTTTTGCGCCATGGTCGCCTCCTGCATGGATGAAGACTAATAAGTCGATGCTTGCCGGCGGACATTTGCTGAAGGAATATTATCCGGTATGGGCAGAATATTATGTCCGGTTTATTCAGGAGTATGAGAAGCGTAATATACCTATATGGGGATTGTCGATTCAAAACGAATCAATGGCTGCGACCGCATGGGAGGCCTGTCAGTATGATGCCGACGAGGCGCGTGTTTTCCTTAAAGACTATCTCGGGCCGGCATTGCATAGGGCTGGGATGGACGATAAGAAAATCATGATATGGGATCATAACCGTGATTTGATATATCAGTATGTTTCAGTAATTATGAACGATCCGGAAGCGGCCAAATATGTCTGGGGTGCCGGTGTGCATTGGTATGAGAACTGGGCTGGCGAGCCTCTTTATGACAATGTGCAATTGACAAAGGCGGCATTTCCTGACTTGAATCTGATTTTTACAGAAGGCTGCTTGGCTTTTTTCGACAAGGATAAGTTGTATGATGTCAACCGTGGGGAGCATTATGCTACTAATATTTTGAACGATTTGCGCTCTGGTGTGATGGGATGGACAGATTGGAACATCCTTCTTGATATGACCGGAGGACCAAATCATTTGAATAATTATTGTTTTGCTCCTGTGCATGCCGATGTGGAAACTGGAGAATTGCACTATACATACGCTTATTGGTATATAGGGCATTTTTCTAAGTTTATAAAGCCCGGTGCCGTGAGAGTTGCGGCTTCCTCAAATCGTTCGCAATTAGAAACGGTGGCATATTTGAACCCTGATAATACATTGGTGGTTGTTGTTCTTAACCGTACTGGTAAAGATATCAAATATGGAATGTGGATGGACGGCTATAATTCTCCGGCTATTATAAAAGCACATACTATAGAGACTTGGGTGATTTAGTTTGGTAAATCAACAATTGAGAAAGTCCCGGCAATGTGATTCGCCGGGACTTTCTTAATTGCTATGATTTTTTGTCGTATTATTTGTTTACCTGATATTTGTTCCAGCCGTCTTTCAGGAAAGCTATGACTTGGTTTGCGGCAGCTATGCCGGCGTTTATGTTGGCCTCGGCTGTCTGTGCTCCCATTTTCTTTGGTGTGAACAGCACGCGGTCGCCGAACTCCTCTGCGAACTTATCGGTAATGTCTGGCTTTACATCCGCTATGTAGCGTAAATCCTGACGTTCGCGCAAGGCTTCCGCAAGACTTTCCTCGTCGATGATTTCTTTTCTGGCCGTATTGACGAGAATGCCGTTCTTCGGCATAAGAGTCACCAACGATTTTCCTACCGATTTGCGTGTCTCGCTTGTAGCCGGTATATGAAGCGATACGTATTGGTTGTTTTTGTATAGCTCTTCTATGCTGTGTATAGGCTTTACATTATCGGCTGCCATCACTTCGTCTTTCACGAAAGGGTCGAGTGCCGACACTTCCATTCCGAACCCTTTTGCTATACGTGCCACATTGCGGCCGACTTGTCCGTATGCGTGTATGCCGAGCGTCTTTCCTTTCAGCTCTGTGCCGGATGTGCCGTTATAGCGGTTGCGTATCATAGTGACGAGCATGCCGAAAACCAGTTCGGCTACGGCATTGGAATTTTGTCCCGGAGTATTCATTACACATATTCCACGCTCTTTTGCAGCAGCGAGGTCGATATTGTCGACACCTGCGCCGGCGCGCACGATTACTTTCAGTTTCTTTCCGGCATCGAGAACAGCCGTATCTACAATGTCGCTTCTCACGATAAGACCTTCGGCGTCGGCCACAGCTTTTATCAGGTCGTCTTTCGTGCCTTTCTCAAGCAGAACGAGCTCATTGCCTGATTCTTCAATCGCCTTTCTGATGCCTTCTACGGCAATTGCCGCAAATGGTTTTTCTGTCGCAACTAAAATCTTCATAGCCGTTATAATTTTTGTTCGAACTCCTTCATTGCGTTGATTAGGTATTCTACGCCTTCGAGCGGCATTGCATTGTAGATTGACGCGCGGAATCCGCCAACCGAACGGTGCCCTTTTATTCCGACAATGCCTTTCTCGGTAGCAAAGTCGATGAATTGTTTTTCCAATTCGGCGTATTCGGGTTTCATCACGAAGCATACGTTCATGATAGAGCGGTCTTCCGGATTTGCTGTTCCTGTGAATATCTTACTGCTGTCGATTGCGTCGTACAGTTTTTCCGCTTTCTCTTTATCGAGCTTTTCCATCGCCTCTACGCCGCCTTGCTCCTTATACCATTTTAGTGTCTGTAGCGCGGAGTAGATAGGCAATACCGGGGGCGTGTTGAACATCGAGCCTTTGCTGACGTGCGTGCGGTAGTCGAGCATAGTAGGGATTACACGGTCGGCTTTTCCGAGTGCGGATTCTTTCACTATGATTAGCGTCACGCCCGATGGCGCAAGGTTTTTCTGTGCTCCGGCATAGATTGCGTCGTATTTCGACACATCAATCTTACGCGAGAATATGTCGCTCGACATATCGGCAATCAGCGGGATTGGCGAGTCGATGTCCTTGCGCAATTCAGTACCATAGATGGTGTTATTTGTCGTTATATGCAGATAGTCGGCATCCGCGGGGATTGTATAATTTTTAGGTACAAACGTGTAGTTGGCCTCCTTTGAAGAAGCTACTACTTCTACCTCGCCAAATAGTTTAGCTTCCTTTATTGCCTTGTTTGCCCATACTCCTGAATCAACGTATGCCGCTTTCTTGCAGAGAAAATTGTATGGTATCATGCAGAATTGTAGGCTTGCTCCTCCGCCGAGGAACAGTACTTCGTAGCCTGAAGGAATATCAAGAAGCTCTTTCACTAAGGCATTAGCTTCGTCGATTACTGCTTGGAACTCCTTGCTTCTGTGTGATATTTCAAGGATTGAAAGCCCTGTGCCGTTGAAATTCAATACCGCGTCGGCGGTGTTTTTGATTGTGTACTGGCTCAGGATCGACGGTCCGGCGTAAAAGTTGTACTTTTTCATTTCGTTATGGTTTTAAAATGGTTGGTATTATCAGGCATATCATAAATATGCTTTTACAAATTTACGGAAATATTTCCGAAATTCGGAATGCGCTTTGAAAAAAATAATATGGAGTATTAGCTGTTAATTTATATTATTCTGTAATATTCGGCAATTCAAGTCCGTAGCCTTTTTTCTTGTCGATGAATTTGAGAACGAATCCAAGGACAAGCGCGGCGGCTCCAAGGCATGCAAGCATCACGAGCGGAGCGGTGTAGTCGTAGGACACAGCCGCCTCCTCGGCCGTTATCAAGCCGTTTTGCATGTCGGCCACAAGCTGTGAGTTTGTCTTGTCGAGCACTTTTCCTATAAGAAGCGGGAACAGCCATAACCCGATGTTCTGAATCCAGAATATCAGCGCGTATGCGCTTCCGATGATTTTTGCGTCGACAAGTTTCGGGACGCTCGGCCACAGTGATGCCGGTACAAGCGAGAAACTTGCCCCTAATACGAGAATGGTGAGGTAGGCAAGGATTACTCCTCCTACGGCGTTGCCTTTTAGTTCAGGAAGGATGAAGGCGAAGGTCAGGTGGCAGGCAATCAGCAGCAATGAACCGATAATCAGCATTGATGCGGCCTTACCCTTATGGTCTACATATTTTCCTAAGATAGGCGTTATTCCCACTGCCAGCAATGGGAACACCGCGAACACCGTCTCTGCGCTTTGGCGCATATATCCCATATAGCAGAATGCCACGAGCGACACTACGGCCAGTGCCAGCATTCCGTATCTCATTGTCTTTGTCTTGGAGAAATTGCTTGCGAACGAAGCCCCTGCCACTATGAGCATAATCACGTATTGTATTACGGTGACAGTGTTGCCTGCCCAGAATGAGCCGGCGGGAACTTCAGTAAATGTAAGATTGCATTGCAGCATATTGACCGCATATTTCTGGAACGGGAATATTGCAGAGTAGTAGAGCACGCAAAGAAGTGCTACCAACCAGAAACCGCTGCTGCGCAATATGTTGCCGATGTCGCTGATTTTAAATGGGTCGTCTTTTTCCTCTTCTTCTCCTGTCTGGCGGTCAAGTTTCCTGTCCATGAAGAAATATGTGATGAACATTATCAGGGCAATCATTAGCAGTACAACGCCGAAAGCCACCGAGCGTGATACGTCGATGTCGCCGCCGAGGCGCGCGAATACTGGAGAAAAAATCATACAGGTGGCTACGCCGAGCCGGGCCAGTGCCATTTCAGAGCCCATGGCCAATGCCATCTCGTGGCCTTTGAACCATTTCACAATTCCACGTGATACGGTGATTCCCGCCATTTCCACGCCGCATCCGAACACCATGAATCCGATTGCAGCCAATTTGGCCGATGCCGGCATGCCTTCATAGAACGGAGAGATTCCCAACTCGTCGAATCCCGGTATGTAGTTCAGGTTGTTGTTGAACCAAGTTTCGAGACTGCTTCCTTGAAAAGAGTCGGTTACGGCATACCATTTGATTGTCGCGCCGACGAGCATTACGGCTCCTGACAGTACGGCGGTGAACCGTACGCCCATCTTGTCGAGGATTATGCCTGCGAAAATCAGGAAGAATACGAATACGTTGAGGAATGTTTCTGAGCCTTGCATTGTCCCGAACGCTGTAGAGTCCCAACCGCGCGTGGATTGCATCAAGTCTTTGATAGGGGAGAGTATATCCATAAAGATATATCCGAAAAACATAGCCATTGCGAGCAACAGCAGGGCAGTCCACCGCATGGCGGCGGAATCGTTGAGTTTTGCTTTTACCAGTTCTGTCATTTTATTGTCGTTTTTGTTTGCAAAGATAGTGCAAATCGAGAGCAGAACAACCAAACTTGTTTGGAATTGTTATGCCGAGATGCAGCCTATCTTATGGAAAGATGCAAATCGAGAGCAGAACAACTGCGTGATGGGCTTACCTTTGAGGATAAGAGAGCCTTGTGGAGGCTCCGGAATTGCCCCATGCAAGCGGAGCTGTGGCGGAGCGCGGCTTGGGGTGGACAGCCTGTCCACGGGCGCGACCTCTATGAGGCCGATTTTGTATGCCTTTTCCCCACCGCCAAGGCGGCGGGTTACGCATCAACAGCCCCCACGGGGCTGGTATTGCTGGTAAATAGACTACCTTGCATCCCATAAAACAAATGTCCTCATTTTTAGCATACACCAATAAGTTGTAACAAATTGTGCAACGACGGCCATCACGCTCCCCAGTAAGTGTGATGGCCGTTGATGTTATGCAGTGTTGTGTTGTTATTCCACGACGATTTTCCCGGACGCGAGCACTTTGCCGTTGCGGGTAACGGTGTAGAGATACATGCCGTCTGACATTCCGCCTGTCGGTATCTCCGCTACTGTGGCGTCGCATATGAAGGCGTTGACCAAAGAGCCGTCCATACGGTTGACTGTTACGGTTGCTCCTGTGATGCCTTTTACTCCGCTGATTCTGAACATATCGCCGGCTTTCACGGGGTTAGGGTACGCTTTCATCTGCCCTTTGGAAATCAATTGCACGGCTCCAGCTTGTGCAGGGTCGTACATATAGCGTATGTAATGGTCGCCGTTATGATAGTAATTAAGTTCAAGTATTAGTTTGCCGTTTCCGAGTTGGTATGTGTAAAAGTTTATGCTGCTTCCGCCATTTAACGGCTGGTCAAAATCCAAGTCGATAATGGCGTTCCCATTGCTCTGCATGAGTTTGAAACCGTAGATTTCTGTCTGTCCTTCGTATTCAGGATTCGATGCGGGACGCTCTTTTTGCAAGAAAAATTCGAACTCATCATCGTTGTTGAACAGGTATTGGGAGAATGTGAAATCGTCGCCGTCAGTATCGGTGTCCATTGAATAGTTGATGAGGGATTCAATGTAGCCTGTATAGCTCCATACTTTCTCAAGATTGCTGTTGTAGATGTTGTACGTGTAATCCTCCTGATTGTCTTGCATAAAGTATTCAACCAAATAAGGATTGTTTGTTTCGTAAACGTATCCATCGAGTTTGCCAGTAAAAGTGTTGATTTCTGTCGGCTTGATTGCTGCCGATGCCATAAGTGTCGCTATTCCCAATGCGGCAGTGAGTACAATTTTTCCCATTGTGATATGCCCTTATTTGTGCCGGGCGCAACTTTTATTGTTAATAGATAAGTTTTTATGACAAAAATAGTTCAATTTGTGTGGGGGGGGGTAAAAGTTTCCGTTAAATATGATTAAAACATACAAATAGCGGGATATGAAAACAGGGTGGGGAAATGCTTCTCCACCCTGCAAATTTTGTGTTGTGTGTGTTTATGGTGTTATTCGAATTCGATCAGTACAACACGATTCCAGTTATTGTTGTCGGAATATGGTTGGGCACTGTCGCCTAAACCTTCAATTGACAGGCGGCTTTCATCTACTCCGTGACCGACAATTATGTCCTTGACAGCATTGGCACGTTTCTCAGACAGTTGCCTGTTGTACTCTTCTGTACCTGTGTCTTTGTCAGCATATCCCTTGATTATAGCTTTTACATCTTGATTTTCGTTCATATATTTAGCTACATCGTAGAGCGTCACTTTGTCGTTGGCGGATACGGTCGCGGAGTTGATGCGGAATCTTACGGCCGGTTGCCATTCTGCGGCTGCTTTTTGTTCAACTACCGGTTGCTCTTTCACTTCGGGGCAAGGTAATTGTGATTCTGCTGCGCGTAAGCGTGCATCTTTTTGGTTGAGTTCGTCGCGCATCGCGTTTATGCGGTCGTTGAGGGCCTTGATTTCGCCAGAGCAATCGTAGGGTTCGTATTTAGTGGCATGCCGTCCCTCTTTGCCGAGGTTGATTTTCAGACCGCCGGTGAGAGAGAATATCGGGTCTACACCGGTTTTCCAAGCCACATTGTTGATATTGTCGGCTGTGGCTGTCATTCGTGCGTCGATATACAAATCTACGCGTTTGCTCGTGCGGAAACGGAATTCCATGCCGAATGTGCCGTTGACAACCCATTGGTGGTCCATCGGGTTACCGTCGTTGTCAAGGATGTTGCCACCGTTGTTGTAATCCCATGCGTAAGACGTACCTACACCTAAGTATGGAATGATGCTGAATACGCGTTTGTCATTGACACCGCCTATGCTGTTGAACATGTCCCAAGTAAGGTCAAGCCCGAAATTTGCATAGCTCATCTTGTTCCATCCGGTGTTGTCCCAATGCAGTCTTCCGCCTTGTCCGCGGAAGCGGAATCCGAACCATGGAGAGAACCAATGTCCTACAGCTGCTTCGTATACGGCGGTTGTCTTGTCGAAATCGAAGTTGCTGTTACCGGGATTCTTCTCAAATAGCGGCATTTGTGCTCCGGCACCTAACTGGATGTACTAATTGTCGCGCCAAGAATGTGTGTAGATTGGTTCGGGTGCGGGTTGTGCGTTTCCTTCTGTCACGGTCTCCTGTGCGTTGATGGCTGGTATGGCCATCAGGACAGCCATCGCTGTCAGTAATAATTTCTTCATAATCGAAAAATTAGAGATTAATAAATTAGTTGTTTAGCTCTCTTCTTATTTGTGTGTTTAATTAAGTAGATACTTGGTCGCTTTTAATGATAAAACAATATGTGCAGGATAATGTTTACAATATCCCGATTTTTTTTGTTTAATTATTGTTAAATGGGCTTGGGCGGCTATTTTTAGCCCTGTTGCATTGAATCAAGTGTTTGGAATGCAAGCTCAAGGATGGTGTCCTTACCGGCGAGTTTGTCGGTATCGGTGATGTCGGTCTTGCATCCTTCGGAAGGCTCGACGCCGTACTCGGTAAGGTTGCCTTCGCTGTCGTAAATGGGGGCTGCGCTGAAGCGTATGCTCCATCCGTTAGGCAATTCGGAAGTGAACGGCAGTCCGCATCCTCCGCCTGTCGTGTCGCCGATGATTTTTACACATGGTATGCTTTTCATGATTGATACGAAATTGTTGGCCGCGCTGAATGTGGCGCGGTTGCAAAGCACCACGATCGGCTTTTTGTAGTGTATCCGTGATTTTGCAGGTTCTATGTAATAAGGATACGGTTCGGAAAATTCTTCGTGTCCGGGGCCGGTCTTGTGCGAGATGTATCCGGCAAGAATCCTCTCGTCGATGAATCGTGCCACGAGGGTCTCGACATTGGTCAGCAAGCCTCCGCCGTTGTCGCGCACGTCGATTATAAGACCGTCGGAAGCTGCGAGGTAAGCAAGTATATTGTCGAGGTTGCCTTCTCCTATTGTAGAGGAGAAGGAGCCGTAGTACATATATCCGTAGTTGTTCTGCAGTATCTGGTAGTCGATTCCCGATGCCGTGCGGTAGTCGAATCCAAGATAATGCTCTTTTACGAGACGGTCGTCGTAGTTGGCCGGGTATTGTTCCCATATCCAATAGCGCGACACATCGAAAGGGGAACTGAGGTTGGTATGTCCGTCTTTCAGTTCCATCAGCATTTCGGAACAGACGCGGAACAGCTCCTCGTCGGTCATTGCGGGGCTGATTTTTTTCTGATAACGGGCTTTTACTTCCGTCCAGTCAATGTCTTTGTATTTGAAAAAGCAATAATGCTCGTCGAGTATAGTCCACAGTGCCTCGAAATTGCCTTCCGGATTGTCGGCATATTCCCTTATGTCGTGGCAGGATTGCAGGCACGGCAACAGCAATAATACGGTGATTATGTTTATAATCCGTTTCTGTATCACGGCATAATGTTATCTTGCCGGTTTTTCGTATCCGGGAATATCCACTAATTTGATGTGGAATTTCAGGTTGGAGTATGGATAGATTGGCACTTCACCCAAATATGAGCCGGTAGAGCCGTAGCCTTGCTGGTAGGGTATCAGCACCTCGCACGAGTCGCCCACGTGCATGTCCATCATTGCTATCGAGAACCCGCTTATGAAGCCATTTACTTGCGAGCGGGCGATGCTGTCTCCGTATGCGGTTTGCGTGTACGAGGAGTCGAATGCAACGTCGTTGTACAATTGTCCTTTATACTTAATATCGACTGTGGAGGTGTACAGCGGCGACAAATTGCCGGCCGTGGCGTTGCGGTCGTTGAAATAGTGTATCAGTACGTATGCTCCGGCATCCCAGTCCGGAACCACAGTCTTGTAGTAGGGAGTGCCGTCGTCATTTGTGCGTGCTGCTTGCTGTTGCAGCCACGTCTGGTTTTCGTTGCGCCAGTCCTCATAGTATTCCCATGCGTCCTCTTCCGGGTCGAGCTTGCACGACGACACTATGGCTATCAAAGCCGAAAGGCATAGTAATATAGGTAATTTCTTCATTTGTTTATTCGTTAAAATTAACTTCTGGTGCGCTCTCTGCTCCCGCTTCTGCTTTGAATTGAGGTTTTTCCTCGAATCCGAACCATCCTGCATAGATTACCGTAGGAAATTTCTTTATCGCAGTGTTGTAGTCTTTTACCGATTGTGTATAGCGTGTGCGGGCTGTGGATATGCGGTTCTCCGTTCCTTCAAGCTGCACTTGCAGGTCGCGGAAGTTCTCGTTCGCTTTCAGGTTGGGATACGATTCCGTTACGGCAAGCAGCGATTTCAATGCTCCCGACAATTCGCCTTGCGCCTGTTGGTATTTTGCGAGGTTTTCCTCTGTCAAATCATCTGCGGAGAGAGTGATTGATGTGGCTTTCGCACGTGCAGCAACTACGCTTTCGAGTGTCTTTGACTCGTGTTCGGCATAACCTTTCACCGTGTTGACAAGATTCGGAATCAGGTCAGCCCTGCGCTGGTATTGAGTCTCCACTTCTGCCCACGATTGCTCTACGGCCTGCTCTTTCTCGACGAGCGAGTTGTAGTTGCACGAACTGAGCGTTGCGGCGGCCATTATGGCTGTCGCAAACGCTGCTATTCTGTTTCTTAGTTTCATATCTTAAACTAATTTTTTAAGCAACTCTTTCATGCTTACTTCCTTGTCGAGCACCGATGCCACTTCCGATGCCGGGATGCGTTCCTGTTGCATTGAATCGCGGTGGCGGATTGTCACTGTGCCGTCTTCCAATGTCTGATGGTCGACGGTGATGCAGAACGGCGTTCCGATTGCGTCCTGACGGCGGTAGCGTTTGCCGATGGAATCTTTTTCGTCGTATTGCACTTTGAAATCGAATTTAAGTGCATCGACAAGCTCCTGTGCTTTTTCAGGAAGTCCGTCTTTGCGTACGAGCGGCATAATCGCCGCTTTTATCGGGGCGAGCGGAGCAGGCAGATGCAGCACTACGCGCGTCTCGCCGTTTTCCAGTTTCTCTTCTTCGTATGATGAAGCGAATACGGAGAGGAACATACGGTCAACGCCGATTGATGTCTCTATGACATACGGTGTATATGACTGGTTCAGTTCCGGGTCGAAGTATTGTATCTTCTTTCCGGAGAATTTCTCGTGGTTGCCGAGGTCGAAGTTTGTGCGGGAGTGTATGCCTTCCACTTCCTTGAATCCGAACGGCATGAGGAATTCGATGTCGGTCGCCGCGTTGGCGTAGTGGGCGAGCTTCTCGTGGTCGTGGTAGCGGTATTTCTCGTCGCCCAGTCCGAGAGCCTTGTGCCATTTCAGGCGTGTCTCTTTCCATTTTGCGAACCATTTCAATTCTTCACCCGGCCGGACGAAGAACTGCATTTCCATCTGCTCGAATTCGCGCATGCGGAAGATGAACTGGCGCGCTACAATCTCGTTGCGGAATGCCTTTCCAATCTGCGCGATTCCGAACGGTATGCGCATACGGCCTGTCTTCTGCACGTTGAGGAAGTTGACGAAGATTCCTTGTGCCGTTTCCGGGCGCAGATACACTTTCATCGAGCCTTCCGAGGTGCTTCCCATCTCGGTTGAGAACATAAGGTTGAACTGGCGCACCTCTGTCCAGTTCTTTGTCCCGGAGATAGGGCATACTATGTCGTAGTCGAGGATTATCTGGCGCAGTTCCTCAAGGTTCATGTCGTTCATCGCCTTTGAGTAGCGTTCGTGAAGCTCGTTGCGCTTTGCAAGATGTTCCTGTACGCGGGGATTTGTCTCGCGGTAGAGTTTCTCGTCGAAAGAGTCGCCGAATTTTTTGGCGGCCTTAGCTACTTCCTTGTTTATTTTGTCGTCGTATTTTGCGATTTCATCTTCGATGAGCACATCGGCGCGGTAGCGTTTCTTCGAGTCGCGGTTGTCAATCAACGGGTCGTTGAACGCATCGACGTGTCCCGAAGCTTTCCAAATAGTCGGGTGCATGAAGATGGCTGAATCCAGCCCGACGATGTTTTCATTGAGTTGGGTCATCGCGTCCCACCAGTATCGTTTGATGTTGTTTTTCAATTCCACACCGTTTTGTCCGTAGTCATAAACTGCGGAAAGTCCGTCGTAGATTTCGCTTGACGGGAATACAAAGCCATATTCTTTGGCGTGGGCTACAATCTTTTTGAATAAATCTTCCTGAGCCATATTCGTAATAATATTTTTGTTCGTTTGTTCATTGGGTACGCAATTTAATAGAGTCTTTGCATACCGTTTCAATATTTTAAGGTGCAAAGTAAATGATTTTTTTCGATTTTATTCTTATTTTTGCGAGGGCAAAAATCCCGAATTGTATATAATTGGTAAATAACACGCTTTTTTAACGACAAAGAGGCGTAGGGATGCCTGATTTTATTAGTTGGTATGATAGAAGAAAACGAAAATATCGAAGATATGGCGAATGAGGCTGCCGGAGAGGAGGCTCATTCGTCGTACGTGGTTCCGAAAGAAAAGAATACCCATCTGTCGGGAATGTACCAGAATTGGTTTCTCGATTATGCGTCGTATGTAATTCTTGAGCGTGCCGTGCCTCATATACAGGACGGCTTGAAGCCTGTGCAGCGGCGTATACTCCATTCGATGAAGGAGCTTGACGACGGACGTTTCAATAAGGTCGCCAATATAGTGGGAAATACTATGCAGTATCACCCGCATGGCGATGCCTCTATTGGCGACGCGCTTGTGCAGCTTGGCCAGAAGGACTTGCTTATAGAGTGCCAGGGGAACTGGGGAAATATCCTTACGGGCGACAGCGCGGCGGCTCCGCGTTACATAGAAGCCCGGTTGTCGGAGTTCGCTCTTGAAACGGTGTTCAATCCGAAGACTACGGACTGGACTGTGTCGTACGACGGCCGTAAGCCGGAGCCGATGACTTTGCCGGTGAAGTTTCCGTTGTTGCTTGCCCAAGGGGCGGAAGGCATCGCGGTCGGCTTGTCGTCGAAGATTCTGCCGCACAATTTCAATGAGATTCTCGACGCGGCTGTGGCATATCTCCGCGGAGAGGATTTTTCATTGTATCCCGATTTTCCTACAGGCGGCTATATTGATGTGTCGAAATACAACGATGGCGGGCGTGGCGGCTCGGTGAGGGTGCGCGCCAAGATTGACAAGATAGACAACAAGACGCTTGAGATAACCGACATACCATACGGAAAGACTACTGGCACGCTTATCGATTCTATCATAAAGGCTCAGGAAAAAGGAAAGATAAAAATCCGCCGGGTGGATGACAATACGGCAGAGCATGCCGATATAATCGTGCATCTGATTCCCGGAACGTCGAGCGACCGTGCCATTGATGCTTTGTATGCTTTCACGGATTGCGAAGTCAGCATATCGCCTAATTGTTGTGTGATTTCCGACCGTAAGCCGCATTTCTTGACTGTAAGCGATGTGTTGCGCCGCAGTGTCGACGATACGAAGGATTTGCTCCGCCGTGAGTTGGAGATACAGCGCGGCGAACTGTTGGAAAGCCTGATGTTCGCCTCGCTGGAAAGGATATTCATAGAGCAGCGCATATATAAGGATAAGGAATATGAGCAAAGCCGCAATATAGACGAGGCGGTGGCTCATATCGACAAGCGTCTGGAGCCGTTCAAGCCGACGTTTGTACGCGAGGTGAAGCGCGACGACATTGTGCGTCTTTTCGATATAAAGATGGGGCGCATATTGAAATTCAACAGCGACAAGGCTGATGAGTACATAGCTTCGCTCAAAGACAAGATTTCGGCTATCAATGAGAATCTTGAGCATTTGGTGGAATATGCAATCAGATGGTACGAGAATTTAAAGCGGAAATATGGAGCGGCGCACCAGCGGCGTACTACAATACGTAATTTCGACAACATAGAGGCCGCGAAAGTGGCGGAAGCGAATGAAAAGCTGTATATCAACCGGGAGGACGGCTTCATAGGTACCGGTTTGAAAAAAGACGAGTTCGTATGCAATTGTTCCGACATCGACGACATTATCATATTCTACAAGGACGGCAAGTATAAGATTGTGAAAGTTGCCGACAAACTTTATGTTGGTAAGAACATATTGTATCTAAATGTGTTTAAGCGCAATGATGTGCGTACCATTTATAATCTTGTATATCAGAATGGTAAGGGCGGTACAGTGTATATGAAGCGTTTTGCCGTGACCGGTGTCACCCGCGACAAGGAGTATGATATGACACAAGGGCTGAAAGGGTCGAAAATATGGTGGTTCTCTGTCAATCCCAACGGAGAGGCGGAGACATTGCGCGTCACGCTTAAGGACAAGCCGCGGTTGAAGAAATTGCAGTTCGATGTGGATTTTGCCGATATAGCCATCAAGGGGAAAGGCTCGTTAGGCAATATGGTTACTAAAAACGAGGTTCACCGCATATCGTTGAAAGAAAAAGGTGTGTCTACATTGGGCGGCCGTGAGGTATGGTTCGACCCTGACGTTCTGCGCCTGAACTATGACGGCAGGGGGGAATCGCTTGGCGAGTTCAATTCCAACGACCGTATTTTGGTGGTGCTTAAGAGCGGAGAGTATTATACGTCTACATTCGATGCCGGAAACCATTATGAGGACAATATTTTGCGCATAGAGAAATATCGTGAAGGATTGGTGTGGACAGCCGTGCTTTATGATGCGGAACAAGGCTATCCGTACGTCAAGCGTTTTGTTTTCGAGCCTGTAGCCAAGAAACAGAGTTTTATCGGCGAGAATACTGATTCGAAGTTGTATTTGCTTTCTGACGCGAAGTATCCGCGTATTAAGGTCACGTTTGCCGGGGCTGACGCATTCCGC
>URQP01000041.1 GCA_900550025.1 uncultured Porphyromonadaceae bacterium | reverse complement strand
TCTTCGGAGTTGCGCCGCCAGTACATGAACATCAGTAGCCCGAACAAGGCAAAGTAGCAGAGAGCTTCATAAAGCTGTGTCGGGTGCGACGGCAGACTGAAAACAGGTTCTGCGCCCTTCATCCATTCATTGAGGTTGGTGATGAACCGGAAGCCCCATGGCAGGTCGGTTACGTGTCCGTAAATTTCGTGGTTGAACAGGTTGCCGAGCCTTATCAGTCCGCCCACGAATGCCACAGGCACAACCAAGCGATCTAAAGTCCATAGCGGATTGCGCTTAGTGACATAATATGAATAGATGAATATTCCGATTATTATTCCTATTGCGCCGCCGTGGCTTGCAAGGCCGCCTTCCCAAACTTTGAATATGTCGATGAGATGAGTGGAGTAGTATTCGTCCCACGCGTAGAAAAACACGTGGCCGAGACGCGCTCCCACCACAGTGCAAATCACGACGTAGATGAACAGAGAGTCAACCCAACTGTTCTTTTCTCCCTCGTGTTTGAACATCTTTGCTATGAGCCATACACCGAAAATGAATCCGATGGCGAACATCAGGCCGTACCAGCGGATTGTGACCGGATGGGATATGAAATCTGGGTTGAAAGTCCAAGTTATGAAGTTTGCTATCTGTGCTGTCATATTGATTTCGATTAAAAATGTGGCGTAAAGTTACGGATTTATTTCAACAAATCAAGTCGTGGTTATAGCATAAGCTCATAGTCGGCCACGTCTAACCATCTGCCGAATTTTTGTCCCACTTGCTCGAAATGCGACACTTTCTTGAATCCGAGCCGCTCGTGAAACTGGCAGCTTTCCTCGTTCTCGGCAGTGATACAGGCTATCAGGGCGTGGTATCCACGATTGCGGCATTCCTTTATTAGCTGCGTCATAAGCCGAGTTCCCAAGCCTCTCCCTTTTGCTTCGGATGCAAGATAAATTGTCGTTTCCAAAGTCTTGCAGTATGCTGCCCGCTCTTTCCAAGGATGCGCATAGCAATATCCCGTGAGTTTTCCGTTGTTTTCTGCCACGAAATAAGGAAAATATGAACTTATTTCTTCGATTCTTATTCTCATATCTTCCGCAGAAAGCGGTTGTGTCTCGAACGATATGGTTGTTTCGAGTATGTAGTGGTTGTAGATTCCAGCAATCTGTGCGGCATCATCCGGGCGTACTTCTCTTATCATTCGTGGATTATATTTAGATGTTTGTGTATTTTGATTCGATAATACAGGATTCCCACAAAATCGGCTATGAACCATCCGATTGGTATCGACCACCATATTCCGCTTACTCCGATGCTCGGTATGGCCGATAGCCAGTAGGAGAGTGCTACGCGTATGCCGAGGGAAAGCACTGTCAGCACCACTGACATTTCCGGCATCCGTATGGCACGGTAGTAGCCGTAGAGCAGGAAAAGAATTCCGATTCCTACGTAGAACGAGCCTTCTATTCGCAAATACTGTATGCCGATATTGATGATTTCAATCTCTTCCGGCGCAATGAATATCATCATCAATTGCTTTGCGAAAATGAAAACAATCAGCGTGATTGCTATTGAGAAGATTATGGCGGTTATGAATGCGCTGCGTATGCCTCTTTTAATGCGGTCGGTTTTTTCCGCGCCGAAATTCTGTGCCACGAAAGTGGAGAAAGAATTGCCGAATTCCTGTACGGGCATATATGCGAACGAGTCGATTTTCACGGCTGCCGCGAATGCGGCCATCACAGCAAGGCCGAAACTGTTCACAAGTCCTTGTACCATAAGTATCCCGAAATTCATTACTGATTGCTGCACGCATGTAAGCGACGAGAAGGATATGATTTCTTTCAGGCTGGAACGGCTGAAAACTATGTCATTACGCGTAAGTTTCAGCTCCGGACGCTTGAGGCGGGTAAAAACTATTATCCCTGCGGCGGCTACGGCTTGCGATGCTACCGTGGCTATCGCTGCCCCTTCGATTCCCATATCGAAGGATATTATGAGTATCAGATCGAGGGCGATGTTCAGTACCACGGAAACCGACAGAAAAATCAATGGAGTCACGGAATCGCCGACGGCACGGAGCAGGGCGGCATAGAAATTGTAGAGGAATGTGAAGATGATTCCTCCGTAGATGTAGAGAAGGTATGTACGCATCAGCGGTTCTACGTCGCCGGGAACTTGTAGCCAGACGAGTGTTTCGTCGAGAAAGATGAAAGCGACAGCGTTTAATGCCAGTGTAATGATTCCTATAAATATGAACGAGACGAATATGCTTTGCCGCAATTTCTCATGTTTTCCGGCTCCGAATTGCAAGGAAAACACTGTGCCGGCTCCCATCGACAGTCCGAGCAATATCGATATGATGAACACCATCAGCGTGTAGGCGGAGCCGACGGCGGCAAGTGCCTGTGTACCGATACATTGTCCTACGATTATCGTGTCGGCGATGTTGTAGCATTGCTGTAGCAATGCTCCGGCAATCATCGGGACTGTGAACCGAAGCAGCGATGAGGTTATTCCTCCTTTCGTCAGGTCGATATTGAGCTGCATATTGATTTATTTGTCAGAGGGGAATTTTGGCAGGACTCTCATCAGCCGGAGAATATGGGATTTCCGTTTCAGCATATATCTTGAAGGATGCGCGGAATCGTATTTTAGCGGATTCGGCAAAGTGGCTGCTATCAGGGCGCATTCTCCTGCTGTCAGTTCCGATGCTTTTTTCCCGAAGTGCTCGTGCGCCACAGCTTCAACTCCATAGATTCCGTCGCCCATCTCGATTGAGTTCAGATAAACTTCCATAATCCGTTCCTTGCTCCAGAATAATTCTATCAATACCGTGAAATAGGCTTCGAATCCTTTGCGTATCCATGAGGACGACGGCCATAGGAATACATTCTTGGCTGTTTGCTGCGATATGGTGCTTGCCCCGCGGTGGCGTCCCCGCTCTCGCTCCTTTATGGCTTTGTTTATTTCAATCAGGTCGAATCCGTGATGGTCAGGAAAGCGGTTGTCTTCCGAAGCTATCACAGCCATCGGCATTTTCGGCGACATTTCCTCTAACGGTATCCATTTGTGCTTCAGTTTCAGCTTTTCGCCGCTGAATGCTTGTTGTGCGCAGCGTATTCCCATCAGTGGCGTGAAATATACTGGCACGAATCGCAATAATATCACGCAGCCTGCCGACAGGATGAAAAACCAGATGAGAATTCTTTTTGCGATTTTCAGGATTCTTGTCATTTAAATTGCGGTAATGGCATTTAATGAAAAGGAATGCGTCAAACTACGACGCATTCCTTAATGTCTATATGATTTCTGAATTATTTGCCGTTGACAATTGCTGCTGTGTCGCACGCTATCATATACTCTTCGTCGGTAGGTATCACTACTACCTTTACTTTCGATTCCGGCTTTGTGATTGTGACTTCCTCGCCACGGACTGCGTTGCTTTCCTCGTCGAAAACTACGCCGAGGTATTCCAGCTGCTTGCAGATGCGGCTGCGTGTCACTGTCTGGTTCTCGCCTACGCCTCCGGTGAATACGATGATGTCGACACCGCCTAATGCTGCAGTATATGCCCCGATGTATTTGATGATGCGGTATTCGTACATTTTCAATGCCAATTCGGCGCGTTTGTTGCCCTCCTTGATGGCATTTTCGATGTCGCGCATATCGGATGAAATTCCTGAGATGCCGAGCACTCCGCTTTTCTTGTTGATGAGTGCTTGCGAGCCGTCAGCGTCGAGGTGCATTTTCTCTTGTAAGTAGAGCAGGGCCGCAGGGTCGATGTCGCCGCAGCGGGTACCCATCATCAATCCTTCTACCGGGGTAAGTCCCATTGATGTGTCGACTGATTTGCCGTCGCGGATTGCAGTGATTGAGCCTCCGTTGCCTATATGGCAGGGGATTATGCGCTGCTTTTCATAGTCGACACCTAAATATTCGCATGCGCGGCGTGATACGTAGCGGTGGCTCGTTCCGTGGAAACCGTAGCGGCGCACGCCGTATTTCTCGTATGCTTCGTAAGGAAGCGCGTACATATAGGCGTAGTCAGGCATTGTCTGGTGGAATGCTGTGTCGAACACGCCGACTTGCGGCACTTCCGGCAAAATCTCGCTGATGGCTTCCACTCCGGCTATGTTTACCGGATTGTGGAGAGGAGCGAGGTCGTAGCATTCCTTTACTTTTGCAATTACCTCGTCTGTGATGAGTACGCTCTTGTTGAATTTTTCGCCTCCGTGTACAAGACGGTGGCCTACGGCGTCGATTTCATCGAAATGCTTGATGCAACCGTATTTCTCGCTTGTCAGATTGTCGAGTATGATGTGGATTGCAATTTTATGGTTTGGCATTGATGCCGGGATTGTCACCTTCTCGCCGTTATATTTGAATTTCAGGAAAGAGTCGGGCAATCCTATTTTTTCCACGCCGCCTTCGGCAAGAATATTCTGATTGTTGCCTTCAAGGTCGATGAGTTTATATTTTACGGAAGAACTTCCGCAGTTAAGTACGAGTATCTTCATTGTCTTATTCTTGTTTTGCACTAATGCTTTGGTTGCAGGTTACTATGATTGTCTTGTAAATGTCTTCTGCGCTGCATCCGCGAGAAAGATCGTTGACAGGCTTTGCCAATCCTTGCAGGAACGGTCCTACTGCTTGTACTCCGCCAAGGCGTTGCACTAATTTATAACAGATATTGCCGACTTCGAGCGACGGGAATACCAATACGTTGGCTGTTCCGGCTATTTCGCTGTTCGGGGCTTTGCTTTTGCCTACCGACGGTACGATGGCTGCGTCTGCCTGCAACTCTCCGTCGAGTTTTATTGTCGGATCCATCTCGTGCGCAATCTTTGTTGCCTCGATTACTTTGTCGACCATTTCGTGCTTTGCGCTTCCTTTTGTGGAGAAGCTCAGAATTGCCACTCGTGGGTCGATGCCGGCAAGGTATTTTGCTGTTTCTGCAGCTGATACGGCTATTTGAGCCAGTTCCGGTGCTGTAGGATTCGGCACTACGGCGCAATCGGCAAATACCAATATGTTGTCGGTTCCGTAAGGAGAGCCTTCTGGAAGCATCATAAGGAATGCTCCGGAAACCACGCTTATGCCTTTCTTCGGCTTGATTACTTGGAAAGCCGCGCGTAGCACGTCGCCGGTAGTGTGTAATGCGCCCGACACTTGGCCGTCGGCATCACCGTTTTTAATCAGGAGGCATCCGAGATAGAGCGGGTTAAGTACAGTCTTGCGCGCATCTTCTATGGTTATGCCTTTCGATTTGCGTAGCTCGTAGAACAGTTGCGCATATTTTTCTGTGAATGCGGTATCGGTCGGGTCGATAATCGTTGCCTTTCCGATATTGGATAATGATAGTTCGGCAGCCTTGGCTTTTACTTCTTCCGGCTTGCCTAAAAGGATGATGTCGGCTATGCCGTCGCGTATTATCATATCGGCGGCTGTCAGTGTTCTTGGTTCCGTTCCCTCAGCGAGGACTATTCTCTGTTTGTTTTCTTGTGCTGTTTTCGTCAGCCTGTCAAATAAAGCCATAGTTGATAGTTTTTTTACTGTCGCAAAATTACTATAATAATTGTGTAGTGTGGTGTTTTTCTTCGTTTAATTGCTGGTGAATATTATTAAAAAAATGCAAAAGAATCGTAGATTCCGTTCCGGATTGCCGTGATGTTGTGTAATGGAAGCGTATTGCTTAACTATTTCTTTGTCGGTAGATAAAAAATACTGTAAATATTTGTTGGTTTATGAACTATGTACTTATTTAGCGCACTGAAAATTTACAAACAAGGATAACGTTATGGCTAAGGAGAAATTCCAGTTAGAATACGATATGAAGAGTACGCCGGTGCAATTGCTTTGGTCGTATATAGCTACTGCTAATGGTCTGAAAGAATGGTTTGCCGACGATGTGAAGCAAAATGGTAAGGAAATGGTGCTTGATTGGAATGGAGTGGAGCAGGCTGTCGCTATTGTCGGTGTCCGCACTGACAAATACATACGTTATCATTGGAAAGAGGATACCGATAAAAATTTTTTTGAATTGAAGATTACTACTTCGGAATTTACCGACAATACCATACTTACCGTCACCGATTTTGCCGAGGCGGACGAGCTGGAAGAGTCGAAAGACTTATGGAATTATCAGATTGAGACATTGCAGCGGCTTTTAGGCTGCTGGTGATTGTCGGAATTCTTACCAGAATTTATTGTTTTCAGGACTGTATTCGAAACCGGCATCCTTCATCCGTTTGAGGATGTCGGTTTTGTCGATGTGCATATCCTCGCATAAAGCATCCAAGCTGCGGTAGTAGTCGCGCAGCTTGGTGTTGAGTATGCCTAATAGTATTATCGGGTCTTGCGGCAGTTCCATAAAGTTACTTTTTGGGTGTTATTTTCCATATCGAGCCTTCTATCAGCGAGGCATAGACGCTGCCGTCTTTCCCGATTTCGAATCCGTTGAGGGCGGAGCTTCCGAGTTGATAGCGCCATAGCAATTGGAATGTTTTTGCGTCGATGGCTGCCAACACGCCTTTGCGGGAGCCCATAAAGATTATTCCGTTCTTTTCGACGATTATGCATGGGGTGTGCTCATAGCCGAATCCTGCATCGACCACGAAATCCACGGCGGGAGTGTCGCTTTCGGTGTTCACAGCTACCAACTGTCCGTCCATAGTCTTGGCATAGACATATTTCTTGTCGGGCGATGAGCCGAGACTTTCGCGTACTTTATATTTGCCGTCGAAGTTGGAACGCCATATCTCTTTTCCGGTTTTGCGGTCGAGCACGGTCATATAGCGGTCGGGAGCAACTACAAATACGCGGTCCTTTGTTACGACTGGTACGCAGTTTCCCGGGCCGAGCATATTTGCGTTTTTCCCATTGTTCCATTTCCATTTCAGTTTGCCGGTCTTACGGTCGAGACAGCGCAGGTAGGTATCCCATGCGCCGAATATCACATCGTTGCCGTCGATTACCGGCGCTGCTTGGCAATAGTTGCTGAAATCTTCATTGCGCCATATCATATTGCCTGTATTGGTGTTCCAGCATTCGAATTTCTTGTACCCTCCTTGATATAGGCGGTCTCCTTTGACTACGCCGTCGGCCACGTACGGGCCTTTTGAGTCGTTTTCGCGGATTATCCGTCCGGTTTCTTTGTCTGCCCAAATGATACGTTTGTCAGATGTAGGGATAATAATGTACTTCGAGGTGAGTGCCGGGCGTGAGAACAGCGAGGCTTTTGTCTCGAATTTCCATAACTGTTTGCCGGTGTTCTTGTCAATTGCCTTTACCTCGCCGAGCGAATTCCCGAAATAAATTCGTTTCGAGTCGATGGCCACACGTGTGAAAATCGACGCGCTGTCCTGAAACACTTTTTCAATCTTCACATTCTGCGGGACAGCAAATTTTTCGGTTGCTATTTCTTTATATTCCGGATGCTTGGCATTTGCAGGAAAGGCATATTTCAGCACTTGCTTTTTGCCGATGGCTTTGTCGTAGAGAAAGATGGAATCCGTCGTGATGTCGAAATTCGTGTATCCGTATCCGTCGTTCACTCTTGTCATATCCAGTGCCCTGCAAATCACGGCGTCGATGTCGCCGCCTTTATATTTGTCATAAGTGTGGTAGTGGCCGCAGATGTGTACAATTACCGGATATTTTTGGAGAATCTTGATGTATTCCTGCCAATTGTCGAGGTCGTCTTTGATGGGGTAGTGGTTGATTGAAACTACCCGCTTGCCCGGTGTGCAGCGGTTCGTCAGCTCCTTGTCGAGCCATATCAGATCTTCCTGTTTTATGTGGCCGTCGCCCATTTTCATATATGGGCCGCAGTTGATTCCTATAAATATAAGGCTGTCTTTTTCAAAGACGAATCGGTCGTTGTCCCATATGTCGATGAATGTTTTTGTCGCGCTTTGCGACCAGTTGTTCTCGTGGTTGCCGGGAATTACATAGATAGGTTTCGTCAGTCCGTCGAGTATGGATTTTATATTGTAGAGTTGTTCGTCGCTGCCTTCGTTCGACAAGTCGCCGGAAAGTATCACGAATTCGGAATCATTGCCGTTGATTTCCGCTATTGCATTTTTGAGTTGCTGTTCGTTGACGTTTCCCGGAACTACGTGTGTGTCGCTGATTAGGGAGAACTTCAACGCTTGCATGTTTTGCGAACATAGCAGAAGTGCCGCTATCGAAAGGCTTTTGATTATTGTTTTAGTATTCATAATGAAATGTCAGGTTTTTATTGTTTAATGGTACAAAGATAAATGTAATGTTGGTGTATAAAAAATGCTTTAATTGAAAACTTTGTTAAGATATTATTACATCGGATTATCCATACAGAGTCAATCTTTTTGCGAGTTGTGTTAATATAAGTTAAGTGCCGGTGTGCTGATTAAACCTAAACAGTATGTCGTAGTCATATAAATGACTTCAAAAACAAAAAGGGTAATTAAAGATAGATGAGCTGGTAGTTCAGTAAAAATAAAAATAACTTTTTCGTATCCGATTATGGCGTTCAGAACTGCGAAGTAATGGACGCCATTACTGTTTTATGTTGCCGGTTTGCAATATATGAAAAAGCCGTATGGCAGTGCGTTGAGGCGCTTTTCCATACGGCTTTATTTGTTATTGGAGCGCAGACGTTTATTTACCGCATCCGGCGCAGCGGGGCTTGATTTGCTTGAAGAAATCGTTGCCCTTGTCGTCTACAAGGATGAATGCCGGGAAATCCTCTACGTGGATTTTCCAGATGGCCTCCATTCCGAGTTCAGGATATTCTACGCACTCGATGCTCTTGATGTTGTTCTGCGCAAGGATTGCAGCCGGCCCGCCGATGCTTCCGAGATAGAAGCCGCCGTGCTTCTTGCAGGCATCGGTTACTTGCTGCGAGCGGTTGCCTTTAGCAAGCATCACCATGCTTCCGCCGTGGCTTTGGAACAGGTCGACATACGGGTCCATGCGTCCTGCCGTTGTCGGGCCCATAGAGCCGCACGCCATTCCGGCAGGAGTTTTTGCGGGCCCTGCGTAATAAACCGGGTGGTTCTTGAAGTATTCAGGAAGGTCTTCGCCGCGGTCGATGCGCTCTTTCAATTTTGCGTGCGCGATGTCGCGTGCCACTATGATTGTGCCGGAAAGCGAAAGACGTGTCGATACCGGATATTTTGTCAACTCTTTCAATATTTCGCTCATCGGCTGATCGAGATTGATTTTTACGGCATTGCCTTCACCTGCATTTCTCAATTCTTCTGGGATTAGTTCGCCGGGATTGCTGTCGAGTTTCTCAATCCAGATACCGTCTTTGTTGATTTTGCAACGGATGTTGCGGTCGGCCGAGCACGATACTCCCAAACCTACCGGACACGATGCGCCGTGGCGCGGCAAGCGGATGATGCGCACGTCGTGGGCATAGTATTTACCTCCGAATTGTGCGCCCAAACCGATGTTGTGGGCCTCTTCCAACACTTTCTTTTCCAATTCTATGTCGCGGAACGCGCGGCCTGTCTCGTCGCCTGTGGTCGGCAGTGTGTCGTAGAAGTGTGTGGAGGCGAGTTTCACTGTCAGCAGGTTCTTTTCTGCCGATGTGCCGCCGATTACGAATGCTATATGGTATGGAGGGCATGCGGCTGTGCCGAGTGTCTTCATTTTTTCCACAAGGAACGGCACCAATGTGCCCGGATTCAGGATGGCTTTAGTTTCCTGATAGAGATATGTCTTGTTTGCCGAGCCGCCGCCTTTGGTGACGCAGAGGAACTCGTATTCCATACCTTCTGTCGCCTCGATGTCGATTTGTGCCGGAAGGTTGCATTTTGTGTTTACTTCCTCGTACATCGACAGCGGTGCGTTTTGCGAATAGCGGAGGTTGTTTTCCGTATAGGTCTTGAATACGCCTAACGACAATGCCTCCTCGTCGCAATAGCCTGTCCATACTTGCTGGCCTTTTTCGCCGTGGATTATGGCAGTACCGGTATCCTGACAGAACGGAAGCACTCCCTTGGCTGCCACTTCGGCGTTGCGCAGGAATGTGAGAGCCACATATTTGTCGTTTTCGCTTGCTTCCGGGTCATGGAGTATTTTTGCCACTTGTTCGTTGTGGGAACGGCGGAGCATGAACGACACGTCGTGGAACGCCGCATTAGCCATTGCCGTAAGTCCTTCTTTTTCTACCTTGAGAATCGGATGACCTTCAAACTCGCTTACCGAAACATAGTCTTTCGTAAGCAGATAGTACTCCGTATCGTCTTTCCCTCTTTGGAACATAGGACGGTACTTGAATTCTGGTGTTGCCATAATTACGTAATTTATGTTGTTTTCAGTTTTTCGTTTCCGCAAAATTACTCAACAAATGCCAAACCGTGAATTTTTGCGCCTTAAAAATTGCAACGGTTTTTATGGAATGTTATAGCCGTTAAGAATTGATGAAATCATTGTATGCCGGAGCAGACGGAAGATGTCGGCTGCGTATTCTTCCTTGAAAAATTCGGCGGCTTTTTTTGGATGCCATCTCCCTACGATTGTTCCGTTGCGCGCTATTACCGGGTAAAACAGTCCGTTGTTGCTGTATGCCTTGTGGCGGAATGCGTGTTCTATTATGTGATTCCGGCTTTTATATCCGAGCAGATACTCGTCGTAGGCGGGCAGCAGCAATATCAGGTTCCGGCATTTTCTGCTTGTATTGCAGTCTTGATGAATATAATAGGTGGAGTTATCATAATTTTCCTCAAATATTTCTTTCCGTATGGACTCTATTGCTTCGCGGCATTCTTTCATGCTCAGGTTTGTCCACCATGCGAAGTCTTCCAAAGTTGCCGGTGAATGGCTGCGTAAATATTTTCTCGCGAGAATGGCCAAAGATTCTTCTTTGCTGAGTCTGTTAGGCATTGGAACACGCTCGCCCATTAGCGCGTATGTGTTTTGCCGTTCGTCGAAATCTCCGCTGCAAATTATGCCGTCTTGTTCGGCTCTTCTCAGATAGATTGACAGCGTGTGGTTGTCGTCGGGAAGCCCGAGCCCGACAAGCCGGGCGGAAAGCTCGTCTTTTTTCATTGATTTATGTCCCGAAAGGGTTCGATAGATAAGCTCGTTTGTATGTCCGTATTCTTTTTCGCTTATCGTGTGTCCGCGGTATGCTGTATATCCGTTGATTGCCCGCTTGTTTTTTTTCGCTGCACAATTTAAGCATCCAATGCACGTCTTCCGCCGCTATGAGTTGCCACGTGCAGCGGAACAAGTGCGTCCTTATGACAGCTCCGGTGCTGTATGCTTTTCTGAATTTTTCCATCGTTGGGTTTTTGAGCCGTATGCCTATTGCCCAGCGCATCATTTTGTAGTCTTGCGCCTGCAGCATCCCCATCCATGCAACGAGCTCGTGGACATCGGAGAACTGCGGGTTTGTCAGTTGTTGTGAAATCAGCCGTATATTAGGGATGTTCATAAATTCTATTCAGGTTTTTGAGGGGCAAATGTAATAAATTTTTATAATTTATGCGGTGGAAGTTGGCAATGTAGACAAATTATCATTATTTTTGTTTTCAAATTTCCAATACATCATTTTTGTATATCGTATATGAACCGTTTTATTTTTTTATTAGGACTGATTCCCGCTTTCAATAGTTTCGCGGAAGTGCCGGAACAAGTGAGGACTATGATGTCTTGCGGCGAGTTTGCAGCGGCGTCGGAGGTGTTGAAATCCAGTACGGAAGCGACTTGTTTCGAGAAAGACTCGCTTAATGAGATTATGGACCGCATCAGGTCGGATTTCCGCATTCCGTATGCGGATGGCGTTAAGGCCATACAGGATAAGTTTCCGTTTGCCACTACCGGGCAAATAGAGGAGTGGATAAAGAAAAAATATATCGAGACCAAAATAATCGACGGCAAGGAATATATGTTCCGCAAGACGGTTTCCAATCTTGACCGTCTTGTGCCGGAATTGGCTGCCGACAGGCGTGCCGAGCAAATCCAGTCGGATGCGGAATACGCTGAATATGCAAAAAACGCGATTACCGATGCGGAAAGCGGCAAGGAGAGGAAATACAGGGTGAAGGTTAGGATTACGATGACGCTCAACGACGGAGTGGTGCCGGCCGGCGAGAAGGTGCGCGCATGGGGGCCGTTCCCGGTTGAGAACGGCCGACAGACAAACATACGCTTGTTGTCATCGTCGGATAAGGTGACTTATTCGCAGAACAGCCTGCACAACACTGTCTATATGGAAAAGCCCGCGGCAGATGGCAAACCCACGGTTTTTGAATACGAATTGTCGTATGACGTTACGTCGAAATACGTTTCTCCTGAATATATTATGAAGAACAGGAAGCCGTATGATGTTCAGTCGGAGATTTACAAGAAATACACTTCCACTGAGTTGCCGCAATTTATAATTGACGATGAGATGAGGGCTTTGGCCCGGAAAATCGTGGGCAACGAGACTGACCCGTTGCGTCAGGCGTCGCTTGTATATGATTGGATTGACGCTTATTTCCCATGGGCGGGAGCGAGGGAGTACAGCACGATAGGCAATCTTGCCCGCTATGTGCTCGACCGCGGATATGGCGATTGCGGGCAGGTTTCGTCGCTATATATAACCCTTCTCCGCGCGTTGGGCATACCGGCGCGTTGGGAAAGCGGATGGATGCTTCATCCCGGAAAGGAAGGGATGCACGATTGGGCGGAAGCCTATTATGAAGGTATAGGATGGGTTCCGGCCGATATGTCGTTCGGCATCCTTGAGGTGGCAAAGGACAAGGCCGTGCGCAATTTCTATAAGACAGGCATCGACATCTACCGTTTTGCTTCCAATAAAGGCGTGGGCGGGAAGTTGTCGCCCGAAAAGAAGTTTGTGCGTAGCGAGACGGTGGATTTCCAGTTGGGCGAGATGGAATATGACGGCGGAAATCTGTTCTATTATCGTGATTGGACACCTGAATTTGAATTAATAAGCATAGAAGAAATAAAATAAAACCTTACACAATTATGTTTGCAAAAAAAAGTATTATCGCGGTTTTGATGATGTCGCTCAGCATGCCTATATACAGCCGTATTGTGGCTGATGATGTTATTAAGGATGTAAAGCAACAGTATGCACCCGACACGAGGGTGGCCGTATGGTCGGTTACTGCCGACAAGCAGAGCGGTAACAGTGTGGTTCTTCGTGGAAAGACCGATAATCCGGATGCCAAGGATGCTTTGTTGAGAGGATTGAAAGCTGTTAATATAGCTTATAAGGACTCCATAACATTGTTGCCCGATGCTACGGTGGAAAAACCGTGGGCTTTGGTCACTATTTCCGTGGCTTGTCTGCGCGGCGAGCCGAGGAGCGGGGCGGAATTGGTGTCGCAGGCTATAATGGGCACGCCGGTGAAAGTTCTTGAATGTGACGGTGGAATGTCGAGGGTGCAGACTCCCGACGGCTATATTGCATACGTGACCGACAGCTCATTGCAGTTCCTTTCTGCCGATGGATTCGCTGCATGGAAAAAGGCGAGAAGGGTGGTGGTTACTGCCAATCTGTCGATGGCATACGAAAAACCTGAGGAGAATATCGACGCTGCCGTTTCCGATTTGCTTTTGGGCAACATCCTTGAATATAAGGGTGAAACAGCCGGTTTTGTGCAGGTGTCGTTGCCTGACGGAAGGACAGGGTATGTGAAGAAAACGGATGTTAAGGAATTCTCGGAATGGGCTAAGCAGAATTTCGATATGCCTACAATCGAGAGAAGCGCGCGCCGTATGATGGGCACTCCGTATCTGTGGGGCGGTATGTCGGCAAAGATGGCTGACTGTTCCGGATTTGTGAGGACGGCTTATTTCTCGAATGGAATAATCTTGCAGCGCGACGCTTCGCAACAGGCTCTTACCGGTAAGAAAATCGACCCTAAGAAGTGGAGGACAGAGGCTGAGCCGGGCGACTTGATTTTCATCGGGACAAAGTCGGGAAAGGTGACCCACGTGGCGATGTATATCGGCAACGGAAAATATATTCATAGTTCCGGACGCGTGAAAATCAACAGCATGGACAAGTCGGCATCCGATTTCCTTGATTATAATTTTCTGTCGATGTCAAGGATTAAAGGTGAAGTCGGCACGAAAGGAATTGTAGCGGTGAGGAATCACGAATGGTATTTCAATAAATAAAAATATAAAATTCAAGATATATGGATCGTCGTAAATTTTTAAAAGGAACAGCTCTTGGTTTAATAGCAGTGTCAAGTCCTATTTCTATTTCCGCTGCCGGTATGGCTAAAAAAAAAAACTTCGCGCGGCGGACGGCTTAATTTGTCGTACAAGCCATACGAACTGACGTTGCGTCACGCTTTCAATTTGGCGAAAAGCAGCCGTACTACCACTCCTGACGTGCTGGTGCAGTTGGAGTATGACGGAATAATCGGTTATGGTGAGGCCTCGATGCCTCCGTATTTGGGTGAATCCATCAAGTCGGTATGCGAGTTCTTGAGCAAGGTCGATTTGTCGCAGTTCAGTGACCCTTTCCGTATGGAGGAGATATTGGAGTATGTCGATAATATCGCCCCCGACAACCGTGCGGCAAAGGCTTCGATTGACATTGCGTTGCACGACTTGCTCGGCAAGATTATGGGGCAACCGTGGTATAAGATTTGGGGACTTTCTCCGGAAAAAGCTCCTAACACATCGTTCACTATCGGTATAGATACCGCGGAAGTGGTGCGCCAAAAGGTCGATGAGGCGGCTCCGTATAAGGTGCTGAAAGTGAAGATGGGTCTTGATAACGACAAGGAGCTTGTCGAGATAATCCGTTCTAAGACCGACCGTCCTATTTGTGTCGATGCCAATCAGGGGTGGACTAATAAGGAAAAGGCTTTGGAAATGTGCGAATGGCTTGCGGAACGTAACTGCCTGTTCGTGGAGCAGCCTTTCCCAAAAGAGATGGTTGATGAGACTTTGTGGCTTCGTGAACGCAGCCCGCTTCCGCTGATAGCCGACGAATTTTTGCAAAGATTGTCGGATGTTGCCCGCGCTCGTGAGGCTTACGACGGAATCAATATAAAATTGATGAAGAGTACCGGTATGCACGAGGCATATAAAATGGCTGTCCTTGCACGCGGTTTCGGTATGCGTGTGATGCTTGGTTGTATGACGGAGACTTCGTGCGCCATCAGCGCCGCGGCGCAACTGGCACCGATGGTCGATTGGGCGGATTTGGACGGCAACTTGCTTATTTCGAACGATTGCTTCGACGGAATGAAGATTGTCGACGGCAAGGTGACGCTTACCGACAAGCCGGGCATCGGTTGTACTCCGCTATAATAGAACAAAAAATCTTGTCAGGTGTTTTTTATATAAAACACGATAATTTATGAAGACTATAGAACAAGTTTTATTGGAGAGAAGGAGCATTCGCCGTTATGAAAGGGAGAGTATCCCGGAAGATACTCTTTCTTTCATCTATGAGGCGATACGCAATACTCCGACAAGCTACAACGGACAGCAATTCTCGGTAATCGACATCGACGACCAGCAATTGAAAGAAGAATTGTATGCAATAACCAATCAGAAGCAGATAAAGACGTGCAACCATTTCATGGTGTTCTGTGCGGATTTCCATAAGATTTGGATTCTTGCCAAGGAGAAAGGCATTGATATTCCTGAATTCCAGAACACGATGGACGGTGTGATTGTCGGTGTCATCGATGCCGCGTTGGCTATGGAAAACGCCTTGGTGGCCGCAACTTCGAAGGGGCTTGGTTGCTGCTGCATCGGTTATGCGCGTACTGCCGACCCTTTCAAGATGGCTGAATTGCTGAAACTGCCCGAAGGGGTGTTCGTGGTGTGCGGTTTGGCCATAGGTGTGCCGCGCGAGATGCCCGATTTGAAGCCTAAGCAGCCGGTTGGCGCATTCATCCATAAAAACGCATATACGGCAGATTCGCAGCTTTTGGAGTTGCTGAAAGGCTACGATGCCGAGATTACGGAATACAACCGCACACGTTCCGGCACAAAGACCGATAACGATTGGTGCGGACACATACTCGACTATTACCGTGAGGCATTGTCCTACCGCATTCTCGACTATCTCCGCAGTCAAGGCTTCTCACCTGCGAAATAGAAATTTAGGGGTTATACAACAAGAATGGCCTGTGTCAAAACCGCAGGCCATTCTTGTTTTTCTGATAAGGTTGTTATTTCGACAGATGGACATCGAGCTGCGGGAACGGGAAGTCGATTCCGGCTTTCGGCAGTTCTTTGTAGATGCGCTCGTTTATGTCGTAGAGCACATTCCAATATTCCGATGCCGGTACCCATGCGCGGACTATTATGTCAACGCTGCTGCTCGACAATGCTCCGAGCGCGATGAACGGCGAGCGGTCTGCTTTCGCAGCTGGCAGAATAGTAGTCGCCTCTTCTTTGCTTAGAGCTTGCAGGTGTGCGGACAGTTTCTTTTTGTGATGGAACAGCCGGCCTAATCCTTTCTTTTCCGGTTCTTCCTCGTTGGGAACGTCGGCAGTGCCGGTTTCGGTTTGTTTTGCGTTTTTCCTTTCCTCACGGTCGTCTTCGATATATTGTTTCACGATGCGGTTGTCCGAGGATAAAATTGCCGCGATGGCGTTTTTTGCCACATCGTAGTCGTTGCCGTATGCGATGTTTACAGTCCAGTCCACACGCCGGTAGTCTTCCTTGCTGTAGTTCTTGATGCTTCCGGTCGAGAGACCGCCGTTGGGGATGAATATTGATTTATTGTCGACGGTGTTGAGTATGGTGTTGAATATCTGTATCTCCTTCACGGTGCCGGTGAATCCCTGCACTTCGATGAAATCACCCACTTTGTATGGTTTGAGCAGCAGAATTAACACTCCTCCGGCGAAATTCTGCAATGTGCCGCTCAATGCCATGCCGATGGCGACACCGGCGGAGGCGAACAGGGCGATAAACGAGCTTGTCTCGATGCCGAGTATCGAGATTACAATTATTATCAGGATGAAAAGCAAAGTGACTTTAAGCGCGCTGAGGATGAATATCGACAGCGAGCGGTCGACCTGACGGCGTATCATCAGGTTTTTGATGCTTTTGTGTATGCGGTTGATAATCAGCTTGCCGACATAGAATACGATGGCGGCAACCAGCAATTTCAATACAAAGTCTACGGCTTCGGTCGTGAGTTTTTCTATGATTTTGTCGATTGGCATCCCTGAAAAACTTTCTGCCCAAGAGCTGATAGCCGAAACTTCTTTTTGTACTTCAGCGGCAGAATCTTCGGCTGCCGCTCCGGTGCTTTGTAGAAACAACATATTGATTTCGTTTTTGTTAGTGAATTACAAAAATAGTAAAATTTTAATGAAAACGGAATAATCCGTGGAAAACAGCGTAGATTTGCATCAAAATTGAGATTATGAAGCGTTTTATAGTTGCTCTTATATTGTGTCTTTCCGGTTGCGGACTGCTGTTGGCGCAGACGTATGAGAATTATGCCGATTCGGTCGACCGCTATACGGAGGAGCGCAATTGGGGCAGGGCGGAGGAGATGCTGAAAAGGGCGTTGGAGAAAGAGCCGGCCAACCCGAATAATTACCTGTTGCTGTCGAACCTTGGGACGGTACACCGCAATATGGGGCGGCTTGCCGATGCCTTGAAGGACTACGACAACGCCTTGTCGATTACCCCGAATGCTGTCGCTATACTCCATAACCGGGCGGCTCTCCTGCTCGAAATGGACAGCACGGAACGCGCCTATTCGGATTATGCGAGGATAAAGGCTCTTGATAAAAAGGATGTGGATTCACGTTACTATCACGGTATGATAGCTCTTGGCTACGGACTTTTCGACATTGCCGAAGGCGATTTTAAGGAGGCCCTTTCCATTGACAAGAATTCACTGGACGCAAAGAGGGGTTTCGCCGTGCTGTATAAGGTGAAAAACGATTACGAGAGCGCGGAAAGGCTATATACGGAGATTATCGAAAAGGAGGACAGGCAGTCGAATTATATGGGCAGGGCTGAATGTTATCTTGAATTGGGGAAATTCACGGAGGCGGAAGCCGACATTCAGGAAGCGCAGAAACTGGCGCCCTCCGACCCCGACATCTATTTGCTGAAAGCCAAGCTGGCGGAAATGCAGTACCGCTACGACGATGCCGCCGGGTTTGCCGAGGAGGCTGTGAAGCTCGGTGCCGACCCCGCGCTTGCCGCGCCTTTCCGGCGCAAAAAGCCTGAATAGGATTCTGCCATACACGCAAAGCCTCACCTTCGCACTCCATCATTGCTCGCAGATGTCATTATGAGCCATACGGACACTGCGCTCCAGTTCCAAACAAAAAGCAACGGGGCTATGGGCGGAACCCATAACCTCGTAATCATATAACCTGCTGCGAAGCGGCACTACAACGCTATTTTGAAAGTTTGCCCGGCTACACGGATGATGTAGATGCCGCGGGCGAGACCGCCGACTGTGGTTTCCGTTCCGCTGTAAACAAGCTGCCCAGAAAGGTTATTTGTTTGCTGCAACAGGAAGATGATAGAAGACATTTTCGTCACAAGCGATTATCCGTACAAAGAAAAGATGAACCACCAGTATGGATAGCCATATCCAAAACAGCACTATCCCGATTAGAGTGTTAATCCGTGACACGGAAAACCGTCCCGGCATCGTTGACAAGAGGCAGTCAAAAAATTCTTTACCGCCAGTGTTATTGGCCAATTTATATGGCCAGTCAGTTTTCAATAAATTGTCCTCATACTCTTCAATTTTGTGCTGATACACTTCCTGCCATCCTTTCGAGGCCTTTGCCGTCATTATCCAGATTACGGAAAAGACGATGGCCACGAATGCAATTCCGCAAATCAGCGCATTACAGATAGCCGAGTCAGCCAACTTTTCCTCGTTGCCAAGATTGTCGAGCATACGCAGTGCAAGCTGGCCGTAACCAACGAAGAACAAGCCGACAAACACGGAAAGAATGGACGAACGTTTCCAAAGATTGTCAATCTCGAAACGGTAAGAAGCATAAAGGTTTCTCAGGACTTCGAATTCATCCGAGTCTCTGACATTGGGTCTGTCTGTTTCGTCTGCCATAGGCATTTTGTTTTTGACGCCTGCCAATCCCCCGGACAGAACGTTAATAAATGGGCATAAAAAAGGCGTGGGGATTGTATTTCGTTCTATTCTGTTCTCGGGTCTTCGCTACCACAGCAGGAATAAAACAATAGCCCCACACCTGTCCGTATATATTCTGCCTCCGGCAGATATACACCAACTGCATGGGTGCTATCGTCACCATCTTCCTGCTGTTTTCAAAGTTGCGAAGTTTGAGAACAGAAAAACAATCAAATAATCAATCGCATTCGGTCTTGAGGTAGTGATGCGAGGCGTGGCACTCGTGGAGGGTGTGGTCGACAATCCAATGGCGGTTTGCCATCTCGGATATTACCGTCATCTCGTGCGAAACGAGTATCAAAGTTGCATGATGCGATATGTCTTCTACAATTTTATAAATCTGTTCGATGAAATTATGGTCGACATACGACAGCGGCTCGTCGAGCACCACTATGTCAGGGTCGGAAATCACGGCACGTCCTAAAAGAGTGCGCTGCAACTGTCCACCCGACAGGCTTCCAATCACACGCTTGCGCAAATCCGCCACACCCATCAGCCGCAGTGTGGAATCAATCTTTTCCTGAACGGCATCCGAAAACTTACCACGCCAGTTGCGGCTG